>NZ_JAWZSQ010000019.1:0-109605 GCF_034096925.1 Patulibacter defluvii
GCCGCCGGGCGCGCCCGCCGCCGCACTGGCCGCCTGGTCGGGCGCCGACGGGCCGCTGCCCGCGACCGGGATCGGTGCCGAGCGCGCGCTCGGCGAGCTGGCCGAGCTGCTGGCCGCCGGCCACAGCGACCCGGCCGATCCGCGCTGCGCCGCCCACCTGCACTGCCCGCCGCTGGCGGTCGCGGTCGCCGCCGATCTGGCGGTGTCGGTCCTCAACCCGTCGCTCGACTCGTGGGACCAGGGCCCCTCCTCGCTGGCCGTCGAGGACGAGCTGATCGCCGCGCTGGCGACGCTGGTCGGCTTCGACCGCGACCGCGCCGGCGGCACGATGACCACCGGCGGCACCGCCTCGACGCTGACCGCGCTGCTGCTGGCTCGCGAGCACGCCGCCCCGCGGCCGCTGCGGATCGCCTGCTCGGAGCTGGCCCACTTCTCGGTCCAGCGGGCCGCGCAGGTGCTGGGGATCGGCGAGGACGCGGTCGCGACGGTCGCGGTCGGGGCCGACGGCCGGCTGCCGGTCGACGGGCTGGAGCGGCTCCTGGCCGCCGAGCCCGAGGCCGCCTGGGCGGTGGTGGCGACCGCCGGCACCACCGACCTCGGCGCGATCGACCCGCTGGCCGCGATCGCGCGGGTCGCAGCCGCCCACGGCGCCTGGCTGCACGTCGACGCGGCCTACGGCGGCGGGGCGCTCTTCTCGCCGCGGCTGGCGCCGCTGCTGGACGGGATCGCCGCCGCCGACTCGCTCTCGCTCGACGCCCACAAGCTCGGCTGGCAGCCGGTCGCGGCCGGCGTGCTGCTGGTCCGCGACCGCGCGGCGATGGCCCCGCTCGACCGCCAGGTGGCGTACCTGAACGCGCTCGACGACACCGCCGCCGGCTACGAGGACCGGCTCGGCCGCTCGCTGCGGACCACCCGCCGGCCGGACGCCTTCAAGCTGCTGGTGACGCTGCGGGCGCTCGGCCGCGACGGGCTCGGGCGGCTGGTCGAGCGCTGCCACGAGCTGGCCGCCGTCGCCGCCGAGGTCGCGAGCGAGGCGGGGCTGGAGGTGCGGGCGCCTCCGACCCTCTCGACGGTGCTGCTGCGGCCGGCGATCGCCGATCCGGTCGCCCGCGACGAGCGCTGCGCGACGGTCCGCCGGCGGCTGCTGCGCGAGGGCCGGGCGGTGATCGGCCGGACCGAGATCCCCGGTGCCGGTCCCGGCCGCCGCTGGCTGAAGCTGACGCTGCTCAACCCGCACGCGACCGAGGCCGACGTGCGGGCGCTGGTGGCGCTGGTGGCCGATGCCGCCCGCGACTAGTTCGCCTGCAGCATCTCGGCGGCCAGGAACGACAGCTCGAGCGACTGCTGGGTGTTGAGCCGCGGGTCGCAGGCGGTCTCGTAGCGCGAGCCGAGCTGCTCGTGCGAGATCTCCTGGGCGCCGCCGAGGCACTCGGTGACGTCCTCGCCGGTGTGCTCGACGTGGATCCCGCCGGGGTGGGTACCGAGCGCCCGGTGGACCTCGAAGAAGCCCTTGACCTCGTCGACCACGCGGTCGAAGTGGCGGGTCTTGTGGCCGGTCGGCGACTCCTCGGTGTTGCCGTGCATCGGGTCGCACTGCCAGACCACCGTGTGGCCGGAGTCGCGGACCGCCTCGACGATCGGCGGCAGCGCGTCGCGGACCTTGTCGTTGCCCATCCGCGCGACGAGGCAGACGCGGCCGTCGACCTTGTTCGGGTCGAGCGCCCGCAGCAGCGCGACGGCGTCGTCGGGGCTGGTCTTCGGCCCCAGCTTGACGCCGGTTGGGTTGGCGGTGAGGGCGGCGAAGGCGACGTGGGCGCCGTCGATCTGGCGGGTCCGCTCGCCGATCCACTGCTGGTGGGCGGAGAGGTTGTAGAGCCGGTCGCCCTCCAGCCGCAGCAGCGCCCGCTCGTAGTCGAGCACCAGCAGCTCGTGGCTGGCGTACAGCTCGGTGCTCTTGAGCGAGCTGTCGTCGACCCCGCAGGCGTCCATGAAACGGAGGCTGCGGTCGATCTCCTGCGCCACCCGCTCGTAGCGGACGCCGGCCCGCGACTGGGCCACGAAGTCCATGTTCCACTCGTGCACGTGGTGCAGGTCCGAGTAGCCGGCGCCGGTGATCGCGCGGGTCAGGTTCATCGCCGCCGAGGCGTTGGCGTAGGCCCGCAGCATCCGGACCGGGTCGGGACGGCGGCCGTCGGCGGTCGGCTCGAGCGCGTTGACCATGTCGCCGCGGTACGAGGGCAGCCCGAGCGCGTCGACGTCGGAGCTGCGCGGCTTGGCGTACTGGCCGGCGATCCGGGCCAGCTTGACGACCGGCATCGAGGTGCCGTAGGTCAGGACGACCGCCATCTGCAGCAGCGTCCGGATCGTGCCGCGCAGGTGGGCCTCGGTGTTGTCGACGAAGGTCTCGGCGCAGTCGCCGCCCTGGAGCAGGAACGCCTCGCCGCGGGCGACGGCGCCGAGCCGCTCCTGGAGCCGGTCGACCTCGGCGGTGACGGTCACCGGCGGGACCGCCTCCAGCAGCCGCCGGACCTTCTCCGTGTACCCGGGATCGGGCCAGGCGGGTTGCTGCAGCGCGGGCCGCGCGAGGGCCTCGTCGAGCGCGGTCCGCAGCGCCGGCGGCAGCGGTGGCAGATCGGGCAGCGAGTCCGCCGGGATGTCGATCGTCCAGTTCACGAGCGACAGCCTATGGGTCGCCGCCTCGATGCACCGTGCCGACGGCCGATCGTCCGGTTCCGGCGGTCGCGGGCGGCGCTCAGCCGGGCCCGTGGCCGGCGGCGACGGGGGCCGCGGCCAGGTCCAGCTCGTAGCGCTGGTAGGTGACCGACGGCAGGCCCCAGCGGGGGCCGGTGGTCGACCGCACGACGGCGAAGCCGAGCCCGCGGTAGATCGCTCCGGCGGTGGTCAGGGCGCCGAAGGTCTCGAGCGCGATCCGCCGCTGGCCGGCCGCGCGGCCGGCGGCGACCGCCTCGCCGATCAGACGCCGGCCGAGCCCGTCGCCGCGGACGGCCGGGTCGAGCAGCACCCAGCGCAGCATCGCCAGCCCGTCGCCCTCGTCGGTGACGGCGACGCTGCCGGCGTGGCGGCCGTCGCGCTCGACGATCCAGAGGCCCTCGGTCGCCCGCGGGAAGCCGTCGGCGCGGGCCCGCTCGACCGCCTCGGCCACCCGCTCGACGAAGACCCGGTCGACGCCGTGCTCGGCGACGTAGGCCCGCTCGTGGTGGGCGACGATCGCGTCGAGGTCGCCGGGCCGCGGCTGGCGGCGGACGTGGACGGCGGGGCTCACGTGGTCCCCAGGCCCGGTCGGCCGCAGGCGGCGGGGGCGGCCGGGGCGACGGGCCGCGCACGGCGCTGGCCCGCGGCGTGGCAGCGCAGCAGCTCGACCAGCGGGCCGGTCGGCTGGAAGGGGTCGGCGATCGCCTCGCCGCTGGTCAGCGAGAGCGCGGCCTCGATCCGGCCCTCGCGCTCGGCGACCAGCAGCGGCCCGGGCGGCGGCCAGCGGGCGTCGCGCTCGGCCAGCCGCTGGAGGGCGTCGACGTCGCCGGGACGGTCGCGCCGCAGCACGACCGGCTGGCCGATCGGCGGCGCGGCGGACGGCGTGCGGCGGAGGCGGAGCATGGAGTCGATGATGGGCCGCGACTTCGATCGAAGCAAGATCTAGTTGTCACCGGATCGATCTCGAACTACGATCGGTCGACCGTGGAGCTGCGCCAGCTGCGCTACCTGGAGGCGGTCGCCCGCCACCGCCACTTCACCCGCGCGGCGGAGGAGCTGCACGTCGCCCAGTCGGCGCTCTCGCACCAGATCCGGCGGCTGGAGGCCGAGCTGGGCGCCCCGCTCTTCGCCCGCACCAGCCGCAGCGTGGTGCCGACCGAGGCGGGGGCGGCGCTGGCCGCCCGCGCCCGCCGCGTGCTCGACGAGGTCGAGGCCGGCCGGGCGGAGATCGACGCCCTCCAGGGCCTGATCCGCGGCCGGCTGACGATCGGGGCGATGCTGCCGGCCGGCGAGCTCGACGTCCCGCGGCTGCTGACCGGCTTCAGCGGCGCCCATCCCGGGATCGACATGGTGGTCCGCGAGGGCACCGCCGGCGACATGCTGCGGCACCTGGCCGAGGGCGAGGTCGACGCCGCCTTCGCGCTGGTCGCCGGCCCGCTGCCCGACGGGATCACCAGCGCCCCGCTGAGCGAGGAGGAGCTGGTGGCCGTCTTCCCGCCCGGCGGCGGCGACCCCGACCGCGACCCCGACCGCGCGGTGCCGCTGGCCGAGCTGGCCGACCGGCCGCTGATCACCCCGCGCGCCGACTCGGCCGTCCGCCGGGCGTTGGAGGAGGCGACCGCCGGCGCCCCGCTGCGGATCACGCTCGAGAGCGGCGATCCGTTCTTCCTCCGCTGCCTGGCCGCCGTCGGCTTCGGGACGGCGATCCTGCCGCGCTCGCTGGCCGAGCGCGACGGCCCGCCGGTGGTGGCGGCCAGCATCGACCCGCCGCTGCGGCTGCCGGTCTGCCTGCTCTGGCCCGAGCGCCGCCACCTGTCACCGGCGGCGCGGGCCTTCGTCGAGCACGTGCGGCGGGCGGCGCCCGAGCCTCAGCCGACGCCGTAGTGGCGGCGGGTGTCCTTGAAGAGCGAGGCGAAGATCGCGGCGTTGAGCGGTCCGCCGGGACGGCCGACCGCGGTCGGCTCGACGGCGACGGTCCAGGTGAAGCGGCAGGCGCCCTCGCCGTCCGGCTCGACCACGTAGTCCTCGGCGATCCGCTTGATCAGCGGCAGGTTCGCCCGCACGCCGACGAACGCCTTGCGGCGGCCCTCCTCCCAGACGACGTAGCGCTCGTCGAGCGCCAGCAGCCCGCGGAGGACCTTCACCTGGCGGGTGGTCCCGACCCCGAACGGCCGCGGCGAGGTCCAGGTCAGGCCGCTGAGCGCGCGGCACCAGTCGAGCGTGCCGTCCTTCGTCAGGTCGTTCCAGACCTCGCTCGCCGGGCGCGCGATCGCGAAGGTCTCCTGGAAGCGCTTGGGGGCCGAGGCGAGGAACGTCTCGTCGGTCGGGGCGAGGGTGTAGGCCATCGGGGCGGGTCCTTGGTCGCTTGACGTCGTGTCAGGGCGGCATCATCGCGGGCTCGGCGGCGGTCCGCAACGAGCCCGCCGGCGGTGCGCGAGACTGGCGCGATGACCGAGCCCCACCTGCACGCCCGGTTCCCCGCCCTCCGCGGCGGCCTGCCGCACGTCGCGCTCGGCGAGCGGCCGTCGCCGGTCCGGCGGCTGACGGCGCTGGAGGACGGTCCGGGGCCGGAGCTGTGGCTGAAGGACGACGGCGCGTTCGGCGACGGCGGCTGGGGCGGCAACAAGGTCCGCAAGCTGGAGTGGCTGCTGCCCGACGCCCGCCGCCGCGGCCGGCGGACGATCCTGACCTTCGGCGGGCTGGGCACGAACTGGGGGCTGGCGACGGCGCTCTACGCTCGCGATCAGGGCCTGCGGACCGCGCTGGTGCTGGTCGACCAGCCGATCGACGACCACGTGCGGGCCCAGCTGGGACGACTGGAGCGGTCGGGGGCGACGCTCCACCGCGTGCGCGACAAGCGCGGCGTGCTGCTGCGGCTGCCGGCGCTGCTGGCCCGCCACGCCGGCGGCGGACGGCCGCCGTACCTGCTGCCGCCGGGCGGCTCGTCGCCGGTCGGGGCGCTCGGCTACGTCGACGCCGCCTTCGAGCTGGCGGCGCAGGTGGCGGCCGGCGCGCTGCCGGAACCGGCCCACCTGGTGACGGCGGTCGGATCGGGCGGGACGGCGGCCGGGCTGGTGGTCGGGCTGCGCGCCGCCGGCCTGCGGACGCGAGTGGTCGGGGTGGTGGTCAACGACCAGCTGCGGCTCGACGAGCGGGCGGTGCTGGGCCTGGCCCGGCGGACGGCGACGCTGCTGCGCCGCCGCGGGGCCGACCTCGACCCCGACCCCGACCCGGTCGCCGACGACGGCCTGCTGCTGGTCCGCGAGTGGCTGGGGGACGGCTACGGCCACGCGACCGCGGAGGGCGACCGGGCGGTGCGGTTGGCCGGCGAGCGCGAGGGGCTGGCGCTCGACCCGGTCTACACCGGCAAGGCGCTGGCGGCGCTGCTCGACATGCGCGCGAGCGGCCGGCTGGGGGAGGGTCCGGTGCTCTTCCTCGACACCAACGGGCCGCGACCGGACGCCGTCCGATGACCGGGTTCGGGGTTCGGCTGGCCGACGAGCGGGACGCCGACGCCGTCGGCCGGCTGCTCCACGCCTTCAACCGCGAGTACGACGAGCCGACCCCCGACCCGCCGACCCTGGCGGCGCGGATCCGCGAGCTGCTGGCGGAGGGGACGACCGACGTGCTGCTGCTCGACGGCCCCGGCGGCGATCCCGAGGGGCTGGTGGTGCTCCGCTTCCGCTCGTCGATCTGGAGCCCGGCCCAGGAGTGCTACGTCGCCGAGCTGTACGTGGTGCCGGAGCGGCGAGGCGGCGGCCGCGGCCAGGCGCTGATGGAGGCGGCGCTCGAACGGGCGCGGGCGCGCGGGGCCGACCACGTCGACCTCGGCACCAGCGAGGACGACGTCGCGGCCCGCCGGCTCTACGAGCGGCTCGGGTTCCGCTGTCGCGAGGGCGGGCCGGACGGCCCGCTGATGTTCGTCTACGAGCGCGAGCTGTAGCGGCGGTCGTCAGGCCCAGCCCGCCGGCCGCCAGACGCCGCCGGCCGGGGGCGGCTCGCGGGCGCCGTCCAGGAAGCGGCGCAGCGCGTCGAGGCCGGGGTGGCGGTTGTCGCGCCGCCGCACCAGCGCGTGCGGGTAGACCGGCATCGGGTTGCGGACGGGGATCCGGCGCAGGTCGTGGCCGGCCGGCCACAGCAGCCGCGAGCGCGGGCCGACGAGGGTCGCCAGCTCGGGCGCGTCGGCGAGGGCGTCGAGCAGCGGCTCGGTGCCGAAGTTCGGGCCGAGGCCGTCGATCGTCAGCCCGAACGCCTGGCCGAGCGCGTCGTAGTAGGCGCCCCACTCGCTGCCGGGCACGATCCCGGGGATCCAGATCCGGTGGCCGCGGAGGTCGTGCGGGGTCACGGCCTCGGCGTCGGCGAGCGCGTGGCGGGGGCCGGTCAGCAGCTCCAGCGGCTCGTCGAGGGCGGCGCTCGCCGCCAGGTCGGCGGGCAGCGCCGCGGGGTCGATCACGGCCCGGAAGCTGGCGTCGATCGTGCCGTCGCGGACGGCGGTCAGCGCCTCGTCGATCGCGATCAGGGCGACCACGTCGAGCGCCAGCTCCGGCCGCGCGCGGTGGAAGTCGTGCAGCAGCACCCCGGCGCCGGCCCGCCGCCCGACGACGTCGACCCGCAGCGGCCGGCGGTCGGGACGGACCGCGGCGAGCGCGCGGTCGGCGGCCCGCAGCAGCTCGCGGGCGTGGGGCAGGAAGGCCTGGCCGTCGATCGTCGGCACGGCCCCCTGCGGGGTCCGCCGGAAGAGGGTCACGCCGAGCTCGCGCTCGAGCCCGAGGATCCGCTTCGAGACCGCCTGCTGGGTCAGCGAGAGCGCCGCGGCGGCGCGCTGGAACTGGCCGCTCTCGGCGACGGCGACGACGGTCCGGACGGCCTCCAGGTCCACTGAAGCAGCCTAGGTGCACAACCAGACGTTGTGCGCCGACGCCGATCGTTGCTTGGATCGCCGGTGCTGGGGCGATTCGATGGCGACCGTTCAACGTGCGGTTGTGGATCGACAGCAGGAGCAGCGGCGCGGCCGCCCCGCCGCTGGGGCCGGCGTTCGGCTGGCTGTGGGCGGCCTTCGCGGTCAGCACGATCGGCACCTGGCTGGCCTTCGACGCCTTCGCCCTGATCGCGGTGCTGGTGCTCGACGCGGGCCCGGCGGCGGTCTCGGGGCTGGCGGCGGCGGGCCTGGCGGTCGCGGCGGTGGTGGCGGTGCCGCTGGGACCGTGGGTCGAGCGGCGACCGAAGCGGCGGGTGATGGTGGCGATGGACCTGCTGCGGTTCGCGGCCCTGGCGACGGTGCCGCTGGCCGTCGCCCTCGGGCGGCTGACGATGGTCCAGCTGGTGGCGGTGGCGGTCGTGGTGGGGGCGAGCGACATCGCCTTCCGGGCGGCGAGCGGCGCCTGCCTGAAGGCGCTGGTGCCGGCCCCGCAACTGGTCCGCGCGACCGGCCGGCTGGAGGCGACGAGCTGGACGGCGACGATGGTCGGGCCGCCGCTCGGCGGGGCGGCGATCGCGCTGCTGGGGCCGGCGGCGACGATCCTGGCCAACGCGGTCAGCCACCTGCTCTCGGCGGCGGCGCTGCGGGCGATCCCGGGCGGAGAGCCGGCCCCGCCGACGACCGCCGCGAGCGGCGCGACCGGGCGCCCGCGGCCGGCCGAGCTGGTCGAGGGCTGGCGGTTCCTGCTGCGGCGGCCACCGCTGCGGGCGCTGCTGCTGAACACGGTCCTCGTCAACGGCCTGATCCTGGCCGTTCAGCCGCTGGTGGCGGTGCTGATGCTGGGGCGGCTCGGGTTCGCCCCCTGGCAGTACGCGCTGGCCTTCGGCGCGCCCTGCGTCGGCGGGCTGGTCGGGTCGCGGCTCGCGCCGTGGCTGGTCGCGCGCTGGGGCACGGCGACGGTGCTGCGGCGCACGGGCACCTGGCGGGCCTTCTGGTCGGTCGGCCTGGCCGCGGTCGTCCCCGGGCCGGGCGGCCTGCTGCTGGTGCTCGCCGTCCAGCTGGGCCTGGTCACCTGCGCCGGCCTCTTCAGCTCGGTCCTGGCCGCCCACCGCCTGGCCGCGGTCGACGACGGCCGCGTGGCCCGCGTGCTCGCCGCCTGGTCGACCACCAGCAACGCGACGGTCGCCGTCCTGACCGCCCTCTGGGGCCTGCTGGCCGGGCTGGTCGGCCTGCGGGCGGCGATCGCGGCGGCGGGCCTGCTGCTGTGGCTGACGCCGCTGCTGCTGCGCGGGACCGATGAGTTCCGCCGCCGCCCGCGGTCTTGGTCCGCGAAGCGCTTCCGCACGACCCGCCCGCTGTGACAGGGTGCGGCGCGCGGGAAGCGCGACTTCCCACCTCACCGACCCGGAGCACCACCGCCATGCGCCCCCTGATCGCCACCTCGTTCATGTCCCTCGACGGCGTCGTCGAGGCGCCCGGCGGGGAGCCGGGCTACCGCAACGCCGGCTGGACCTTCCAGGACATCGAGTTCCGGCCCGAGGCCTACGAGCTGAAGGGCCGTGAGCAGGAGGAGGCCGGCGCGATGCTGATCGGCCGCGTCAGCTACGAGGCGTTCGCTCCGGTCTGGCCGACGATGACCGAGGAGTTCCCGCGCTACAACGCGATGCCGAAGTACGTGGTCTCGACCACCCTCCAGGAGGACGACCTGGTCGAGAACTGGGGCGAGATCACGATCCTCCGCTCGCTCGACGACGTCGCGGCGCTGAAGCGGACCGAGGGCGGGCCGATCTCGATCCACGGCAGCGCGACGCTCAACCGCAACCTCGCCGACGCCGCCCTGATCGACCGCTACCACCTGCTCGTCTTCCCGACCCTGCTCGGGGCCGGCAAGCGGCTGTTCAGCGACAGCGACAAGGACAAGCAGATGCTGAACCTGGTCGAGAGCGAGTCCTATCCGAACGGGATCCAGAAGCTGATCTACGACGTGGTGCGCTAGCCCGGCCCGCGGGCGCGGGGCGCCAGCCGTGCGACGTTCGCCGTCACCGGCAGGGGTCAACGTGACACGCCGGCGGACGGACGGCCGCCGTGCGACGTTCGCCCCGCCCCGGCCCGCCCCGCCCCGCTAGCCCGGGCCGCCGCCGAAGCCGATCTGGTTGCCGTCGGGGTCGCGGAAGATCGCCTTCCGAACGCCGTTGGCGTAGGTCTCGGTGGTGCTCGGCTCCAGGCCGCGCTCGGCGATCCCGGCCAGCAGCCCGTCGAGGTCGCCGACGAAGACCGTCGGCCGCCCGTGGCCGGCGTGCTCCGGCTCCTCGGCGACCGCCAGGTAGCGGTGCTCGGCCAGCTCCCAGACCGCCTCGGTCGCGTGGGCGAGGAAGGCCGGCTCGCGACCGAGCAGCCGCTCGTACCAGGGCCGCGAAGTCGCGCACGTCGACGCAGGCGAAGAGGTCGATCTCCACGGACCGATCCTAGCCGCGGCGGCGCCACCAGCCGGCACTACGATCCCGACGGTGACCGGCCGCTCGATCGCCCTCTTCGTCCTCGCCGCGCTGCTCGAGATCGGCGGTGCCTGGCTCGTCTGGCAGGGCGTGCGCGAGCACCGCGGCCTGATCTGGGTCGGCGCGGGCGTGATCGCGCTCGGGCTCTACGGCTTCGTCGCGACCCTCCAGCCCGACGCCGAGTTCGGCCGGATCCTGGCCGCCTACGGCGGGGTCTTCGTGGCCGGATCGCTGGTCTGGGGGATGGTCGCGGACGGCTACCGGCCCGACCGCTGGGACGTCGCCGGGGCCCTGGTCTGCTTGGCCGGCGTCGGCCTGATCATGTACGCGCCACGGACCTAGAGGGGGCGAACGTCGCACGGCGCGGCGCCGCCGTCCGGGGGTGCGACGTTCAGCCCCGCCCGTGACGGTGAACGTCGCATGGGGCAGTGGCGCCGTCGCGGGGTGCGACGTTCGCCCCACGCTCCGCGGACGTCGCGGCGCAGCAGCCGTCGGGCGTCCCGCGCCAGAGCCCGACGCACTCCCGGACCGCGATCGCCGAGATCACCACCGCCGCGATCGGGTCGACGAACGCCAGCCCGGCCCCGGCGCCGATCAGCGCCACCAGCGCCGCCGCGGCCTGGGCGGCGCAGAGCAGGTTCTGGACGCCCTCGCCGGCCGTCGCGTCCGAGTCCAGCCGCACCGCCAGCCGCAGCTTCGCCCGGCCGAGCAGCGGCATCAGCACGACGGCGGTCGCGGTGACCGCGATCCCGACCGTGCTGGCGTG
Source organism: Patulibacter defluvii (assembly GCF_034096925.1). NCBI lineage: Bacteria > Bacillati > Actinomycetota > Thermoleophilia > Solirubrobacterales > Patulibacteraceae > Patulibacter > Patulibacter defluvii. Next base: position 10,892 of record NZ_JAWZSQ010000019.1, read on the forward strand.
CGCCGGTCCGCCGCCCAGCAGCTTGGCGAACGCCTCGTAGAGGAAGTACGGCACCAGCAGCAGGAAGCTGCCGGCCACCCACCGCTGGGCCGTCCGCTCGCTGGTGGGGGAGAAGGTCCGCCGGCCGCTGAAGCGCCAGATGATCGTCACCGACGCCAGCCCCTCGACGAACGACGACGCGCCCCAGACCAGCAGCGAGAGCGAGTCCGCCTGGGCGCCGGCCAGCAGCCCGACCACGCCCTCCATTCCCATCCACAGCAGCGAGAACCACGACAGCTGCCGGGCTCGCCGGGCCGCTCGCAGCCAGCCCGAGTCGACCGCGACCGGACCGGCGACCGGGGCCGTGACGAACGTCAGCGGCAGCTCGACCGGCCGGCTCACGGCAGCGGCACCTCGGCGACCGCCGCCAGCAGCGCTCGCCCCGCCGGGGTCAGCGACGCGAACACGATCCGGCCTTCGCGGCGGCTCTCGACCAGGCCCGCCTGGCGCAGCCGCTTGAGGTGGTGCGAGACGGTCTTGTCGCTCTGGCCGGTGATCCAGCCCAGGTCGCAGCCGCACAGCTCGGCCTCGGCCAGCGCCTCCGCGATCAGCAGCCGCGTCGGGTCGCCGAGCAGCTTCAGCCGCTCGGCGCGGGCGGCCGTCCGCGCCGGGTCGAGCCGCCGCCGCAGGCCCTCGGCGGTCTCCAGGTCGAGGCAGAGCAGATCGCAGTGGTCCACGACGAACAGTCTAACGTGCGTTAGAGTGATTGCCATGCTCTCGCTCGTCCGCGCCGCCGTATCCCGCCAGCTGGCGCACCCCGCGGGCCCGGCCGGGCGGATCGTGGCCGCGCTGATGAACCGCGGCAACCGCGGCCTCAACCAGCGCGCGATCGAGCGGCTGGAGCTGGCGGCCGACTCGCGGGTGCTCGACCTCGGCTTCGGCGGCGGCGTCACGCTGCCGACGCTGCTGGCGCGGGCCGCCCACGTGGTCGCGATCGACCGCGCGCCGGAGATGGTCGCCGCGGCCCGCCGGCGCCACCCCGACGCGGTCGCCGGCGGCCGGCTCGACCTGCGCACGGGGCAGGTCGACCCGCTGCCGCTGGCCGACGGCGCCGTCGACCGGATCCTGACCGTCAACACCGTCTACTTCTGGCCCGACCTGCCCGCCGCGCTGGCCGAGCTGCGGCGGGTGCTGGCGCCCGGCGGGCGGCTGGTGATCGGGATCCGCGACGGCCCGGTGATGGACCAGGTCGACCGCGCCCTCTTCACCGTCCGCCCGCCCGCCGAGCTGGCCGCGGCCCTGCGCGAGGCCGGCTTCGCGCGGGTCGCGGTCGACTCGGCGGCCGACGGCTCCAGCCACCTGCTGGTGGCCGATCTGCCTCAGCCGCCGACGTAGGCGGCCAGGTGCTCGCCGGTCAGCGAGCCGTGCCTCTTCCAGTCGCCGACGAGGTCGGCCGGGGTGCCCTCGAAGACCACCCGTCCGCCGTCGTGGCCGGCGCCGGGCCCGAGGTCGATGATCCAGTCGGCGTGGGCCATCACCGCCTGGTGGTGCTCGATCACGATCACCGACTTGCCGTCGTCGACCAGCCCGTCGAGCAGGCCCAGCAGCTGCTCGACGTCGGCCAGGTGGAGGCCGGTGGTCGGCTCGTCGAGGACGTAGATCCCGCCCTTCTCGGCCATGTGGACGGCCAGCTTCAGCCGCTGCCGCTCGCCGCCGGAGAGCGTGTTCAGCGGCTGCCCGAGCCCGACGTAGCCGAGCCCGACGTCGGCCAGGCGGCGGACGATCTTGTGCGCCGCGGCCAGCTTGCCGTCGCCCTCGGCGAAGAACGCGACCGCCTCGTCGACCGGCATCGCCAGCACCTCGGCGATGTCCTTGCCGCCGAACCGGTACTCCAGCACCTCGGCCTGGAAGCGCTTGCCCTCGCAGTCCTCGCAGGGGGTCGAGACGGTGTCCATGAAGCCGAGCTCGGTGACGATCACCCCGGCGCCCTTGCAGGTCGGGCAGGCGCCCTCGGAGTTGGCGCTGAAGAGCGCCGGCTTGACCCCGTTGGCCTTCGCGAACGCCTTCCGGATCGGCTCCAGCAGCCCGGTGTAGGTGGCGGGGTTGCTGCGCCGCGAGCCCTTGATCGCGCCCTGGTCGACCGCCACCACGCCGTCGCGGCCGGCGACCGATCCATGGATCAGCGAGCTCTTGCCCGATCCGGCGACCCCGGTCACCACGCACAGCACCCCCAGCGGCACGTCGACGTCGACGTCCTGCAGGTTGTGGGTGCTGGCGCCGCGGATCTCCAGCTGCTCGGTCGCGGTCCGGACCTGGTCCTTCAGCGTCGCGCGGTCGTCGAGGTGACGCCCGGTCAGGGTGCCGCTGGCCCGCAACCCGTCGACGGTGCCCTCGAAGACCACCTCGCCGCCGGCCGCGCCGGCCCCGGGACCGAGGTCGACGACGTGGTCGGCGATCGCGATCGCCTCCGGCTTGTGCTCGACCACCAGCACCGTGTTGCCCTTGTCGCGCAGCCGCAGCAGCAGCTCGTTCATCCGCTCGATGTCGTGCGGGTGGAGCCCGATCGTCGGCTCGTCGAAGACGTAGGTGGTATCGGTCAGCGACGACCCCAGGTGGCGGATCATCTTCACCCGCTGGGCCTCGCCGCCGGAGAGCGTGCCCGACGGCCGGTCGAGGCTCAGGTAGCCGAGGCCGATCGCGGTGAACGAGTCGAGCAGGTGCTGGAGCCCACCCAGCAGCGGCGCGGCCGACGGCTCGTCGAGCGCCCGGATCCACTCGGCCAGGTCGCTGATCTGCATCGCGCAGAGCTCGGCGATGTTGGCCCCGCCGACCTTCGACGAGCGCGCCGACTCGCTCAGGCGGGTGCCGTCGCAGTCGGGGCAGGTGGTGAAGGCGACCGCGCGGTCGACGAACTTGCGGACGTGCGGCTGCAGCGCCTCGCGGTCCTTCGACAGCATCGACTTCTGGATCTTGGGGATCACGCCCTCGTAGGTGAGGTTGACCCCCTCGACCTTGATCTTGATCGGCTCGCTGTGGAGCAGGATCTCCCGCTCCTTCTTCGTGTACTTCGCGATCGGCTTGTCGAGGTCGAGCCCCGAGCCGCGGAAGAGCCGGCCCTGCCAGCCGTCCATGCTGTAGCCGGGCACGGTCAGCGCGCCCTCGTTGAGCGACTTCGACTCGTCGTAGAGCGCGGTCAGGTCGATGTCCGAGATCCGGCCCATCCCCTCGCAGCGCGGGCACATGCCGCCCAGGTAGACCCGCTTGCGGACGACGACCCGCTCGCCGGGGCCCTTGTCGACCGACATCGCCCCACTGGCGGTGCGGGTCGGGACGTTGAACGAGAAGGCCTGCGACGAGCCGATGTGGGGATCGCCGAGGCGGCTGAACAGCATCCGCAGCATCGCGTTGGCGTCGGTCACGGTGCCGACGGTCGAGCGCGGGTTCGCGCCCAGCCGCTCCTGATCGACGACGATCGCCGTCGTCAGCCCCTCCAGCAGGTCGACGTCGGGACGGGCCAGCGACGGCATGAAGCCCTGGACGAAGGCGCTGTAGGTCTCGTTGATCATCCGCTGCGACTCGGCGGCGACCGTGCCGAAGACGAGCGAGCTCTTGCCGGATCCGGAGACCCCGGTGAAGGCGGTCAGCCGCCGCTTGGGCAGCTCGACGCTGACGTCCTTGAGGTTGTTCTCGCGTGCGCCCTGGACGCGGATCAGGTCGTGGCTGTCGGCGGCGTGCGGGGCGGGGGCCTTGCTCATCGGGTCTCCGGTGCGGTCTCGGCGGGACGCGGGGAAGGGTCGGGTCAGGCCAGCCAGCGGCCGTCGCGCAGCAGCTCGCGGTCGGCCAGCTCGTTCACCTCGCGCCAGGCCTGGATCCGGCGCGGGGTGACGCGGAACCAGCGGTACGGCGTGGCCAGCGTACGGGGATCGAAGCCGGTGCGGGCCGCGAAGCGGTCGCCGCGGGCGGCCGGCAGCGCGTCGAGCGGCAGCGTCTCGACGTCGCCGTCGATCATCGTCACGTCGCGGGTCGGTCCGAGGCCCAGCCGGGCGCGGCCGGCGGCGGCCAGGTTGCGGCCGGTCGGGCTGTCGGCGGGGGTCGCCAGCAGCAGCGTCTCGCCGTCCCAGTCGAACGACAGCGGCACCAGGTACGGCTGGCCGTCGGCCGACGCGCTGGCCAGCCACAGGTCGACGTCGTCGGCCAGCCGTCGCTCGCTGTCGCGGCGGCGCTGGGCGCGGGAGCGGGGGAGGGCGCCGGTCATGGGACCGCACGCTAGCCACGGCCGCCCGCCGGCGCTTCTCGATTCCTGACCGCCGGTCGCCAACACGCAACTTTTGGTTGCACTCCCTGCCCCGACCCGCTACCTTGATGCGCAACCAAACGTTGCGAATAAGGGAGCGGGCATCGACATGGACCGGGGAACGATCGAACGGGAGCTGCGGATCGCGGCGTCGCCGGAGGTGGTCTTCGCGGTGATCTCGCAGCCGGAGCACATCCGCGGCTGGTGGGGCGCCGAGACGACGATCACGCCCGAGCCGGGGTCGACCGGGGCGCTGGCCTGGACCGACGCGGCGTCGGGCGAGGTCTCGACGGTGCCGATCACGGTCGTCGAGGTCGACCCGCCGCGACGGTTCGCCTTCCGCTGGACCCAGGCCGCGGGGGAGGCGGCGTCGGCGGCCAACTCGCTGCTCGTCACCTTCGACCTCGAGCCGGTCGACGGCGGCACCCGGTTGCGGTTCGCCGAGACCGGCTACCGCGAGCGCGACTGGGAGATCGCCCTGCTGGAGGAGACCTACCAGCAGCACGCGATCGGCTGGGACCGCTTCCTGCCACGGATCGCCGAGCGCGCGACCCGGGTGGTGACGACGGCATGAGCGCCGCGATCGACGACGAGCTGTGGTCGGCGGTCGGCGACCCGACCCGGCGGCGGATGCTCGACCAGCTGCTGCGCGACGGCGGCGGCACCGCCACCAGCCTCAGCGACCGGCTGCCGGTCACCCGCCAGGCGGTGGCCAAGCACCTCGGCGTGCTCGACCGCGCCGGCCTCGTCCACGCGGCGGCGGTCGGGCGCGAGCGGCGCTACCGGGTCGACGACGACCAGCTCTCGCGGGCCGTCGCCCAGCTGTCCGCGGTCGGCGCCGCCTGGGACGCCCGGCTGCAGCGGATCAAGGCGATCGCCGAGGCGATCGAGCGCACCACCTCCGACAACGACGACCACGACGAAGGAGCAGACCATGCCTGACATCCAGCACCGGATCGGGGCCACGGCCAGCCGCGAGCAGGTCTACGACGCGCTGGCCACCATCGACGGGCTCGCCGCCTGGTGGACCAGCGACACCCAGGGCCAGGCGGAGCCCGGCGGCACGATCCGGTTCCGCTTCGGCGACGCCGGCGGGTTCGACATGAAGGTCCTCGACCAGCGCCCCAACGAGCGGATCGAGTGGGAGGTGACCCGCGGCCCCGACGAGTGGATCGGGACCCACGTCCACTTCGACCTCGACCGCGAGGACGAGTACACGATCGTCCGCTTCAAGCACGAGGGCTGGAGCGACGCCAACGAGTTCCTCTCCCACTGCAGCACCAAGTGGGCGACCTACCTGATGAGCATGAAGCAGCTGGTCGAGACCGGCACCGGCGCCGCCTTCCCGCGCGACGTCCAGATCAGCAACTGGCCCTGATCCGGGGCCGGCGGGAGACCGCGCCGGCGACCGCCAGTCCGTAGACTTCTGCCTGCACAGCGCCGCTTTTCGGGGCGCTGGGCAGGCACTGGTCGCCAGCGACGAAAGGGCTCCGCCGATGGCCGCGCTCGGCGCGCCGGAACTGATCGCGCTCGCCCTCTGCGGGCTCGCCGCCGGGATCGGGATCACCGCCGTCGGACCGGGCGGGGTGCTGGCCACGATCGGCCTCGTCGCCTTCACCGGGCTGCCGCCGGCGACGGTCGCCGGGACCGCGATCGTCACCCACGTGGCGACCGGGGCCCTGGGGACCGCCGCCTACCGCCGCTCCGGGCAGCTGCGCCAGCCGCCGGCCCGTCGCAGCGCGCTGATCCTGGCCGCGGCCGCGGTCGTCGCCACGCCGCTCGGGGTGCTCGTCAACGCGCAGGTCTCCGGGCGGCTGTTCGGGATCCTGCTCGGCGCCTTCGCCGTGCTCGTCGCCGGGTTCGTCTGGTCCCGCCGCCGCCGCGATCGCCGTTCGGCGGCGCCGGTCGAGCACCATCCGCGCCACCCGCTGCCGCTGCTGGCGGCGATCGGGCTCGCGGTCGCCGTGGTCAGCGGCCTGCTCGGCCTCGGTGGGCCGATGCTGGCCGTGCCGCTGCTGGTCGCGATCGGCGTCCCGCTGCTGTCGGCGCTGGCCGCCGCCCAGGCCCAGTCGGTGGTGATCGCCGGCGTCGGGACGATCGGCTACGTGGTCCAGGGCGCCGTCGACTGGCCGCTGGCCGCGCTCGTCGGCGTGCCCGAGCTGGGCGGCGTGCTGATCGGCTGGAAGATCGCCCGCACGCTGCCGACCCGGCGGCTGGAGCAGGGGCTGATCCTGGTCCTGCTCGCGCTCGCGCCCTACCTGGCGCTGCACGGGTGAGCGGGGCACGGGCCTCGCCCAACGCCCGATACCCTTCGCCCACGTTCTCAGGGCGGGGTGGAACTCCCCACCGGCGGTGAGGTCGTCCCGGCGGATCCGGGGCGGTCGAGCCCGCGAGCGCCATCGCGGTCCGTCGGGTCGCGGTGGGTCAGCAGATCCGGTGCGATTCCGGAGCCGACGGTCACAGTCCGGACGGAAGAGAGCGCGACGGGCCGCCGTGCGCGTCGTCACGCCCTGGGTGACACGAGCAAGGAGAACCCCATGTCACCCACCGCTTCCCGGATCGCGATCGTCGCGGCCCGCTGGCACGCCGACATCGTCGACGTCGCCGTCACCACCGCCGCCGCCGAGTTGGAGCAGCGCGGCTTCGAGATCGACGTCGTGGCGGTGCCCGGCGCGTTCGAGATCCCGCTCCAGGTCCGCCGTCGCGCCGTCTCCGGGCGGTACGCCGGCGTGGCCGCCGTCGCGCTGGTCGTCGACGGCGGCATCTACCGCCACGACTTCGTCGCCTCGTCGGTGGTCGACGGGCTGATGCGCATCCAGCTGGAGACCGACGTGCCGGTCTTCTCGGCCGTGCTGACCCCGCACCACTTCCACGAGCACGACGAGCACACCGGCTACTTCCGCCGCCACTTCGAGACCAAGGGCCGCGAGCTGGCCGCGGCGGTCGACGCGACCGTCCGCCTGCCCGCGGTCTGACCCGCCACCCCGTCCCCGGAACCGCGACGCGGCCCGGGGGCGGGGGATAGGCTGCCGGACATGCGTTCGATGCGTGTGCGGCGCGCCTGGACGGTCGTCCTGGCGGGGATCGGCGTGGCGACGGCGGCGACCGGCGCGGGACCGGCCTCCGCCGCGACCGAGCCGCGGGCCCTGACCGCCGAGGCCTATCCGGGGAACACGCTGAAGATCACCGTCGACGAGCCGCTCGTCGCCGGCACGATCGCCCGGGTCAAGCTCTCCGGGCACGCCCACTGGAAGGACGCCAACGACACCTTCCTCTCGGGCTACGGGCTCTGGCTCTACGTCCAGGACGCCGAGGCCGACGCCGAGTGCGAGCCGTGGTACGGCCCGCAGCTGCAGAAGTCGATCAACGTCGCCGTCAACGCGACCGCCGGCTCCAGCGGCTGGGTGATGGGCGGCGAGCAGGAGATCCAGCGCGACCCGGCGTCGCTCGACGTCGACTGGGGGACCGACTCGGCCCCGTTCAGCGTCCGCCGCGGCGTCCGGCGGGTGCTGCTCTGCGCCTACCAGCGCTACGTGATCGACGACGTCGCCTCGTACCAGCTGCCGGTCGCCGTCCGCCAGCCGTCCTGCCGGGCGGTCCCGTCGACCGTCCGCCGCGGCCGCAAGCTGCAGCTGCGCTGCAACGTCAGCGGGCGGGCGAAGGTCCGCTTCCGCGGTCCCGCCTCGCGCACGCTGAGCACCAAGCTCAGCGGCAAGGACGGCCGCGGCAGCGTCTCGACCCGGCGGTTGAAGCCCGGGCGCTACCGGGTCACCGTCCACGCCGGCGACCAGCAGCTCGGGGGACGGTTCACGGTCCGGGTGCGCTAGGGGCGGGGGTCACGGCCCCGACCTTCAGGGCGGTCATCCGGGCGTGCGAGCCGTTCCAGCTCGCGCCCGTCATCGAGCAGCTGACGCTGGCGCTGCCGGCCGCGGTGAAGGTGCGCGCGACCTCGGTCGCGAGCGTGACGCCGACGCCCGTCGCGTCCGGCGCGAGGCCGTTGGCGACGTCGGTCTCGCCGCCGGCGTTCAGCACGCAGGAGGCGACGTGGATGCCGTTCGGCGCCGATCGCGTGACGTCGACCTTGGCCGTGATCAGGTAGTCGCCGGCCGGCAGGTCCTGGATCGCCAGGATCCGCTGGCTGCCGTTGATCGGGCCGGCGACGATCGCGTCGCTCTCGACGACGAAGGCATTCGACGGACCGATCGGACCGGCGGGGCCGGTGGCGCCGGTGCGGCCGGTCTTGCCGGCCAGCGCCTTGCGGACGGCAGGCTTGATCTGCGACGGCTTGGTGATGACGTAGCGGCTGGCGGCGGTGGCGCCGCCCGCGACCACGGTCAGGGCGACGACGGCGATCAGCAGCGCGGTCCAACCGCGGCCGATCCGGGAGAGGACATTCGACATCAGGGGGCCTCCTGCGGCCGGGGGGTCTCGTCGGGACGCCCTCCCGGCCGCGCTGGAGCGTCCGCCGGCAGCGTCGTCGGCGACGGATGAAGCGGCGATGAAGGACGCGGCAGCGCCGGCGGTTCATCTGCGCTTCATCCGCCGGGCGCGACGCTCTCGGCGGGCGTTCGGCGAGGCCGGGCGGACGCCCGATCGACACCGCTCCGCCCGGCTCCCGAAAGGACCCCCCGATGTCTCGCACCAACCTCCACCGGATCACCGCGATCGCCGCCGCCGCCTCGCTGTCCCTGACGCTCGGCGCCGCCACCGGGCAGGCCGCGGTCAAGGGCTCGTCGATCAAGCGCGGCAGCATCCCGGCCAACCGGATCAAGCCCAACTCGCTGACCGGCGCCCAGATCGACGAGCTGAAGCTGGGGCCGGTCACGCTCGCCCGCAGCGCCGAGCGCGCCGCCACCGCCGCCGCGGCCGACGACGCCAAGAAGCTCAACGGACGCGACCAGACCGCGTTCCTGGCCAACACGGTCCGGATGGTGTTCAAGGAGAGCGCGCCGATCGTCGGCTCGACCGGCGGCACCCCGGCCGACGTCACCGCCTCGTGCGGGCCGAACGAGAAGGCGATCGGCGGCGGCGGGGCCTGGATCATCCCCAACTTCCAGGACAACAACCAGCCGAGCGCGCTGCACCTGCTGATCTCCGGCTCGATGCCCGATCCGGCCGTGCCCGACCCCAACGGCGCGACCGGCTGGCGGGTCCTCGGCCGCAACCTCGAGAACGGCCTGACCCGCGTGCTGCGGGCCTACGTCACCTGCGTGCCGAAGACGGCGTAGGGGAGAGGACCTCGCGGGCGGCGCGCTCGCCCGCGAGGACCGCGCCGTCCATCGAGCCGAACCCGTCGGTGGCGGTCTCCGCCGCCGCCCAGTGGATCGCGCCGGCCGGCTGCCGCAATATCGCGCCGAAGGTGGTCCAGCCGCCGGGCGGGAAGAAGCCGCAGTAGCAGCCGTGGCTCCAGCGCTCATCGGTCCACGAATGCTCGTGGTACTGGTCCGGGCGGCCGGCGTCGGGTCCGAAGAGGCGGGTCAGCTGCTCGATCACCCGCGCCTGGCGCTCCGCCGCGGGAACCGCCTGCAGCCGGCGGGCGTCGTCGGCGAGCAGGAACGCCAGCAGCACCCCGCGGCCGTCGCCGGGCGGCGAGTTGTCGAAGGTCATCTTCACCGGGCCGCCCGGCAGCAGGGCGTGGCCCGAGAGCCCGGCGTCGCGCCAGAACGGCCGCGAGTAGACGAGGTTGACCTTCGTGACCGCGCCGTGGTGCATCCGGTGGCCCAGCTGGTAGCGGCCGCCGGGCAGGTCGGGCTCGAACTCGATCGCGCCGGTCACCGCCGGCGGCACGGCGACGACGACCCGTCCCGCCCGCACCGTCCGGCGATCGCCGGTCACGAGCACGCCGTCCGGGCGCTGCTCGATCCGGCGCACGGGGGAGGCGCGGACGACGGCGTCGCCGAGCAGCGCGGCGACCCGCTCGGCGATCTCCTGCGATCCGCCGACGAAGCGGTCCTGCTGGTAGCCGCCGCGGGTCCGGATCAGCGCGTTCAGCCCGCGCCCGACCTTCAGGTAGTAGAGCCAGTGCAGCAGCGACATCTCCCGCGGCTCGGCCGCGAGCACGGCGTTGACGGCCAGCCGCATCAGCTCGCGGCCGGAGCGGGTCCGCATCCGACGGTCGATCCAGGTCTGCGCGGTCTGGCGGTCCCAGGCGTCGGCGCGGGGGTGGTCCTGGGGCGCGGCGAGGTCGATGGTGGCGGCCAGCCGTTCCAGCCGCGCCTGCGCCAGCCGGTAGTCGACCAACCCGATCGGGGTCCTCCGGGGGACGTGGCCGCGGTAGGCGCTGACCCGGTCGCCGATCGCGTACAGGTGCCGGCCCTCGATGTGGGTGGGGAAGGTGCGGATCCCGACCTCGGCGGCCAGCGCGACGACGTGCTGGTGGGCCGGGCCGGCCCACTGGCCGCCCACCTCGACGATCTGGCCATCGCCGATCGGCGCGTTCAGGGTCCGGCCGCCGACGCGGTCGCGGGCCTCGAGCAGGACTACGGAGCGGCTGGCCTGCTGCAGGCGCAGCGCGCAGGTCAGGCCGGAGAGACCGCCGCCGACGACCACGGCGTCGACGGTCGGAGGCTCGGGGGCGGGGGTCGTCATCGCGTCTCGTCTCGGTAGCGGTCGAGGGGATTGGCGGCGATCGCGATCCGCATCCCCGATCGCCAGAGCACCGCGGCCCGCGAGCCCGGTCGCTCGACCGCCTCGCGGCGCATGGCGTCGGCGAAGCGGAGCGCGAAGTCGCCGCGCGGGTGCCGTCGCAGGACGGCGAGGATCTGGGCGCCGTCGAGCTGGTCGGCGCGGGTGCCGGCGACGTCGAGGTGGGCCGCGGCGTGCAGCAGGTGGGCCTCCGGACCCGTGGCCAGCGGCACCCGGACGTTCATGTGCGCGGCGATCGCGTCGGCGATCCGCTGGGCGAACGCGGCCTCGGCGCCGGCGGCCAGCGCCGTCGCCCGGGCGACCTCGCCGCCGTGGACGGCGAAGCAGGCGGCGTGGCCGGTCGGGCGGTGGTCGTCGGAGAGCCCGATGTCGTGGAGCACGCAGGCGACGTAGAGCAGCTCTGGGTCGTAGCCGACGCGTTCGCGGGTGGTGGTGGCGAGCAGGTCGGCCCACAGCCAGCAGCGGAGGCTGTGGTGGAGCAGCCAGGAGGCCGAGCTGTCGCGGGCCAGCTCGAGGGCGGTGCGGGCCAGCGCGCCGTCGGGCGGGTCGGCCAGCGTGACCGAGGCCGGATCGGCGCCGTGGCGGGCCCGCAGGTGGGCGCGAGTGGCGGCCGGCAGCTGCCGCAGCTGGGCCCGGACGGCGGCCGCGGCGAAGGCCAGCTGGGCGCGAGCCGTGGGGGTGGTCGAGGGCATGCCGCGGATCCTGGGCGGCGGGGCGCGGCGCGTCTCGGCGAGATCCGCAGCCGCGGGACGGCGCGCTTCCGGAACTCCGGAATCGGCCGCGAACGGCCTGGCGTAGGCTCGACCGATGGCCACCGTCGAGAGCACGCTCGAGACCGTCGCCCAGATGCTCGAAGGCGAGCTCGAGCCGATGGTCGACGAGATGACCCAGCGGATGCGCGACGAGGTCCCCGGCCTGGCCGAGCTGCACGGGCCCGAGTTCGCCGCCTACTGCCGGCGGAGCTGCTTCGCGAACCTGCGGATCGCGATCGACGGCGTCCGGGCCGGTTCGGGCACGTCGCCGGCGACGCCGCCCGAGGCGCTGCAGGAGGCGCGGCTCGCGGCCCGCCTGGGCATCGACCTGAGCCCGCTGTCGCAGACCTACCGGATCGGTCACGCCGTCGCCTGGGAGCGGATCGTCGTCGCGCTGGAGGACCTGCGGCTGTCGCCGGCGGCCCGCCGCGACGCGCTGCGGCTCGGCAGCGCCTACCTGTTCCGCTACATCGACCGGGTGCTGCTGGCGGTCGGCGAAGCCTACGGCGCGGAGCGGGCCGTCCTCTTCCGCAGCGCCGAGCAGCGGCGGGCGCGGCTGGTCCACGACGTGCTGGCCGGCGCCGACGACGACGCGGGCGAGCTGGGTTATGACGTCCACGGCGCGCACCTCGGCCTGGTGGCGTGGGGGACGGCCCCGGAGCTGGCGCTGCAGGAGCTGGGGGAGCGGCTGTCGCGGCGGGTGCTGATCGGGGTCGTCGGCAGCGACGCGGTCTCCGGCTGGCTCGAGGCGGTGGAGCTGCGGCCGGCCGACTGGACGGCGATCCTCGACCAGCGGCACGGCGACGTGCGGATCGCGGTCGGGCGTCCGGGCCGCGGCATCGACGGCTTCCGCCGGACCCACCGCCAGGCCTCGCGCGCGCAGGCGGTGGCGATGCGGACCCGCGCGCCGGTGACGCGCTACGGCGATGTGGTGGTCGAGAGCCTGGCGCTGACCGACGAGCAGGCCGCCGCGGAGTTCGCCGCCGACGAGCTGGGACCGCTGACGCACGACGACGAGCGCTCGCGGCGGCTGCGCGAGACGCTGCGGGCCTATCTGGGCACGTCGTGCAACGCGACGGCGGCCGCGGCGATGCTCGGCGTCAACGACCGGACCGTCGCCTACCGGATCCGCGGCATCGAGGATCTGCTCGGTCACCCGGTCGCGTCGCGGTCGGTCGAGCTGCAGCTCGCGCTGCGGCTGCAGGACCTCGCCGGGTAGGTTTGCCGACCCCGAGGAGGTGTTGTGCGCTCTACCGACGTGGTGATCATCGGCGCAGGGGCCGCCGGCCTGATGTGCGCCCTGACCGCGGCCGGCCGCGGCCGCGAGGTGCTGGTGATCGAGAGCTCGAACAAGCCGGGCAAGAAGATCCTCATGTCCGGCGGCGGCCGCTGCAACTTCACGAACATGTACGCGGAGCCGGCCAACTACGCCTCGCGGAACGAGCACTTCTGCAAGTCGGCGCTGGCCCGCTACACCCCGTGGGACTTCGTCGCGATGGTGGCCCAGCACGGGATCCCGTACCACGAGAAGAAGCTGGGCCAGCTGTTCTGCGACAACAAGTCGAAGGACATCCTCAACATGCTGCTCGAGGAGGGCCGGCGGGTCGGCGTCGACCTGCGGGTGCGCACGGCCGTCCAGTGGATCGAGCGGACGGCGGACGGATACCGGCTCGACACGGACATCGGCCCGGTGGCCACCACCTCGCTGGTGATCGCCACCGGCGGCCTCTCGATCCCGACGCTCGGCGCGACCGGCTTCGGCTACGACGTCGCCCGCCAGTTCGGCCACGAGGTGCTGCCGACCCGCGCCGGTCTGGTGCCGTTCATCATCACCGACCAGCTCAAGCCGCTCTGCGTCGAGCTGACGGGCACCTCGGTCGCCGCGGTGGTGCGCTGCAACGGCCAGAGCTTCCCGGAGAACATCCTCTTCACCCACCGTGGCCTCAGCGGACCGGCGATCCTCCAGATCTCCTCGTTCTGGCAGCTCGGAGACACGGTCGAGATCGACCTGCTGCCCGACCGCGATGCTCGCCAGTGGCTCGAGGACGAACGGGCCGCGCGCCCCGACCGCGAGCTGCGGACGGTGCTCGGCGAGGTCTTCACCAGGAAGATGGCCGCCCTGCTCGCCGATCGCTGGTTCGTCTCCAAGCCGATGCGCCAGTACACGCCGGCCGAGCTGCACCAGATCGCCGACCGGCTGGCGGCCTGGCAGGTCGTGCCGGCAGGTACCGAGGGCTACCGGACCGCCGAGGTCACCCTGGGCGGTGTCGACACCCGCGAGATCTCGTCCAAGACCATGGAGTCCCTGCGGAGCCCGGGCCTGTACTTCGTCGGCGAGGTCCTGGACGTCACCGGCCACCTGGGCGGCTTCAACTTCCAGTGGGCCTGGGCGTCCGGCCACGCGGCGGCGCAGGTGGTGTGAGGGGGCGGGCTCGCCGTGCCGCCATCAAGAGACATCAATATATGCAATAGTCGTTCTGGGTCGGGGGACCAAGAGCGTGTGACGGGAGCGCCTGCTCCTCGTAGCACGACCAAAGGGCCCTGATGGCGCGCCGGCGTCAGCGGGAGCGTGCCGGAAGACCTGGAGAAGGAGAGCGTCGTGACTACTCGACTGCGGGGCGCCGCGACGGCCATCGCGGCTGCGGTGTTGGTGAGCGCCGCGGCTGGGTGTGGCGCGGAGAGGCCCGCCGCGTCGGCCCCGCCCACGACCGCCGTGTCGTTGGCGCCGCGGATCCCGGTGGGGGCGACGATCAGGATCGTCGGTCCGGACGGGAGTGGCCTGGCGGTCTGGCACCCCAAGACGCTCGCTGACGCGGTGGCGGGAAGCGATGCCGTGGCGGTGGCGACGGTCCGTAGCGTGCGCGACGGTGCTCGCATCGAGGGCCTGCCGAGCCAGCCCGGGGGCGATGCACCGCCGGCGTTGCCGGCGGTCGCGGTGACGCTCGACGTCGAGCGGACGATCACCCGCGGGGGCTGGGCACGCGACCTGCCCGCGGCGCCGACGCTCTACGTCCTCGAACCCGAGGACGGCGCGCCGCTCGGGCTCGAGACCGGGGGCCGATACGTGTTCTTCCTCGCCGAGCGCGACCAGGTCGTCGACGGCGACGATCGGGCCTACAACACGGCCTGGGCCGGTGGCTACACCGAGGTCGACGGCGACCGCCTCGAGGGGCCTGCCGGGGGCCGTCCCGGGACCGCGGTCCTCCCGTCGGGCTCGATCGACGACCTCGCGTCGACCGCGAAGCAGATCGATGCCGATCGCAAGCTCGCCACCGCACCGGTGACGGCGTCTCCGAACCCGTTGCTCGCCACTCGAGCGGCGGCGCGCGAGCGCTTCAACTTCGACCCGAAGGACCCCAGCCGATGACCTATCCGCGCGGCGCCCTGACCCGGCGGATCCTCCTCGGCCTCTCGATCGTCGTCGGGCTCCAGGTCGCCGCGCAGCCCGCGGCGCAGGGCCACATCGCCTACAACACGCCAGACGACTGCTGCACCCGTTTCCAGCATCAAGACCACGACCGCGACATCGCGCTCTGGAACCAGATCGGCAACAGCGCGTGGTGGAACGGCGCCCGCCGCGCACAGCTCCATCTGCACGAGATCTACGACGGGTCGCTGCGCTTCCCGACCGCCGGATCGTCGAGCAGCGCCGACGTGGTCCTCGTCGACGCCTACTACACCGAGGCGTTCGTCGGCCGCGCCTACAACTGGCGCTACCACGGTGGACAGGGCCGGATGCAGATGAACACCCGGTTCGCCATGACCGAGAATCAGGCCAAAGGCACGGCGTGCCACGAGCTCAGCCATTTCACCGGCCTCGCGCACAGCAACAACGCCACGGATTGCATGCTCGACAACCTCGAGCTGATGGCCAGCTCGAACCTCGCGATCTCGCACCGCGACCAGAACCGCGCCGAATGGAACGCCTCCGGCCACTAGCGCGCCGAAGCAACGCCAGCAGATCGCAACCACCGCGGTGCGGCACGGCAGGCGAGAACCGATCGGCAGGCCCGTCCCTCACTGCTTGGTTTCCATAATATTGATTATCGAGCGCAGAGAACGTCCGTGATGACGAGGACCGCCCGCGATCCTTTCGGCTCGTCGAGACGCGTCGGCGATGATGAGAGAACCAGTCTGCGTCGTGCGGCGATATACGGGGTGATGGGCATCGCGCCGGCAACGCAGCGACGAGCGACCGGGGTTCTCACGCTGACCTTTGACGAGATCTACGAGCAGCACGGCAGGCGGATCGCGCGCTACGTGCACCGACGCTTGGGTCCTGACGGCGGCGAGGAAGCGACGGCCGAGGTTTTCGCGAGGGCGTATGCGGCGTTCGACCGCTACGAGCCGCGGGGTGCGTCGCCGTTGCCGTGGCTGTTCGGTATCGCGGCGAACGTCGTCGCCGATCAGCGCCGTCGCGAGCGGCGCCGCCTCGCAGCGCTCGAGCGGCTCGCGAGCCGGGAGCCGCGGCGCGTCGAGGGCCAGCACGACACCACGGTGGACGCCGACCTCGTGCGGGCGTTGCGGCGGCTGCGCGCCGGCGAGCGGGAGGCGCTGCTGCTGTTGGCGTGGGGTGAGTTGTCCTACGACGAGATCGCGGTGGCGCTCGGGGTGCCCGTCGAGACCATCAAGTCGCGGATCGCGCGCGCCCGCCGCGAGATCGCGCCGAGCGTTCGACCGGGGAAGGACGGAGCATGATGAGCAGCGACGACCAGGATCTCGACGCGCTGCGTCGACTCGGCACGCTTGCCGATGCCGACGCGCCTGCGGCCGCGCCCCCGGCGTGGCGCCCGCACGCGCCCTCTCCTTCGTTGGCGAAGCGGAAGGGTCCGCGTCGGCGGCGGGCGCTCGCGCTGGTGGCCGCGTCCGCGGCGGTGCTCGGGGGTGGAATCGCGACCGCGTCGATCCTGGGCGGCGACGGGCCGGCGCGGGAGGAGATCGAGTCGTTCGCCCGCGATGCTCGGATCTCCGAATCGGCCGCGCGATCCTCGCTCATCGCTCAGGGACGCGCGCCCGACCTCGCGAGTGCTGCTCGGCGTGCGGCCCCGGACGCGTTCGGAGGGCTCTGGATCGAGAGGACGAGGATCAAGGTCGGGCTCACTGCTCGCGCGTCCGCCCCCGCGCGCACGACGATCAGGCAGGACGCGGAGCGCCTCGGGATCGCCGCGTTCGTGGATGTTGTCGAGGTCGAGCGGTCCGAGCGTCAGCTGCTCGCGATCCAACGCGAGCTGGAACGAGGCGCAGCGGCGGTCAACCGCGACGCGGAGACGACGATCGACATCGAGCCGGACGTGCGGCGAAGCGTCGTGACGGTCGCTCTGCCGTCGGCGCCGCTGCGGGCCACGCCGGCGCAGGTCGCGTTCGTCGAGCGCGTGCGCGAGCAGCACGGCACGACGATTCGCGTGGTCGCGAAGACCAGCCAGCTGCACCGCGACGTCGCGGTGCCGGCCCGGAAATGACACTGGGCCGGCGCCGAACGCCGTTAGGTCAGCGGCGCGACGTTCAACAGCGGGTCGAACGCCGGCGACGCGAGGTAAACCGAGTCGCAGGCGTGGTAGAACCCGACATTGCTGCCAAAAGCGGTGTTGTCCGCGAAGACCGCGCCGCCGCTGTCCCCGTTCACGTTGCAGTAGCTCGCGCGGTACGTGGACGGGGTTCCGTCGCGGGTGGCGTAGTGGCCGGTGACGGTGCCGCAGTTGGAGTCGGTGAACCCGGCGGTCATGCACACGCGCATGCCGACGGAGCTGAACCCGTTGGCCGAGATTCGGTAAGTCTGGTTGGACTGGATCCGGATGTAGGGGCCTGGGCTCCAGCCCGCGACGTTGTTGATCTTCAGGATCGCGACGTCGTTGGCCCAGTTGTGCGGCGCGCCGACGTCGTGGCTGCTGCCGTCAGCGAAATGCGTGCTCCACGTGCCCGTGAACCCGCTGCTGTAGATGCAATGGCCGGCGGTCGAGAGGTAGCGCTTGTTGTCCGACAGGCTGCGGACCACGAACCCGCTGCTGCACCTGCCCGCGCCGGCGTAGATGAGCCGGATTCCGCCCCGCAGCGGCGGATCGCACCACGCGCCGCTGCTGCACCCGGTGCGCTGCAACGCGGCAGTCTTGGGGGCGCGGATGATCGCGAGTCCGTAACGCTCCGTCGCGTCGTCAGCGAACGCTCGTTGTTCCGGCGTCGCGTTCACCGGAACGAGCAGGCGCAGGCGACCGGTCTTGACGTCAGGCTCAACGTCGACGGTCACCGGCGCACTGCGGTTGACCGCCTTCAGATCTTCATCGATCCGCTGCTGCAGCGCTTCGCGAGAACGCTCCGCCGTTGATCCCTCCACGACCGCGCCCGGCCGGCGGAGGTTCGCGTCCGCGAACGCCTCCCCCGCGGCGTCCTGCGCGGCGCGCTTCGCCGAGGCCGTGTCTCCGGGCGCGGTGACGATCGTGATCCGGTCGTCGGCGTCGTTGTCGACGTAGATGCCGCCGTAGCGGTCGCCGAGCCGCTGCTTCGCGGCCGCCGTGAGTGCCGGAAGCTTGCGCTGGTCCTCCAGGCGCAAGCGGGCCTCCTCCGGCGTGATGTTCGCCTGCTTGACGTACGAGTCGATCTCGAACGGCGCGATAGTCGTGATCGGCTCGGGCTCCTGCGCGTCGGCCGACGTGACCGCGGGTCCGGCCGCCAGCGCCACCGCTGTCATCCCGAGCGTCGCCCGCCGCGTCACCGAGTGAAACGGTCCCATGGACTTCCTCTTGATCGTGGTGCGATTCGGGGTCGCCGCTGACCCGGCAGCGGCCCCGACGCCCCGCAGCATACCCAAAATAAACTGCGACGTTTGCAATTGTGGAGTCGCCGCGACGTCGTTCGATGCGCGCCTGCACGATGGGCACCTGACCGCAGGCACCGTCAGGCTCACCCCCTCGATCATCCGTTTGGTGGATAGCCGTTGGCGTTTCTGTCGCCTAGGGTCGGGCGTCCGATGTCCACCGACGGCAGCAGTTCACGACCGGCGACCCGGGACGTCGCCTCCGACGCTCGGCGCTACGGGCTTCCCGTCGAGGTCGTCCGGGCGTTCGCCGAGACCGGCGCCGGGACGACGATCGCGGCCAACGACGTCGTCCACGCGCGGTCGCGATCGGCTCCGGGCCGGCTCGCGACGCTGCGGGCGCTGCGACGCGACCTCGTGGCCACCCGCCAGCTCGTGCGGCTGCTGCCGACGCGGTGACGGGTGACCGACGGTGCACGAGCAACGATCAGACGGCGGCGAGTTCACGCTGCTGCTCACGATCGTCGCCTGCGCGCTGGCGGCCGGCGTCGCCTTGCTGGTGACGCTCGTCGGACTGGCCGCGTGGGCCGCGCAGGCCACCGGACCGCAGCTGGCCCTGACCGCGGCGCTGCTCGCGACGACGCTCGAAAGCGCCGCCCTCGTCCTGACCCTGGCGCTCGCCGTCACCACTCGCGAGCCACGCCGCGGGCGCCGTCCGGCCGCCGACTGACGACCCCGCTACCCCGAACCCTCCTGCCGCCGCACGATCTCGGCGATCCAGACCGGCGCGTACGGCGAGGTGCAGCCCGGCGGCGTCGGGTAGTCCTCGAGCACCCGCAGCCGCTCGCCGATCGCGATCGCCCGCGCCCGCTGCTCCGGGTGCGAGATGCCGATCTGGGCCAGGCAGTGGTTCATCGCCCACTGCAGCCGGTCCGGCGCCGCCTGCATCTCGGCCCCGATCTGGTCCAGCAGCCCGGGCAGATCGAGCCCCTCCGCCCGTCCGCGCGCCACCCGCTCGGTCGTCAGCGCCCAGCCGGCGCTGGCGACCACCGGATCGGCGTCGTCGAACCAGCGCTGCCGCAGCTCCTCCGCGTGCGGGCCCTTCTTGACCACGTTGCTCAGCAGCCAGTCGTGGACCTTGGGGATCCGCGCCTCGCGCAGCATCGCGTCCAGCTCGTCGGCGGCGAACGCCTTCGGGCGGCAGATCAGGATCGCCACCAGCCGCGCCGCGCTGTCGCCGGTCCGCCACAGATCCCGCGCCAGGTCGTGCTGGGTCTTCAGGCGCTTGGCCAGCGCCCGCAGCTTGGTCAGGTTGACGCCGTGGTCGTCGCCGTGGCGCTCGTTGACCTGGCGGATCCGCGGGTCCTCGAGCGCGGCCAGCTCGGCCCGCACCTCGCCCACCGTCGTCGTCCCGGTCGTCGTCACGGCACGAGCCTACGGAATCGCTGCTCCAGGTCGTCATAACGACGACCGGACCTCACGTTCCGGACGGCCGCGGCGTCCCAACCACCGATGACTGACTCCGCCACGACCACGCACCCCGTCGGGGCCCGGATCGACGCCCTCGACTGGGACGACCTGACCCGCCAGCTCGACGAGCGCGGCTTCGCGATCACGCCCGAGCTGTTGACCGAGGACGAGTGCGCCGCGCTCGCCGACCTGTTCGAGAGCGACCGCTTCCGCTCGACCGTCGAGATGGCCCGCCACCGCTTCGGCGACGGCCGCTACCGCTACTTCGCCCACCCGCTGCCCGACCCGATCGCCGCCGCCCGGACCGCCTTCTACGCCCACCTGGCCCCGATCGCCAACCGCTGGGCCGGCCTGCTCGCGGGCGACAACCCGACCTTCCCCGAGCGCCACGAGCAGCTGCTGGAGCGCTGCCGCGCCGCCGGCCAGCAGCGCCCGACGCCGCTGATGCTCCGCTACCACGCCGGCGACTGGAACGCCCTCCACCAGGACCTCTACGGCGAGGTCTTCTTCCCCTTCCAGGTCTTGACCGTCCTCTCCGACCCCGACCGCGACTACGAAGGCGGCGAGTTCGTCCTGCTCGAGCAGCGCCCGCGCGCCCAGAGCCGCGCCCACGTCCTGCGCCCGCCCCGCGGCGCGTTCGTGATCTTCCCCACCCGCGAGCGCCCCAACCGCGGCCGCACCGGTCACCACCGGGTCGGCCTCCGCCACGGCGTCGCGACCGTCACCGCCGGCACCCGCACCGCGCTCGGCGTGATCTTCCACGACGCCCCCTGAGGAGCACCCGACCATGCCCTGGTTCACCTACGACAGCCCGCTCGGCCCGCTGACCCTGGTCGGCGACGACGGCGGCCTGGGCCACCTGCACTACCCGCGGCAGCGCCCGCCGCTCGACCCGGCCGACGAGGACCCCGCCGCCTTCACCGCCACCGGCGCCGCGCTCGACCGCTGGTTCGCCGGCGCGACCCGGACGATCGACGTCCCGCTGGCGCTCGCCGGCACGCCGCTCCAGCGGCGGGTCTGGGCGCTGGTCGCCGCGATCCCCTACGGCACCACGACCACCTACGGCGCGCTCGCCGCCGCGCTGCCCGAGCTGCGCCGCGACGACCCCACCCCCACCCCCGCCCAGCGCGTGGCCTGGGCGATCGCCCGCACCCCGACCCCGATCCTCCTCCCCTGCCACCGGGTGATCGGCGCCGACGGCCGGCTGCGCGGCTACCTCGGCGGGCTCGACCGCAAGCGGGCGCTGCTCCGCTTCGAGGCCGCGGGCGGCGATCCGCGGGCGCTGCGCGACGACGGCGGGCGGGCGACGAACGGCGTCCAGCAGCAGCTGGCCCTGGTCTGATGGGCGGCCCGTTCACGCTGATCGGCCCGGACGGCCGCGCCTACCGCAGCGACCGTCCGGGCATGCTCGGCGGCCACCGCCGCAGCCGCCTCTACGGCCGGCTCGATTGCCCCTCGGCGCGGCGCGCGATCGCCCGCGGCGGCTACGTCGGCGAGCGCGTCTTCTTCGCCGACGAGGCCACCGCCCGGGCCGCCGGTTACCGTCCCTGCGCGGTCTGCTGCCCGCGGCAGCACGCCGCCTGGAAGGCCAGCCGCTGACCCCCGCCCGACCCGTGCGCTCCCTCTTCCCCCGCGAGCCGACCGAGATCGCCCCCGGCGCGGTCCACGTCCCCGACTGGCTGAGCGTCGCCCAGCAGCGGCGGCTGGTCGAGGCCTGCCGCGAGTGGGCTCGCGGCCCGGCCCCGATCCGCCACACGCGGATGCCGAGCGGCGGCGCGATGTCGGTCCAGACCGTCTGCCTGGGCTGGCACTGGACGCCCTACCG
Organism: Patulibacter defluvii; assembly: GCF_034096925.1. NCBI lineage: Bacteria > Bacillati > Actinomycetota > Thermoleophilia > Solirubrobacterales > Patulibacteraceae > Patulibacter > Patulibacter defluvii. The sequence continues at coordinate 32,605 of NZ_JAWZSQ010000019.1, forward strand.
CTACACGCGGACCGCGATCGACCAGGGCGGGGCGCCGGTCTCGCCCTTCCCCGACTGGCTCGGCGAGCTCGGCCGGGCGGCGGTCGCGGCGGCCTACGACGACCCCGCCGCCGGCGCCGCCTACGCGCCCGACGCCGCGCTGATCAACTTCTACGACGAGCAGGCGAAGATGGGCCTGCACCAGGACAAGGACGAGCGCAGCCGGGCGCCGGTCGTCTCGCTCAGCATCGGCGACAGCTGCCTGTTCCGGTTCGGCCACGCCGAGCACCGCGGCCCGCCCCACGTCGACGTCGAGCTGCGCTCCGGCGACCTGTTCGTCTTCGGCGGGGCCGCTCGCCTGGCGTACCACGGGGTCGTCCGCGGGATCCAGGCGGGGACGGCCGACCCGGCCGTCGGGCTGGCCCGCGGCCGGCTCAACCTGACGCTGCGCGAGACCGGGCTCGGCTGACGCCGCTCAGGCCCGCTGCTGGACCCGCAGCAGGTTGCCCGCCGGGTCGCGGACGGCGAAGTCGCGGACGCCGTAGGGCTGGTCGGTCGGCTCCTGGACGACGTCGGCGTCGCCGGCCTGGATCCGCTCGAAGGCGGCGTCGACGTCGCTGCTGGCCAGGTTGATGCTGGCGAACGTGCCCTTGGCCATCATCTCGGCGATCGCCTGCCGCTCGTCGTCGGTCAGGCCGGGCGTGGCGGTCGGCGGGTAGAGCACGATCGAGGTGCCGGGCTGGTCGGGCGGGCCGACGGTGATCCAGTGCATCCCGCCGTACTCGACCTCCTGGCGGACCTCGAAGCCGAGCGTGTCGCGATAGAAGGCCCGGGACGCGTCGGCGTCCTCGTGGGGCAGCATCGCCTGGAAGATCGTGATGTCCATGCGCTCAGGCTAGGCGCGGTCCGCGACCGGCGCTTCTCGATTCCTGATCGGTCGCGTGACCTGCTTGGCCACGCACGGCGCCATCCCGTCGGTGGCCCCGGCCTGCTCGCGGCGGTAGACGCTCGGGGGCACGCCGACCAGCTCGGCGAAGCGGGTGCTGAAGGTGCCCAGCGACGAGCAGCCGACCTCGAAGCAGACCTCGGTCACGCTCAGGTCGCCGCGCCGCAAGAGCGCCATCGCCCGCTCGATCCGGCGGGTCATCAGGTAGCTGTAGGGCGACTCGCCGTAGGCCTGGCGGAACTGGCGGCTGAGGTGCCCGGCCGACATGTGGGCGTCGCGGGCCAGCGCCTCGACGTCGAGCGGCTGGGCGTAGTCGCGGTCGATCCGGTCGCGAACCCGCCGCAGCCGCGCCAGGTCGCTCAGGTGCTGGGCCGTGGGCCGTCCGCCGCTCACCGCAACGATCGTGCCAGGTCGCCGCGACGACGGCCAGCGGGCGCCGTTCAGGCGGGCGAGGCCGGGGACAGCGCCCCGACGCCGTGGGCGCAGAAGTCGCAGAAGAGCCCGACCACCGCCTCGCGCGGGACGTCCGGCGTCCGCAGCCACCAGCGCGCCAGCTGCTCGCCCGCGCCCGAGATCAGGTGCGCGACCGGCACCAGCCGCGCGCCGTCGACGCCCGCGGCCTGCTCGGCGAGCGCGTCGGCGATCGCCCCGACGGTGCGGGCCCGGAGCGCGGCCAGCTCGTCGGCGATCTCCCCCACCAGCGGCGGCCCGCCGTAGACCAGCGACCAGCGCGCCGGCTCGCGGGCGACGATCGCGAAGAAGGCGTCGCCGCCCTGGCGGATCGCCTGCCGCAGGTCGGCGGCGCTGCGGGCCGCCTCGACGATCGCCTCGTCGAACTCGCGCCGCACGCGCTCGATGCAGCGCAGGTACATCGCGTCCTTCGACCCGAAGTGCTCGTAGACGATCGGCCGCGAGACGCCGGCCGCCCGCGCCACGTCCTCGATCGACACCCCGACGTAGCCGCGCTCGATGAACTGGCGCTCGGCCAGGTCGAGCAGTTGCCGCTCGCGCAGCTCGCGGGGCACGCGGCCGCGCTTGAAGCCGTCGACCGAGCCGGTGGCGTCGGGGCCGCTCATCGCGTCGAAGGCTACTTGACCGCGCGGACCTACACCGCGTAGGTTACGCCGTGATGGTGCGTCGACGAGGGGGTCGCGCGGCAGCGATGAGCGCGGCGCTGGCGGCTGGGTTGGGGGCAGTCGCCGGCGCCGCGCCGCCGGCCGTGGCCGGACCGGTCTGGGACCGCGGCGCGGGCGAGCGCTACGTCGCGATGGGCGACTCGGCCGCCGCCGGCCCGCTGGCCGGCGTCCCCCGCGCCGATCCGATCGGCTGCTTCCGCTCGCTCGACGACTTCGCCACCGGGGTCGCCACCCGGCTCGCCGTCGCCGCCTTCGACGACCGCACCTGCGACGGCGCCGCGCTGCGCCACCTGAGCGAGCCGCAGTCGGTCAAGTTCGAGGGTCGCAACCCGCCCCAGCTCGACGGGCTCGACGCGCGCACGACGCTCGTGACCCTCGGGCCGATCGGGGCCAACGACACCGGCCTGGTCGGGATGGTCACCGAGTGCCTCAACTTCTTCCCGCCGCCGACCGGCCGCTCCTGCGCCGCCCGCTTCCGGGCCAGCGGCGAGCACGGCAAGCGGATGGCCCGGATCGACGCGCTCGGGCCGCGGCTGGACGTCGCGCTGGGCCGGATCCGCGCGCGGGCGCCCCACGCCCGGGTCTTCGTGGTCGGCTACGGCCGCTACCTGGTGCCCGGCGGCTGCTTCCCCGCCCAGCCGGTGCTGCCCGAGGACGGCGACTACATCCAAGCCGCGATCGACCGGATGAACGGCGTCCTGCGGCGCTCGGCGGCCGCCGCCGGCGCGGTCTACGTCGACCTCCAGACCCCGGAGTCGCGCGAGCACACGGCCTGCGCGCCGCTCGGCCAGCGGTGGCTGGAGGGGCTGATCACCGACGACCTCGGCAGCCCGGTCCCCTTCCACCCGAGCCGGCTGGGGATGGCCGCCTTCGGACGGATCGTCGCCGACGCGATCCGGGCCGCCCCGAGTCGGCAGCAGGCGCCGGCGCCGCAGGCCACCGGGCCGGCGGTCGCGCGGGTCGAGCGGCTGGCGCTGGCCCCGGCCCGCTTCCGGGCCGGCCACGGCACCCGGGTGCGGCTGTGGCTGTCGCAGCCGGGCGCGGTCCGGTTCGTGGTCCGGCGGCGCGGGCGGCTGCGGTCGGTCGGCCGCTTCGTCGTCCGGCGGCCGGCCGGCGCCAGCAGCGTCCGCTGGAGCGGCCGGGTCGGCGGCCGGCGGCTGGCCGCAGGCCGCTACCGGCTGACGGCGGCGCCGCTCGGGGCGCCGGACGGCAGCGGCCGGACGGTCCGCTTCCGGATCCTCGCCCGCTGACCGGGATACCGCTGTGTGCGGACGGTCACGCGAAGCTTCACCGCTGTAGCTTGCGCGGTAGGGTCCCGCCATGTCGCTTGTCGCACCCGCCGAGCCACCGCCGATCGCCGGGGTCCGGAGGTCGTTCGTCGAGGCCCGTGGGGTCCGCTTCCACGTCACCGAGGCGGGCGAGGGCGCGCCGGTGCTGCTGCTGCACGGCTGGCCGCAGCACCACTACGCCTACCGCGAGCTGCTGGCCGACCCGCCGGCCGGGCTGCGGCTGATCGCGCCCGACCTGCCCGGCTACGGCTGGTCGGGACCGGCGCCGCACCGCTGGGGCAAGCAGGACGTGGCCGACGACCTGCTGGCGCTGCTCGACGCGCTGGCCGTCGAGCGGGCGCTGCTGGTCGGTCACGACTGGGGCGGCTGGATCGGCTTCCTGCTGGCGCTCGGGGCGCCGGAGCGATTCTCGGCTTACCTGGCGCTGAACATCGCCCACCCCTGGAACACGCCGCGGACGCTGCTCCCCCACCTGTGGCGGTTCGCGATGTACCAGCCGGCGATGGCCGCGCTCGGGGTGCCGCTCCAGCGGCGGACGCCGTTCGTCGAGCGGATGATCTTCGGCACCGCGGTCCGCGACCACGCCGCGGTCGCCCAGGAGGACGTGCGCTGGTTCGCCGACCGCTTCCGCGACCCGGTCGTAGCCCGCAGCGGCCGCGACACCTACCGCACCTTCCTGCTCCGCGAGCTGCCGCGACTGGCCCGCCAGCCGGAGCGACGGCGGGCGACGATCCCGGTCCGGATGCTGTTCGGCGAGGCCGACCTGGCGATCCACCCCGCGCTGGCCGCCCCGGAGACCGCCCAGGCCGACGACTACGCGCTGGAGCAGGTGCCCGGCTGCGGCCACTTCGTGGTCGACGAGCGGCCGCGGCTGGTCCGCGAGCGGCTGGTCGCGCTGGCCGCCGCCCACCCGTCGGCGACGCCGGCGGCCGTCTGATCGCGCGGCCGGCCGGCCTCAGTCGCCGTCCGGCGTCGGCTTGGTGAACTGCCGCGCCGAGCGGCGCAGGTGGCTGGTCATCTCGCTCGCGGCCCGCTCGGGGTCGCGGTCGACGATCGCCTCGACGATCGCGCGGTGGGCCCGCAGCGACTCCGCCGGCCGGCCGTCGATCGAGAGCGAGGCGGCGCTGGTCCGGTCGACTGCCTCCCCCAGGGCCTCGAACAGCTTCGCCAGCAGCGGGTTGTGGGCCGCGTCGACGATCGCCCGGTGGAGCGCGGCGTCGGAGCTGGTGCCGTCGTCGCCCTCGGCGATCCCGGCCGCCATCGCCTCGATCGCGCGCTCCATCGCGGCGCGGTCGGCCGGGGTCGCGCGGGTCGCGGCCAGGCGGGCGGCCAGCACCTCGATCCCCTCGCGCGCCTCCCAGACCATCGGGTGGTCGGCCTCGACGTGCAGCACCTCGAGCGCCAGCGTCGGCACGACCTCGTCGGCCGGCCGCAGCAGGAAGGCCCCGTCGCCGTGGCGGACCTCGACCAGGCCGATGCTGCGGAGGCTGGCCAGCGCCTGCCGCACCGACGTGCGGCTGACCCCCAGCCGCGAGGCCAGCTCGCGCTCGCTCGGCAGCCGGTCCCCCGGCTCCAGCCGCTGGACGACGATCAGGTCGCGCAGGCGCTCGGCGATCTCCTCGTAGAGCGGCGCGCGACGGACGGGCGTCAGGTCGGTCACCGCCGCAGGATAGCCGCCGGTCGGGTTGCGGTCCAGTGGTCTAGCCAGTACGGTCGTCGCCGTGCTCGCCAGCACCTTCGAGCTCCTCCGGCCCGGGATCGGTCCCTCCAGCAGCCACACCGTCGGCCCGATGCGGGCCGCCGCGACCGTCGCCGAGCGGCTGCGCGGCCACGAGCTGGGCACGCTCGAGGTGACGCTGTTCGCCTCGCTGGCGCTGACCTGCCGCGGCCACGGCGTCGACCGCGCGGTCCGCGCCGGGCTCGCCGGCCACGACCCCGGGACGGTCGCGCCGGAGACGGTGCTGGCGATCGCCGAGTCGCCCGAGGTGGCCGTCGGCGACCGCTGGCTGGCGGGCGACCGCTACCGGCTGCGGCTGGAGCCCCGCCCCCTTCCCTCCGGCCATCCGAACGCGCTCCGCTTCGTCGCCACCGGGCCCGACGGCGCACCGCTGCTCGACGCGGTCTTCCGCTCGGTCGGCGGCGGCTTCGTGACCGAGGACGGCGCCCCGCCGCCGCCGCGACCGGCGCCGGTGATCGACTACCGCTCGGCCGCCGAGCTGCTGGACGCGGCCCGCGAGCACGGCGGCGTGGCGGCGGTCGCCGCGGTCAACGAGGGCGCGGACCGCGACCCGGCGGCGATCGACGAGGCGCTGGCGCAGCTGGTGGCGGTGATGGACGCGAGCATCGAGCGCGGGCTGCACGCCGAGGGCGAGCTGCCGGGCGGGCTGCGGGTGCGGCGGCGGGCGCCGGGCCTGTACCGGGCGCTGCGCGACGACCGCGGGACGCCGTCGGCGATGGAGTGGCTGTCGCTGTGGGCGATGGCCGTCAACGAGGAGAACGCGGCCGGCGGCCGGATCGTCACCGCCCCGACCAACGGCGCCGCCGGCGTGGTCCCCGCGGTCCTGCGCTACGCCCGCACGATCGAGCGGGTCGACGACGCGACCGCCCGCCGGATGCTGCTGACCGCCGGGGCGATCGGGGCGCTGCTGAAGCGCAACGCCTCGATCTCGGGCGCCGAGGTCGGCTGTCAGGGCGAGGTCGGGTCGGCGTCGGCGATGGCCGCCGGCGCACTGGCCGAGGCCCTGGGCGCGTCACCCGCCCAGACGGCGAACGCGGCCGAGATCGCCCTCGAGCACCACCTGGGCATGACCTGCGACCCGATCGGCGGGCTGGTGCAGGTGCCGTGCATCGAACGCAACGCGATGGGCGCCACCAAGGCGGTCGTCGCGGCGCGGCTGGCGCTGCGCGGCGACGGGCGCCACGTGGTCTCGCTCGACCAGGCGATCGACGCGATGCGCCGCACCGGCCACGACATGGCCGTGGAGTACAAGGAGACCGCACGAGGAGGGTTGGCCGTCAGTGTCCCCGCTTGCTGAACCGCTCGAGATCGCGCCGCCGCGGGTCCCCCGCCGCCGCACGCGCCTGACCGCCGACGAGATCCTGGACGCGATCCGCCGCTGGCACGACCAGTACGGCGAGCCGCCCGGGATGGCCGACTGGGATCCGTACCGGGCCCGCCAGATCGGGCAGCAGTGGCGGATCGAGCGCTACGACGCCGGCGACTGGCCGAGCGCGAAGTCGGTCCGCAACCACTTCGGCCGGCTCTCGAACGCGGTCGCCGCCGCCGGCCTGGTGCCGCGCCACCAGGGCCAGCAGCGGCCGCAGCCGGAGCTGGAGCTGAGCGACGAGATCAAGCTGCACCTGTCGCACCTGCGGGCGGCGCGGGCCGGGGCGACCGGCTTCGACGACGTCGCCGCCGCGGTCCGCGACGTGGTCGCCGCCCGCCACTCGTCCGACGCCGACGACCTGCGGGCCGCGTTGGTCGACCTGGCCGCGACCGCCCTCGGCTGCGCCGACCGCCTCGGCGTCCCCCACCCGAACGAGAGGACCCGACCGTGAGCCTGCCTGCGAATTTCTTCAACGCGTCGGTTGTCGATGTCGATCCCGAGGTCGCGGAGGCGTTGGGGTTGGAGCTGCGGCGTCAGCAGGACACGTTGGAGATGATCGCGTCGGAGAACTTCGTGCCGCGTGCGGTCCTCGAATGCCAGGGGTCGGTGCTGACGAACAAGTACGCCGAGGGGTACCCGGGGCGTCGCTACTACGGTGGTTGTGAGCATGTCGATGTGATCGAGCAGTTGGCGATCGATCGCGCGAAGGCGCTGTTCGGGGCCGAGCACGCCAACGTCCAGCCGCATGCGGGTGCGCAGGCCAACAACGCCGTCTACCACGCGCTGCTGCAGCCCGGCGATCGGATCATGGGCCTCTCCCTCGCTCACGGCGGTCATCTCTCGCACGGGATGAAGCTCAACGTCTCGGGGCGGCTGTACGAGATCGTCGCCTACGAGGTCGATCGCGAGAGCTCGCGGATCGATATGGACGAGGTTGCGCGGATCGCCCGTGAGACGAAGCCGAAGTTGATCGTCGCCGGCTGGTCGGCCTATCCGCGCCAGTTGGACTTCCCGCGCTTTCGGGAGATCGCGGACGAGGTGGGGGCGTTGTTGTTCGTCGACATGGCCCACTTCGCCGGCCTCGTCGCCGCCGGCCTGCACCCGAGCCCGGTGCCCTACGCCGATGTCGTGTCCACGACGGTGCACAAGACGTTGGGTGGGCCGCGGTCGGGGATCATCCTCTGCAAGGAGGAGCACGCGAAGAAGATCAACAGCGCGGTCTTCCCGGGCCAGCAGGGCGGCCCGTTGGAGCACGTGATCGCGGCCAAGGCTGTGGCGTTGAAGATCGCGGCCTCTGAGGAGTTCCGTGAGCGGCAGCAGCGCACGATCGACGGGGCGCGGGTGATCGCTGAGCAGCTTTTGCAGGCCGGCAACGGGATCACGGTGTTGACCGGCGGCACCGACGTCCACCTCGTCCTCGTCGATCTGCGGGAGACCGCGTTGGACGGGCAGCAGGCGGAGGATCGGTTGCACGAGGTCGGGATCACGGTCAATCGCAACGCGGTCCCGTTCGACCCGCGTCCGCCGATGGTCACCAGCGGTCTGCGGGTCGGGACCCCGGCGCTGGCGACCCGTGGCTTGGGGGTCGAGGACTTCCGCCAGGTCGGGTCGATCATCGCCCGGGCGCTGGCCGCCGATGAGCAGGCCTTCGCCGCCCAGCAGGCCGACCTCGCCGGCCAGGTGACCGCGATCGCCCAACGCTTCCCCCTCTACGCCGACCTCGCGCCGGCCGTCTGACGGGCGGACGGCGGCGTCCGGTTGTGAACGACCGGACGCCGCTGCGTGAGGGTTGCGTGAGAACGGCCCCACGGCGGGCCCGCCAGCGGCGATAAACCGGCTCATGCGTGTCACCCCCCTCCCGTCCCCATCCCGCTCCGCGCTGCCGCTGGCCGCCGCGGTCGCCGTCGCCGGCCTGGCGCTCGCCCCGGCCGCCGACGCGGCCACCGGCGTCGTGACCGTCAACGCCGGCTACACCCTCAGCGCCCGCAGCGCGCCGAGCTCGACCGCCCCGAAGACCCGCCGGCTGGCCAACGGCGCCAAGGTCCGGATCGTCTGCCAGGTCCAGGGCAGCAAGGTCACGGGCCGCTTCGGCACCTCGCGGCTGTGGGACAAGCTCGCCGCCGGCGACTACGTCAGCGACACCTACATCTACACCGGCAGCGACGGCCGGGTCGCCCCGCCCTGCGGCGGTCCCGCGCCGACGCCCACCCCGACGCCGACGCCGACCCCCACCCCCGCCCCGGCGGCCGACGTCTTCAAGTACGACAACCCCGGCCCCTGGCGCGGGCCGAGCAGCTGCTCCGGCACCTTCACCCCCGGCGCCCAGACGCTGCGGACCTGGCTGAAGAAGAACTACTCCTACACCCGCTCGATCGGCGGCTACTCCTGCCGCCCGAACAGCGCCAACAAGAGCCAGCTGAGCCTGCACGCCGAGGGCCGCGCGCTCGATTGGATGGCCTCGGCCTCCAGCGCCGCCCAGGCGAAGCAGGTCAACCGCTTCATCGCCCGGATCCGGTCCAACGACTGGCGGCTCGGCCGGGCGATGGGGATCCAGGAGGTGATCTGGAACCGCCGGATCTGGACCGCCACCTACCACGCCTCCGGCTTCCGTCGCTACGGCGGTCCGAACCCGCACACCGACCACGTCCACATCGGCCTCAACCGGGCCGGCGCGGCGAAGCGGACCAGCTTCTACCGCTGATCCCCCGCGGGCTCCCGGCCGGGCGGCGGCCGGGCCGGGAGCCCACGACGGGGCCTCAGCCCGCGAGCGGCTGCGGCTTGGTCAGCTCGGCCAGCGCGTGGCGGTAGAGCCGCTGCTTGATCGTGGCCAGCGTGGCCGGGTCCTTGCCCGCCCGCTCGGCGGCCAGCGCGACCGCCTGCGGCACGACCTCGTCCTCGCTGGCGACGGCCGTCGCCAGGCCCGCCGCCAGCGCCTGCTCGCCGCCGTAGCGGCGGCCGGTGGTCATCGCCTCGTGGGCGGTCCGCGGCGACAGCCGGGCCGCGAGCAGCGCGGTCATGCCGTCGGTGAAGGGCAGCCGCAGGTCGACCTCGGGCACGCACAGATACCCCCGATCGGCCCGCATCACCAGCTCGTCGTGGGCGATCGCCAGCAGCGCGCCACCGGCGAAGGCGTGGCCCTGGACGGCGGCGGCCGTCGGCACGCCGAGCCCGAGGATCCGCGCCAGCAGCGCGTGGAGCCCGTCGACGACCTCCTGGACCCGCTCGTGGTGCTGGCCCAGCCACTCCAGGTCGAGGCCGTTCGACCAGTACTTGCCGCGCGCCACGGTCACCAGCGCGCGCGGGGCCGGCGCGGCCTCGACCTCGTCGAGCGCGGCCCCGACCGCGGCCAGGAAGTCGGGGTTGACGCGGTTCTCGCCCTCCCCCAGGTCGAGCAGGAAGACGTCCCCCTCGCGACGGAGGGCGGGCGCGGCGACGGTCGGCGACTCGGTCATGGTCCGAGAGTAACAGAGCACGTGTTCTAGAACGACTGATTGAGTAGGATCGACGCCGTGGCCCGCCCCCGCATCCACGACCCCGAGGCGATCCTCGACGCGGCCGAGCGGCTGCTGGCCGACGAGGGCGCCGGCGCGCTGACGATCCGCGCCCTGGCCGAGCGGACGGGCGCCCCGAGCGGCACGCTCTACCACGCCTTCGGCTCCCGCTCCGACCTGCTGGCCCGGCTGTGGGTGCGGGCGGCGACCGGCTACCTGGACCAGCAGCAAACCGCGGTCGACGCGGCGCTGGCCGCCGACGGTCCGGTGGCGGCGGTGATCGCCGCGGCCGAGACGCTGGCCGTGCTCCGCGAGCGGCGTCCGACGACCGCCCGGCTGCTGCTGCGCCACCGCCGCCAGGACCTGATCGGCGACGACCTGTCGCCGGCGCTCGCGGCCGAGCTGGACGGGCTCCAGCGGCGGCTCGACGGCGAGATCCGGCGGCTGGCGCTGGCCCTCTGGCAGCGCGGCGACCGGGCCGCGCGCGAGGTCGTCGCCGCCTGCGTGGTCGACCTGCCCGGGGCGCTGCTGCTCGACCGTCGCCCGCGGACGATCGACCCGCGGCCGCTGCTGGCCGCCGCCGTCGGCGGGATCCTCGCCGCCGGCCCGCCCGCGCCCGAGCGCTGAGGACCGCCTCAGCCGGCGCTGCGGTCGATGTGCTCGAGGTAGCCGCGGCCGGCGATCGGGTCGCCGTCGAGGGTGCCGCGGAAGGCGCAGCCGCCGACGTGGCCGCTGCCGAGGCCGAAGACCATCGGGGTGTCGATCACCGCCTCGATCTCGATCCCCGGCCCCCGCCACCGCAGGCGCTCGGGCAGCCGGGCCTCGCGGCCGTCCGGGGTCGTCGTGGCGGACGCCGCCGCGGTCACGGTGGCGCGGACGCCGCGGACCGTCCGCCGCGTCGTCCCGTCGACGTCGCGCAGGTAGGCCGCCTCGACCAGCGGCTGCCCGGCCAGGCCGACGTTCGACAGCAGCAGCTGCCGCCCCGGCCCGAGGGCGAGGATGTTGTAGACGAAGCGGTCGCCGGGCAGCTTCAGCGCCCGCGGCAGCGGCAGCCCGGTGACCATGTGCGGGCTGAGGGCGCAGGCGCCGTACTCGAAGCTGCAGTGGCCGGCGACGGCCTCGTCGCCGATCGTGCCCTCGTAGCGGCTGAGGATCCCGAAGTGCTGCCAGAGCGGCCCGCGGACGAAGAACGTCACCTGCTCGCCGCAGCTGATCCGCAGGTCGTAGGGGAAGTCGTCGCGGAGGCCGCGGAGCCGGAACGACGGATGGAGCCCCGTCAGCTCGGCGTCGTCGCCGAACCGCACCAGCGAGCCGTCGTCGGCGAACGCGCACTCGCGCGGGATCGAATAGGCGCGGAAGTGGCCGGGCGCGGTCGCGGCGGTCGCGTTGACCAGCGTCGCCGTCCGCCGCGGACGGTCGACGCGGGCGGCGTCGGTGTCGAAGATCAGCGACCCGGTCGCCCCGACCAGCGACATGAAGCTGAAGAACCGGTGCGGGGCCGGCAGGTCGGGGATCATCAGCCCGTAGTGGGTCCAGGCGTAGCGGGCTGATCGGGCGTGGGGCCGGAAGCGCGGCGCCGCCGGCAGCCGCCCCTCGTGCGGGGCGTGGGCGCCGACCAGCCGCGCGACCGGCGCGCTGGCCGCCCGCAGGATCGGGGCCGCCAGCGCCGCCGGCGAGGGCGGCCTCATGCCCCGACCAGCACGGCCAGCGGCAACGTGCCGCAGCGGGCCACCGCCCGCCAGGGCGCCGGGGCCGGGGCCGACCAGGCCGACGGCGGCGGGGCGTCGCGCAGCAGGTCGCCGGTGATCAGGTCGAGCCCGACCGCGGCCAGCACCCGGCCGCTGGTGTTGACCAGCACCGCCGGGGTGGCCAGCGGCTCCAGCAGGTCGGCCAGCCGCCGCTCGACGTCGGCGATCGAGACGTCGGCCCCGACCACGCCGGCGAAGACCCCGCCGGCGGCGACCGGCAGGGTCAGCGTCAGCGCGTACTCGGCGAGGCAGAAGTAGTCGACGTAGGGCCCGGTGACGTGCCGCTCGCCGGTCTCGCGCGGGACCACCAGCCACGGCGCGTCGCGGTAGTCGAAGGCGGTGGTGCCGTCCGGCGCCGCCTCGGGGTTGACCCGCTCGGGCGGGGCCGAGCGGTCGCGCGGGTCGACCTTCCACCACTCCAGCCAGCGGTCGCGGTCGGCCAGGACGCCGGGGGCGGCGACGAAGCCGGCGCTGGCGGCCAGCAGGTCGGGGTCGGACAGCAGCTCGGCGACCTCGCGCTCGATCCCCAGCTCGTGGCTGGCGACGCGGCCGGGGCCGGGCGCGAGCACCCGCTCGACCGTCCGCTGGAGCGGCGCGACCGCGGCGAAGACGTCCTCGAGCAGCGCGGCGATCGTGTCGGCCGCGGCGGCGGTCTCGCCGACGGCGCTGGCGCTGCGCTGGTCGCTCATGCCGGGCATCCTGCCTCCTCGGTCGTCGGGGCGCTCATCGGCGGGACCGCATCTCGCGGTGGAGCTCGCGGGCGTAGCGGTAGAGGTCGGCGACGTGCTCCTCGGTCGCCTCGCGGGCACCGTCGCCGTCGGCGTCGGCGATCGCGGTCGCGATCGCGCGCTGGCCGGCGACCGCCCGCTCGTGGGCGTCGTCGTCGCGGTAGGTGAGGCCGACCAGCGGGCCGACCTCGGTCTGGAGGTCGACGACGGCGCGGGTCAGCTGGGCCGACTGGGCGGCGGCGGCGATCTCGACCGGGCAGCGGGCGGCGGCCCGGTAGCGGTCGCCGAGGCTCGCGGCCTGCTCCAGCTCGTCGACCGCCCGGTGGACCTGGGCGACGTCGTCGTCGGCGGCGCGGTCGCCGGCCAGCTTGGCCGCCATCCCGGCGACCGCCGCGTAGTGGTCGCAGAGGTCGCGCAGGTCGCCGACCGCGGTCCCCAGCAGCCGGTCCCGCAGCACCGCCACCGCGACCCCCGCCGGTGCCCGCACGAAGCTGCCGCCGCCGCGCCCGCGCTGGGTCCGGACCAGCTCGCGCTCGCGGAGGATCGTCAGCGCCTCGCGGAGGGTCGGGGTCGAGACGGCCAGCGCCCCGGAGAGCTGCTGCTCGCTCGGCAGCCGCTCGCCGTCCGCGAGCAGGCCGAGGGCGATCGCGTCGGCGATCCGGCGCGCCACCAGGCCGGCCTGCCCGTGGTGGGCGACCGGCTCGAAGACCGCTGAGCGAGGGCGGACGGCAGAGGTGCTCTCGGCCACCCGGCCACGCTACCGTGCCCGCCGCACCCCCGGCGGACAGGGTGTCGAACGAGCCGCCCGTCAGCCGCCGGCGATCCGGCCCAGGACCCCGGACTCGACCACGATCACCGCGCCGACCACGGCCAGCACGGCGGGCACCAGCCAGTGGCTCCAGCGCGCGATCACCGCCACCAGCGGCCGGTGGCCGCCGAGCCAGGCCCCGGCCGCGCACCAGACCGCGGTCAGGACGGCGAAGACGGCGACGGTGACCAGGCTCGGCCCGAGCCCGATCGAGCGGAAGAGCGGGGCGTAGAGCGAGAGGTTGTCGGCCCCGTTGGCGATCGTCACCCCGGCCACCGCCAGCACGCCGCTGGCGGCCAGCGGCGCCGGCGGCTGGTCGTCGGCGCGGGCCCGCGCCGCCGCCCACAGCCCGCGCACGCCGAGCGCCAGCGGCACCAGCCCCAGCAGCCCGACCCAGCGGTCGGGGACGATCGTCAGCCCCGCCGCCGCCAGCCCGGCGACCGCCACCAGCGTCCCGATCCCCAGGTACTGGCCGAGCCAGATCGGCGTCAGCGGCCGGCCGCCGGCGCGGGCGGCGACGACCAGCAGCGTCAGCACGACCAGGTCGTCGACGTTGCTGCCGGCGAAGACGCCGCCGGCGGTCAGGATCCGGCCGAGGGCGTCGTCCACCCGCGGCAGCCTAGGGCGCGGCCCGCGCGCTCAGGCGGCCGCCCCGCTGCGCAGCTGGTCGAAGAGCCGCTGCCAGCGGGCCTCGTCGCGCTGCTCCGGCACGTTCAGCGTGATCCGGGTGGTGAGGTCGCCGTAGCGGCGCCGCAGCTCGGCGACCGCCTCCTCGGGCGATCCGATCACGGCGAAGGCGTGCAGCACCTCGTCGTCGATCAGCTCGGCCATGCTGTCCCACTCGCCGCGGCGGGTCTTGGCGTTGAGGTCGTCCTGGAGCGCGCCCCAGCCGTGCAGCTCGAGCACCGGCCGGTAGGCGGGGGTCGAGCCGTAGAAGGCGATCTGCTGGCGGACGAAGGCGATCCCCTGCTCCAGCTCCTCGTCGCTGTCGCGGGCGACGACGAAGGCCGGGGCGGTCAGCTGGAAGCCCTCCAGCGGCTTGCCCGCCTTCGCCCGGCCGCGCTCGATCGCCGGCAGGGTCACCTCGCACACGTAACGCTCGGTCGAGAAGGCGTGGCAGAGCATCCCGTCGGCGACCTCGCCCGCCGCCTCGGTCATCAGCGGCCCGACCGCGGCCAGGAAGACCGGCGGGTTGCCGTGCGGGTTGGGGCCCGGGTCGAAGAACGGGGCCATCAGGGTGTGGGTGTAGAAGTCGCCGCGGAAGTCGAGCTTCTCCCCCGTCTCCCAGGCGCGCCAGATCGCCCGCACGGCCAGCACGAACTCACGCATCCGGGCCGCCGGGCGCGACCACTCCATCGAGTAGCGCTTGGTGATGTGGGGCTTGATCTGCGAGCCGAGGCCGAGCAGGAAGCGCCCGCCCGAGAGCGCCTGGACGTCGTTGGCCTGGAGCGCGACCGTCATCGGGTTGCGGGCGAAGGCGACCGCGATCCCGGTCCCGATCTGGATCCGCTCGGTCCGCTCGGCGGCGACGGTCGCCGCCAGGAACGGGTCGATCTGGGTCTCGGCCGCCCACCAGCCGTCGAAGCCGTCGCGCTCGGCCGCGACCGCCGCGGCGCCCGCTTGATCGACCGTCGCGGCGTAGCCGCCCGCATCCACCTGCATCCTCGACTCCCTCTCCGATTCCACGAGCCACGTGGTCTGTTTCTTCGCGGACGATCCTCGCAGGTCGGGCCGCGGCGCGGGGATCGATCAGGACTCGACGGGCAGCCCGTCCGGCTCGCGCGCCCCCGAGCCGGCGATCCGGCCCTCGCCGGCGGGGCCGGGCGGCAGCGGGGTCAGCACCTCGACCGGCCGCGACTTGCCCTTCAGCGCGACCGTCCCGCGCGAGGTCAGCCGCAGCGGCCGCTGGAGCGCGTCGCGGGTGGCGGCGGTCACCAGCACGTCGTCGCCGGTCTGGCGGGTCGCCGACTCGACCCGCGCCGCGACGTTGACCGCGTCGCCGATGACGCTGAAGTTCAGCCGCCCGGCCCCGCCGATCGATCCGGCCACCACCCGCCCCGAGTTGACCCCGGCGCCCAGCCGCAGCGCGCCGCCGGCCCCGTTGACGGTCCGCACGATCTCGCAGGCGGCCGCGACCGCCCGGTCGGCGTGGTCGGGGAAGAACTCCGGCGCGCCGAAGACGGCCAGCATCCCGTCGCCGAGGAACTTGTCGACGTGGCCGCCGTGACGGCTGACGATCGGGACCACCGTCTCGAATAGCTCGTTGAGCGCCGCGACCACCGCCGGCGCCGCCGACCGCTCGGCGAAGGCGGTGAAGTCGCGGACGTCGCAGAAGAGGATCGAGACGTCGATCTCGACCCCCTCCCGCGGGTAGCGGTCGGAGAGGATGAAGCGGACGATGTCCTTGTCGAGGTAGGTGCCGAACGCCTCCCGCAGCTGCTCGCGCTCCTCCAGCCCGGCCGCCATCTGGTTGAAGTCGTGGAAGAGCTGGCCCAGCTCGTCGCTGCTCTCGGGCGGCAGCCGGAAGGCGTAGTCGCCGCCGCGGACCCGCGCCATCGCCAGCCGCACGCGGCCGATCGGATCGCTGATCGCGCGCGAGAGCAGCGCCGCGACCTCGAGCGACAGCACCAGCCCGACCCCGAGCGAGGTGGCGACGGTCAGCGCCAGCACCCCGGTCCCGCCGCGGTCGGTGACCAGCGCCCCGACCACCATCCCGGTGACGCCGGTCAGGGCCGGCAGCGAGAGCAGGAACCGCTTGCGGACCGGCAGCCCGTGGCGCGCGAACGGGAAGTCGTTCGGCAGCGCGCGGGCGATCTGCTCGATCGCCGGCCGCATCAGCATCTCGGCGATCGCGTAGTTGAGGATCGTCGCGTAGGTGGCCGGCGCCAGGCAGGCGACGGCGATCACCGGCGTCGCCCACCACGGCAGCCCGAGCACCGCCACCACCGCCACGGTGCTCGGCACGATCGCGACCACGTTGATCGTCAGCGCGTTGCGGCGGAACGCGCGCATCGGGAAGTTGGTCGCGGCGTCCCAGGCGGCGATCGTCTGGGCCGACGACGGATCGGGCTCCTGGCGCCAGGCGATCACCTGCACCAGGTAGCCCTGCGAGCGGAGCGCGGCCAGCAGCACCGCGAGCCCGGTGAAGAGCACGCCGATCGCCGCCACCAGCGCCAGCTCGTCGAGCGGCGGCGTGTAGTACGAGCCGATCAGGGCGACCGTGGCCAGGGCGACGGCCATCGCGGCCGGGCCCTGGGTGGCCAGGAAGAGCAGCCGGTAGCGGACCCCGAGCCGCTCGTAGAAGTGCCGCGCCAGGCGGTCGAGCATGGTTCAGTCTCGCGCGTCGGTGGGGACCCGTCACGTCCCCGCCGCGGGGGAGCTGCCGCGTGGGGGTCCCCGGAGGTGCGAGGATCGGCCGATGTCCGCTCGTCGCGCCCTGCCGCTGGCCGCCGTCGTGGCGGCGCTCGCCGTCGCCGGACCGGCCGCCGCCCAGGGCGTCCCGCTGCCCGACCAGCCCGACCCGTCGATCACCGACGGCAGCGCCCAGCGGGCGCTCGACGCCGCCCGCGCCCAGTGGAAGGCCTACGGCGTGCGCCACTACCGGATGCGGGTCCGGCAGCAGTGCTTCTGCCCGCCGCAGTACACCAGCGCGCGTACGATCACCGTCCGCCGCGGCAAGCCGGTCGGCCGGGTCGTCGAGCACCTGCGGCCGTTCGCCACCGTTCCGCGGCTGTTCGCGCGGCTGCAGGAGGCGATCGACGCGAAGGTCTCGCAGCTCGACGTCCGCTACGGCGCCCACGGGGTCCCGCGCGACTTCTTCGTCGACCGCTCGCGGGCGATCGTCGACGAGGAGCGCGGCGTCGGCGTCGACCGCTTCCGGCGGCTGCGCGGGCGCTGAGCTCAGGCTCAGCGGGCGATCGGCGGCAGCGGCAGCGGGTACGGCTCCAGCCGCGCCGGCGGCCGGGTGCGGGAGCCGGTCGGGGCCAGGAACCGCGCCGGCGTCGGGCAGTGGATGCGACGGGCGACCGACCGCCGCGGGCCGCCGTAGAGCGTCCGCAGCGCGTCGCGGTCGGCCGGCTCGACCAGCCGGCAGCGCCAGCGGCCGCGGGGCGGCTCGGCGCAGCTGGTCGGCGCGACCTCGGTCGAGACGGCGGCCATCGTCGAGCAGGCGCCGGTGCGCGACCGGTGCAGCAGCCCGACGGCGTGCAGCAGCTCGTGGACGATCGTTCGCTCGACCAGCGGCCGGAAGCGGCGCACCGTCTGGCGGCTGCGGAGCGCGAAGAGGTTGACCGCGGCCTTGTGGATCGTCCGCTCGCGCGCGTCCTCGGTCGTGCCGACGGTGACGACGTCGGTCTGGCCGCCGACGCCGCTCGGCAGCGCGTCGAGCGGCCGCGGGTTCCAGGCCGAGAGCACGATGTCGGCCCGCTCCAGCTGCGGCACGCGGCTGAAGCGGAGGGCCGAGACGGCGGAGATCGCCTTCAGCGCCCGGCGGATCTCCGGCTCCTGGTTGGCCAGTGCCGGCGCGACCGCGTAGGTCAGCTGCGTGTGGTCCCAGTGGCCGGCCGCCAGCGGGGCCGCGTGGGCCGCGGTGGCCGGCAGCGCGATCGCCGTGGTCAGCAGGACGACGACGGGGATCGCACGGGCCACCGCGCGATCATCCCAGGTCGTCGAACGACCCGTGGCGCCCGGCGCCGGCGGCGAAGCGGGCCGCCCCGTCGAGCGCCCCGCCGGCCAGCGAGGTCAGCCCGTGGGCGAACTCGTTGACCAGCGCCTGCGGCTCGTCGAGCGCCTCCTGCTCCAGCAGCGAGAGCCGGTCCTGGCGCAGGCAGACCTGCGGCAGACGGGCCAGCTCGGCGGCCAGCGCCTCGGCCGCGGCGCGCGCCTCGCCGGGCGCGACGACGCGGTTCACCAGCCCGATCGCCTGCGCCTCGGCGGCGTCGACCGGGCGGCCGGTGAGGACCAGGTCCATCGCCCGGCTGGTGCCGATCAGCCGCGGCAGCCGGACCGTTCCGCCGTCGATCAGCGGCACGCCCCAGCGGCGGCAGAAGACCCCCAGCACGGCGTCGGAGGCGGCCACCCGCAGGTCGCACCAGACCGCCAGCTCGAGCCCGCCGGCGACGGCGTGGCCCTCGATCGCGGCGATCACGGGCTTGGAGAGCCGCATCCGGCTGGGGCCCATCGGGCCGTCGCCGTCGGCGGTCATCCGGTTGCCACGCTCGCTGCCGACCGCCTTCAGGTCGGCGCCGGCGCAGAAGCTGCCGCCCTCGCCCCAGAGCACCGCGACCGCGGCCTCGTCGTCGGCGTCGAAGGCGCGGAAGGCGTCGGCCAGCGCCGCGGCCGTCTCGCCGTCGACCGCGTTGCGGACCTCGGGACGCGACAGGATCACGGTCGTGACCGCTCCCGCGCGCTCGCTGCGGACGTTGCTCATCGGTGCTCCTGGTCGGACTCGGGGCGGGGCGGCGCGCCGATCGCGCCGCGGACGAAGCGGCGCAGCGACGCCAGCAGGTCGGCGACCGGCGGCGCGTCTCCGGAGAGCGGCGAGAGCGGGCCGACCAGCGCCTCGCCGACCCCGCCGACGACCGCGGCGGCGGTGAACTCGACGTCCTGGTCGGGGATCTCGCCGCCGTCGATCGCCTGCCGCAGCAGCTGGGCCAGCAGCGTCCGGTAGGTGCGGCGGTAGGCCAGCCGCTCGGCCTCGACCAGCGGGTCGAGCGGCTCGGCCAGCAGCGCCCAGGCCAGCCGCGGGTTCTGCAGCGCGCGGGCGGCGAAGGTCGCCAGCACCTCCTCGATCCGCTCGCCGGCGGTCGCGCCGGGGCGGTCGGCGGCCTGCTGCATGGCCGCGATCTCGCCCCCGCAGACCCGCCGGAAGAGGTCGACGAAGAGGTGACCCTTGGAGGGGAAGTGGCGGTAGAGCGTGCCGGTCGCGACCCCGGCGCGGGCGGCGATCGCGGTCACCGAGGCGGCCCCGTAGCCGCTCTCGGCGGTCACGTCGTGGGCCGCCTCCAGCAGCCGCGCGCGGGTGCCGCCGGCGGCGGCGAGCAGCGGTCCGGCCTCCACCGCTCAGCCCTTGAAGGTCGACGGGCCGTGGTCGCCGAACGGCTCGTCGCGCTCACGGACCGCCTGCCGGAAGCCGGCCTCCATCGCCCGTCGCTGGAAGCCGTAGCCCTCCTTGGTGTGGCGGGTGATGCCGTCGAAGACCGTCCCCAGCAGCTGGGTGGTGTGGAGGCCCTGGCTGAACAGCTCCTGGTTGATCAGCAGCTTCATCATCATCAGCTGGTTGACGGGCACCCGCGCGATCCGCTCGACCAGGATCTCGGTCCGCTCGTCGAGTTGGTCCGCGGTCGGCGCCTCGATCGCCAGCCCCCACTCCAGCGCCTCGGCGCCGGACAGCGAGTCACCGGTGAAGAGCAGCCGCTTGGCCCGCTGCGGGCCGAGCCGGGCCGCCCACAGCGAGGTCGTCGGCGAGCCCCAGACGCGGGCCGGCGGGTAGCCGATCTTGGCGTCCTCGGCGATCACCAGCAGGTCGGAGCAGAGCGCCATGTCGGTGCCGCCGGCGACGCAGAAGCCGTGGACCTTGCAGACCACCGGCTTGTCGGCGTGGAACAGCGACATGAACCCGCGGACGTTGCGCGACATCATCGCGTAGTCGACCATCGGGTCCCAGGTCTCGCTGGGCAGGTGGTTGAGGGCCATCGTCGCCGGGTGGATCGGCGAGTTCTCCGGCACCGACTCGTCGCCGTAGACGCCCTCGCCCATCCCCTCGGCGCTGGCCAGCAGGTCGTAGCCGCCGCAGAACCCCTTGCCGTTGCCCGACAGCAGGATCACGTGGACGTCGGGGTCGAGGTCGGCGCGCTCGACGCAGCGGACCAGCTCGCCGATCAGCTGCGGGACTATCGCGTTGCCGCGCTCGGGCCGGTTGAGCGTGATCCGGGCGATCCGGTCGGCGACCGCGTAGGTGACGGGGCTCATGCCGCCGCCCCTCCGCCGGCGGCGCGCCGCATGTGACCGCTGCGGTCGCAAAGAGCGCGCGCTCGGCCGGTGTGGGGGGCGCTCATGCCGGCAGCGCCCGGTCGATGATCGCGCGGGCGTCGACCCCGAGCGGCAGCGTGCCGTAGGCGCGGCCGGCCTCGCCGCCGAGCCGGGCGGCGCAGAACGCGTCGGCGACGGCCGCGGTCGAGTGCCGCAGCAGCAGGCTGGCCTGCAGCGCCACGCCCAGGTCCTCGACGATCCGCCGGGCCTGGAACTGGGCCGCGGCCAGCCGCTCGGCCGGGTCGCCGTCGCCGGCGAACAGGCCCTGGACCCGCTCGCGGGTGGCGTCCAGGTGGGCGTCGAAGCGGCGGTCGGCGCCGCTCGCCCGCTCGCACTCGGCCAGGAACGCCGGCAGCCCCTCGGGCTCCTTGCCCAGGGCCCGCAGGACGTCGAGCGCGGCGACGTTGCCCGAGCCCTCCCAGATCGACATCAGCGGCGCGTCGCGGTAGAGCAGCGGCAGGCCCGACTCCTCGACGAAGCCGTTGCCGCCCAGGCACTCCAGCGCCTCGTTGGCGTGCGGCGCGGCGCGCTTGCAGACCCAGTACTTCTCGACCGCGGTCGCGAAGCGGCGGAAGGCGCCGTCGTCCTCGTCGTAGGCGCGGGCGATCCGCAGCGCGGTCGCGGTCGCGGCCTCCGACTCGAGGGCCAGGTCGGCGAGCACGTTGGCCATCGCCGGCTGGTCGACCAGCCGCGCGCCGAACGCCTCGCGGTGGCGGGCGTGGTGGATCGCCTCGACGGTCCCGCGGCGGAGCGAGGTCGTCGATCCGATCAGGCAGTCGAGCCGGGTGTGGTTGACCATCCGGATGATCGCCTGGACGCCGCGGCCCTCCTCCCCCACCAGCCGCCCGCGGGCGCCGCGGAACTCGACCTCCGAGGAGGGCAGCGAGCGGGTCCCGAGCTTGTCCTTCAATCGCTGGAACTCCATCCCCGGGCCGCGCTCGACGAGGAAGCAGGAGGGGCGCTCCGGCTCGGTCTCGGTCTTCGCCAGCACCAGGAAGACGTCGCAGGGCGGGTAGGAGCAGAACCACTTGTGGCCGTGGAGGGCGTAGTCGCCGTCGCCGAGCGCGACGGCGTGGGTGATGTTGGCGCGGACGTCGGAGCCGCCCTGGCGCTCGGTCATCGCCATCCCGGCCAGCGCGCCGCCGTCGTAGTCGGGGCGGGTCAGCCGCTCCTCCCAGCGGGCGGCCAGGTCGGGGGCGCCGTCGCGCAGCGCCGGGATCGCGGCGTAGGTCATCGAGACCGGGCACATGACCCCGCCGTTGGCGTTGCCCCAGAGGCCGAAGAGCGTGGCCCGGACGACGTGCGCGCCCGGCTGCGGATCGCGCCACGGCAGCCCGGCCATCCCGCGCTCGATCGCGCCCCGCAGCAGCCAGTGCCACGAGGGGTCCAGCTCGACCTCGTCGACCCGGTTGCCGTAGCGGTCGTGGGTGCGGAGGATCGGCTCGTTGCGCTCGGCCCGCTCGCCGTGGGCGCGGGCCTCGACGCTGCCGGCGACGGCGCCGGCCTCGCGGGCGCGGTCGACGCCCCAGCCGCCGCCCTCGCGCTCCAGCGCCTCGCGCAGCGCCAGGTCGCTCTCGAAGAGGTTGATCGGCTGCAGCGGCGGCGCCTGGTTGCGGACCGCGCGCGACGCCGGATCGATCGTGGTGGCCGGCGCGCTGCTGCCGGGGGTGACGGTGGTGGCCATCGGATGCTCCTCGCTGGTCCGCCCCGCGGGCCGCCGACGGCCCGTGGGTGAATCTCGATTCACAGTCTGGTGAATCCGGGTTCACAGGTCAAGCCCGATCGCCCGCCGCCGCCCCGGCCGCCCGACGAATCGCCATCTCGCCGCCCGCCCCGCCGCGAAGCGGCGGTTCGACGTCGTCGCGACGGCCGATCGCGATCTCGCCCCCAGGCGGGCGGGCAAACGACGCTTGGCCCGCCCGCCGCCGCCCGTTGGCCGCCGCCCGCCGCCCGCCGCCCGCCGGCGAATCGCCATTTCGCCGCCCGCCCCGCCCGAGGCGGCAGTTCGACGTCGTCGCGACGGCCGATCGTGTTCTCGCCCCGAGGCGGGCGGACAAACGACGCTTGGCCCGCCCGCCGCCCGCCGCCCGCCCGCCTCCGGCCGCCGCCCGCCCGCTCGGCAACCTACGCATCAGTAGGTATGCTCCCGCGCCATGTCGTCACCCATCACCGTCTCGGGCCGCACCGCGGTCATCACCGGCGCCGGGTCCGGGATCGGCCGCGCGCTCGCGCAGCGGATGGCCGCCCACGGCTCGCCGGTCGCCCTCGTCGACTGGGACGAGGAGGGGCTGGAGGAGACCGCGGCCTCGATCAGCGGGCCGGTCCTGCACCACAAGCTCGACGTCCGCGACCGCCAGGCCCAGCTGGCCTTCGCCGCGACGGTCAAGGAGTGGGCGCCGGCGCCGATCGGGATGGTCGTCAACAACGCCGGCGTGACCGTCTCGCAGGCGGTCTCGGGCGCGGCGGTCGAGGACGACGAATGGGTGATGGAGGTCAACTTCTGGGGCGTCGTCCACGGCGTCCGGGCGTGGCTGCCGATCCTCGAGCAGCAGGGCTCGGGCGCGCTGGTCAACGTCTCCAGCGTCTTCGGCCTGATCGGCTGGCCGACGCAGGCCGCCTACTGCGCCTCGAAGGCCGCCGTCCGCGGCTTCACCGAGTCGCTGCGCCACGAGCTGCGCGGCACCGACGTGCGCGCGATCGCCGTCCACCCGGGCGGGATCGCCACCCACATCGTCGACAACGCTCGCTTCCACGTCGACGACCAGGGCGGCACCGACCACGGCAAGCTCCGCCAGGACTTCAACAAGGTCGCGCGGACCTCGCCCGAGAAGGCGGCGGAGACGATTCACCGCGGCGTCGAGCGTGGCCGCGACCGGATCCTGATCGGCCCCGACGCGACGATGCTCTCGCTGCTCGTGCGGGCGGCGCCGGTCCGCTACTTCGACGTGATCAAGCGGCTGGAGCCGCTCGTCCGGCGCTGAGCGGCGCGGCGCGGCGGTCAGCCCGCGGCCGCCGCGCCGCAGCCCTCGATCCGCCGCAGCGTCCGCCGCTCCGGCGCCCCCAGCCGTTCCAGCTCCGCCTGCAGCAGGTAACGCCGCAGCTCCGCGATCGGGATCCGCTCGCGGAGGCAGGCGAAGTAGCGGTCGCAGGCCGCCTCGACGTCCGGGACCCCGCTCGCGTTCTGCCGGCAGGCGGTCGTGATCGCGAGCTTCAGCGCCGGGTTGGCGTAGCCGCCGCCGACCTCCGGATAGCGGGCGTTGATCCGCAGCACGCAGAGGTCGCCGGCCTTGCCGAGCTTCGGCTCGAGCAGCGCCTGTGCGTCCCCGCGCCGGACCCGCCCGACCAGCCGCTCGACCGTCGGCGCCGGGACGTTGTCCTTCAGGCAGCGGAAGAGGCCGCGGCAGAAGTCGCCGTTGCCGGCGCTCTCGACGCAGCCCGCCACGAAGTCGGACTCAGCGAACTCGGCGTCGTAGGAGAACGGCTTGCGCTCGCCGCCGCCGCAGCCGGCGAGCACCAGCGCGACCAGGATCAGGAGCGACCGTCGCACCGGATCAGCCCCTACCGGTAGCCGGTCGGGTCGGCCGGCCGACCCGGGTCCTGGACCTCGACCATGTAGCGCCAGCAGTCCGGCTGCGAGCCGTCGACGTCGGTGAAGCCGTACTCCCGCGCCAGGCCTCCGGAGGAGAACGAGCCGCCGTTGCGGCGCGCCCGGTCGGGGTCGGCGGCGAGCGCGGCGACGGCGCGGCCGACGAACCGCGGGCTCTCGGAGATCGCGGCGAAGTGCTCGTTGATCCGCGCCCCGTCGCGCCAGTTGGCCTCGCTGACGCCGTAGTGGTCGAGCATGATCTCCGACCGCATCCAGCCCGGCGTCAGCGCGACCGCGGTCGCGCCGTGCGGCTCGAGCTCGTGGGCCTGGGCGAACGCCAGCCGCAGCACCGCCGTCTTCGCCAGGTCGTAGAAGGCGCTGTTGCGGTAGTGCGCGCCGTTGTACTCGCGGGTGCCGTCGGTCATCTCGACCACCAGCCCGCCCGGCCGGCGGATCAGCAGCGGCAGCGCGTGGTGGCTGGTGATCAGGTGGGTGTCGATCGCCAGCCGCAGCAGCCGCAGGCCGTCGTCGAGGTCGTGCTCCCACAGCGGGACGTTCCAGCCGAAGAGGTTCTCGGCGCCCCAGACGTCGTTGACCAGCACGTCCAGCCGCCCCTGCTCGCGGTCGATCCGCGCCACCAGCTCCGCCACCGCGTCGCTCTCCAGGTGGTCGACCACGACCGCGATCCCCCGCCCGCCCGCCGCGTCGACCAGCGCCGCAGTCTCCTCGATCGTCTCCGGCCGGTCGTACTCGGAGCGGCGGCCGGCCGTGCTGCGGCCCGTGCAGTAGACGGTCGCCCCCGCCTCGCCGAGCGCGACCGCCGTCCCCCGCCCCGCCCCGCGCGTCGCGCCGGCGACCAGTGCCACCCGCCCGGCGAGCGGTCGCCGTTGCCCACCGTCGCTCTCGGTCATCGTCCGATCATCGCGATCGCGCCGGTCGTCGCGCCCGAACCGCTGCCGACCGGCGCCCGGGGCGCTACCGTAGGCAGCGGGGTCGGGGGGTGTCGCGACGACCGGTTCGGGTACGGGTGGTGCCCGGCGACCGGAGCGCGGTCCGGCCACCACCACGCTCCCAGGGGAAGGAACACCATGCTCGTTCGTCATCGTCGCCTGCCGCTGGCCGTCACCGCGGCGCTCGCCGCGTCGCTGCTGGTCGCGCCGTCGGCCGGCGCCTGGGGCGGGATGCCCGAGTCGGTCTCGAAGAAGCCGACCACCGACCAGGGCCGCGAGGCGATCACGCACTGCCCGGACGTCTCGCGCTCGGTCGTCAAGTGCGATCACGTGCCCGGCTACTGGACCCCGGGCGGCGGCGGCTCCGTCAGCCACAAGGGCTGGCCGAAGGTCTCCGGGATCCTCTGGCAGGTCGTCCAGAACAGCAACCGCGGCGAGCAGGTCGAGGCGACCCGCTGGGCCGACTGGCTGCTCGGCCGCCACGGCAGCGACACGATCCGCGGCGGCGAGGGCCCCGACGTGATCTGGGGCGACTCGGTGCCCGGCCCGGCCAACAACGGCCGCCAGAAGGACCTGCTCGACGGCGGTCCTGGCAACGACTGGATCTACGCCAGCCACGGCACCAACACGATCCTCGGTGGCGAGGGCAACGACTACATCTCGGCCTACTACGGGCGCGGCACCGTCGACTGCGGCCCCGGTCGCGACACCGTCCGGATCATCGCCAAGAAGCGCAACCGCAACCGCTCGAAGTACAAGCTGAGCAACTGCGAGAAGGTGACCTACACCAGCAAGCGCTAGCGGGTGCCGCGGCGGGCGACCGGGCTCTCGACGACCCCGGTCGTCAGCCCGTCGATCGGCACCCGGTGGATGTCGCTGATCGGGCCGTGGTGGTCGTCGACCCGCGCGAAGTGGGCGGCGCAGTCGGCCGAGCAGAAGCAGCGCAGGGCCGGATCGTCCTCGTCGTGGGGGGCGATCGCGGCCTCGGCCGGGATCGAGAGCCCGCAGACCGGGTCGATCACCGTCCGCCCCGAGTCGCCGGTCCACAGGTCGAGCTCCTGGACCACCACCGGCCGCGCGACCCCGGCGATCGCCACCGGCCCGAGCGTCGCGAGGCTGGCCCACTGCGGCAGCGACTGGCGCTCGGCCGCGGCCACCAGCAGCTGGCCGGCCGCCGCCACGTCGCAGAGCCGGGCCGCGACGTTGATCGCCGCTCCGACGTAGTCGTCGCCCTCGAACATGATCACCGGGCCGCGGCAGATACCGCCGCGGACGGCCAGCGGGCTGGCGCCGCCCAGGTGGTGGCGGATCTCCAGCGTCGCCGCGGTCAGCGCGTCCTGGTCGATGCAGGAGAGCATCACCCCGTCGCCGAGCCACTTGGTGACCCGCACGCCGCGCCGCTCGGCGGCCCGCCGCACGACCGACCGCATCAGCGCCAGGACGGCGACCGCCTCCTCGTCGCCGTTGGCGTCGGTGTAGCCGCTGAACCCGCAGAGGTCCAGGAACGCGAAGCAGCGATCGACCCTCATCGGGCGGCGGCAGCGGGTCGGTGGGCTGAACGGACGGGCACGAGCGGCGACCTTTCACGGTAGCGGTTCCGTGACGGAGCCCACACCCCCCGGAAGGGCGGATCGGACCGGCGCCGCAGGACGTTCACGAGCCACGGGCCGCGGTCGACTAGCGTCCCGGCGATGCGCTTCGAGGTCCTGGGCCACACCGTCGGCGCGCCGCTCGGCGGCGCCTGCTCCGGCTACCTGGTGCACGCCTCCGGGGGCACGATCCTGCTCGACTGCGGTCCCGGCACGCTCGAGCGGGTCTGGCGCCGCGGGCTCGCCGACCGGCTGGCGGCGATCGTCCTCTCCCACGCCCACGCCGACCACCTGCTCGACCTGGTGCCGTGGTCGACCAGCGTCACCGCCGGCGAGCTGGCCCACCGCCGCGGCGGCGAGGCGAGCGCGCCGACGCCGCTCTACCTGCCGCGCGAGCACGGGCCGCAGACGCTGGCCGCGCTGGTCGACGCGCTCGGCCTGCGCGACGACCGCTTCAGCAGCGCCTTCGCCCTCCGCGAGTACGACGAGGGGGACCGGCTGACCGTCGCCGGCTCGGAGATCGGCTTCGCCCGCACCGCCCATCCCGTCCCCTGCTTCGCGCCGCGGATCGAGCAGGACGGGCGCACGATCGTCTACGGCGCCGACGGGGCCTACTCCGACGCGCTGGTCGAGCATGCCCGCGACGCCGACCTGCTGGTGCTCGAGGCGACCTACCTCGATCCCGATCCCGGCCAGCAGCGCTACGGCCACCTGACCGGCCAGGAGGCGGGCGAGATCGCCGCCGCCGCCGGCGCCCGCCGGCTGCTGCTGACCCACCTCCTCCCCCGTCCCGACGAGAACCTGGAGAACCTGGCCCGCGCGCGGGCGGCGTTCGGGGGCACGGTCGACCTGGCCCGCGAGGACCTGACGATCGTCGTCTGAACGGCCGCGGGCTCAGCGCGTGATCAGGATCCGCGCCGAGCGCTCCCCGTCGCGGTTGCCGGCCCGGTCGATCGCGGTCAGCTGCAGCCGGTAGACGCCCGGTCGCAGCGTCCGGTGGCCGAACCGCGGCGTGATCGAGAGCGTCGTGCGGCCCGCCAGCAGCCGCAGCCGGCGGGTGCCGGGCAGGGTCGCGTAGCGGGTGCAGCGCTGGCTGCGGCGGACCGCGTCCGGCCGCCGGACGGCGACGCAGCGCCCACCGCTGCGGCGTCCGGTCCGCGCCTGCAGCACCCGCAGCCGGACCGTCGCCGGCTGGGTGACGCGGATCGTCAGCGCGGCGCGGGTCGCCGGGCGGCGACTGCGGGGGCCGCTGCGGCGGGTCAGGTGCCAGCGGGCCGGGGCGATCCGGACGCCGCGGATCCGGACCGGCGGCGGTGGGGTCGGCACGAAGTCGGCCTGGGCCTGCTGGGCGGCGGCCATCGAGACGGTGCAGGTGGGCGCGCTGCCGGCGGCGGCGCAGGCCCCGCCCCAGCCGCGGAAGATCGCGCCGCTGAACGGGGTCGCGCGCAGGGTCACCGTCCGGCCCTGGCCGTAGCGCTGGCCGCAGTCGGTCCCGCAGTCGATCCCCGGAGGGTCGCTGGCGACCGCGCCGAGCGCCGGTCCGCCGCCGCCGATCGTCACCCGCAGCGGCTGCATCGCCGGCGGCCGCCGGTCGGGGGCGTCGAAGCGCAGCACCCGGTCGTTGCCGGCGTCGGCCACCAGCAGCGTGCCGCCGTCGGGGCTGAGGGCCAGGTTGCCGGGGTCGATCACCTGCGCCGGGCCGCTGCCCTCGGTCGCGAGCACGTCCCAGGCGCGGCCGCCGTTGCCGTCGGGGACGCCGCGCAGGATCCGGGCGCCGTCGGCGGTCTTCGGCCGCGCCTCGGCGACGTAGAGCGTGCCGTCGGGCCCGACGGCGAGGCCGGTCGGGTGGTCCCAGCTGCCGCCGCCGGGCGGCGCGATCCGCACCCCGGCCCGCAGATCGAGCAGCGACGAGGCGGTCGTCGCCCAGAGCCCGTCGCCGGGCCCGGTGGCGACCGCCGACGGCCGACCGAGGCCGCCGCGGACCGTCGTGGTGGTGCCGTCGGGCGCGATCCGCAGCACCGTGCCGTGGCCGGTGTCGGCGACGTAGACGCTGCCGTCGGCGGCGCTGGCCAGCCCCCGCGGCCGCGACAGCTGGCCGCGCGGCGACGTGTAGGCGACGGCGCCGGCGCGGTCGATCCGGACCAGCCGGCTGTTGTAGGTGTCGGCGACCCAGAGGTTGCCGGCGCCGTCGAAGGCGACCGCCCCCGGCAGCAGGTACTGCCCCTCCTTGCTGCCCGGCGTGGCGAAGCCGTTGAGGCGGTTGATCCGGCCCAGCTGCGCCTCGTAGGTGCCGTCGGCGGCGAAGAGCGCGATCCGGTGGTCGAAGCTGTCGGCGACCGCGATCCCGCCGCCGGGCCCGAAGGTCACGCCGCGCGGCCGCGTCAGGTAGCCGGGACCGCGGCCGGCGATGCCCCACGCCCCGGTCACCGCGCCGTCGCGGTCGAGCCGCTGGATCCGGTTGTTGGCGGTGTCGGCCACCAGCACCCCGGCGGCGGTCGGGCTGGCGGCGACGGCGCGGACGATCGAGAAGCGGCCGATCCGGTGGCCGTTGCCGCCGAAGGTCCCGAGGTAGGCGTAGCTGCGCTGGTCGAAGACGTTGACCCGGCCGTTGAGGTTGTCGGCCACGTAGACCTGGCCGGAGGCGTCGACGCCGACGTCGTAGGGCGCCCGGAACTGCCCGAGCCCGCGGCCGAAGGCGCCGAACGCGCCGACCTTGCGCAGCGTCCGCGCCTGCAGGACGACGATCCGGTGCTGCTGGTTGTCGGCCACGTAGAGCCGCTTGCCGGACGGGTCGACGGCCAGCCCCTGCGGCCACTGCAGCCGCACCGTGCCGCGGTTGGTGACCTTCGGCGGGCCGTACGGCCGCAGCGTGTTCGGGTCGAGGGCGAACCGCTCGACCCGGTCGCGGCCGCTGTCGGCCACGTAGACGACGACCGTCCGGCCCGGCGCCCGCTGGTCGACCGCGATCCCGCTGACGGTGATCCCGCTGTCCGGCCGGGTGCCGCCGTTCTTGAGCGAGAAGACGCTGCTGTCGCCGAAGCTGCCGAGGAAGCGGCCGTCGGCGCCGGAGAAGATCTGGACCCGGTCGTGGGCGCTGTCGAGCACGAACACGCGGCCGCTGCGGTCGACGGCGACGCCGCCGATCACGCCCAGCCGGCCGAGCTCGCCGCGGGTCGCCAGGGCCCCGAACGAGAACCGCCGGTTGCCGTTGGCGTCGAAGGCCTGGATCGTCCCGCTGTACTGGTCGCCGACGTAGAAGCCGCCGCTCTGCGGATCGACCGCCACGCCCTGGGGGAAGCGGAAGACGGCGGGGCCGTGCGGGTCCTCGCCGACCACCGACGGCTGCAGCGCCGGCGGTGGGTCGGCCGCCGCCGCGGGAGCGGCCGCGGCGCTCAGCCCGACCACGGCCAGCAGCGCCAGCCGCCACCCGGCCCCCAACCCTGATCGGCGGACGATCCGCGCGCGCATGCGACGGATGGTGCCCCCTCGGCCGCCGTCGTGCGCCAGCTCGCCCCTGGCCATCGCTCAGGACGCCGGGTCGAGCGCGTCGGCGAGCTGCGAGCGCGAGCGGATGCCGAGCTTCTGGTAGCTCTGGCTGAGGTGGACCTCGACCGTCTTGGCGGTCACGAACAGCGTCTCGGCGATCTCGCGGTTGGAGAGCCCCTGGGCGGCCAGCTCGGCCACCCGCCGCTGGCTCGGCGTCAGCGCGTCGACCCCGTGGAGGACCGCCCGCCGCGGCCGCGCACCGGCGTCGAGCAGCGTCCGGCGGGCGCGGTCGGCCAGCCGCCGCGCGCCGACCCGGTAGGCCAGGTCCATGCCCTCGCGCAGCGGTGCCCGGGCGCTGCGCGCGTCGCCGGCGGCGAGCACCGCCCCGCCCAGGTCGACCAGCGCCCGCGCGTGCTCCAGCCGCGCCGGGCTCGGGGCCAGCACGGCGACCGCCTCGCGCAGCAGCGCCGTGCCCTCGTCGCCGCCTCGGACCAGTCCGGCGACCCGCAGCGCGACCCCGATCGCCCGCGGCAGCTCGGCGCGGCGGGCGAGCCGCAGCTCCTCGTCGGCCAGCTCGCGGGCCCCGTCGCGATCGCCGAGCGCCAGCCGCGCCAGCGCCGCCCGCGAGCGCCACGGCAGCACCGCCGGCGACCGCCAGCCGAGCGCCTCCATCAGCTCCCCGCACTGCTCCAGGTCGGTGAGCCCGGCGGCGGTCTCCCCCAGCACCACCCGCAGCCGGCCGCGGGCGCCGAGGTAGAGCGGCCGGAAGGGACTGCCCTCGAGCGACGTCCCGCGCCACGACTCGTTGGCGGCGACGGCCTCCTCCAGCTCACCCTGCTCGATCAGCGCGTCGATCAGGAACCCGAGCGCGGCCGGGGCGCCGGCCGTCCAGCCGCGCTCGGCCGAGCGCTCGAGCGAGGTCCGGGCGTCGGCGGCCGCCTGGTCGACGCGGCCGAAGCGGTGCTCCAGCAGCGAGCGGTAGCGGGTGGCGAAGGCGTACCCGTAGAGCGACCCGCGCAGGCGCGACTCGGCCAGCGCCGCGTCGAACGCCGGCCGCGCGACGTCGGGCCGCTCCAGCAGGATGCAGGCGGCCAGGCCGAGCGAGTGGATCGGCGCGTCGGGACCGGTCGCGCGCAGCAGCCCGCCGTCGGCCACGTGCGGCAGCAGCGCCGCGGCGATCGCCGGCGCCGGCTCGCCGCCGGTGACCGCGTCGAAGGCCAGGTTGGCCACCACCACCGGCCGCCGCGGGTCGCCCTCGGGCGTCGCGGCGTCGAGCCGCGGCAGGTGCTCCAGCAGCACCGGCCGCAGTCCCTGGTGGAGGCGGGCGGCGTCGACCAGCTCGCTGTCGACGGCCCGCGCGGCGTCGTCGCCGACCCGCGCCGCCTCCTCGCGGATCGCCAGCAGGCCGTCCGCCGCCGGCTGCGCCTGGCCGATCAGGAACAGCACCCGCGCGCGGGCGATCGCCGCCTCGACGGCGACCCCGCGGTCGGCCGCGGTCGCGGCGACCTCGGCCAGCCGCTCGATCGCGGCCAGGTCGCCGGCGCGCGCCTCGGCCAGCCCCAGCTCGAGCGCGACGGCGTCGCGGTCGGCCGCCGCCGGCGGCTCCAGCAGCGCCCGCCGCAGCTGCTCGACGGCGATCTCCGGAGCGCCCTCGGCGAGCGCGTCGCGGGCCGCGCTCCGCAGCCGCTCGACCACCCACGGGTCGCCGTCGCCGTCGCTGTGCAGCAGGTGGAGGGCGACCTCGGCGGTGGCGGCGGCCTCGCCGTCGAGCAGCCGCGCCGCTTGCGCGTGCGACGCCGCTCGCTCGGCGGTCGGCAGATCGTCGTGGACCGCCTCGCGGACGATCGGGTGGACGAACCGCGGCGGCGACAGCTCCAGGACCCCGGCGACGGCCAGCGCGTCGGCCGCCTGGCGAGCCTCGCCCGCGGACAGCCCGGCGAGCGCCGCGGCGTGGCGGAGGCTGCTGCGGTCGCCGAGCACCGCGACCGCGCGGGCGACGGCCTGGGCCTGCGGGCCGAGCCGGCGGATGTGGCGGCGGACCGCGCGGGCGACGGTCACCGGGGCCAGCTCACCGACCTCGGTGGCGGCCGCGGCGGTCGGGCGGACGCCGTGCTCGGCGAGGTCGCGCAGCAGCGCCCGCAGCAGGAACGGGTTGCCGCCGGTCGCCGCCCGGCAGGCGCGGACGAAGGCCGGATCGGGCGCGCCGAGCGCGGCCGCGACCAGCTCGCCGACGGCCTCGTCGCCGAGCGCGCCCGGCCGCAGGATCCGGACCGCCGGCCCGGCCGCCAGCGCGTCGAGCAGGTCCTGCTCGCCGGCCGCCTCGCCGGGGCGCGCGGTCAGCAGCAGCACCAGCGGCAGGTCCTCCAGCCGCCGGGCCAGGAACTCCAGGAACCGCAGCGACGGCCGGTCGCCCCAGTGAGCGTCGTCGATCGTCACCAGCAGCGGCGCCTGGGCGGCCAGGTTCGCGCAGAGCCAGGTCAGGCCGTGGAGGATCGAGAACGAGGGGTCGGCCGCGGCCGGCTCGGCGGGCCCGCCGACGCCGAGCACCGGGCCGGCCAGGGCGGCGGCGCCGTCGAGCAACGCCGCGCGCTCGTCGGCGGCCGCCACCAGCGGCTCCAGCGCCTGGCGGACGAGCCCGAACGAGAAGCCCCGCTCCAGCTCGCTGCCGATCGCGGCCGCGGTCTGGAGGCCGCGCTCGCGGGCGGCGTCGCGGGCCGCCCGCACCAGCGCGGTCTTGCCGATCCCGGGCATGCCCTCGACCAGCACCACCGCGCCCTCGCCGGCGACGGCGGCGTCGAGCAGCCGCCCGATCCGGCCGAGCTCGTCGTCGCGTTCGAGCAGGCGGGAGGCGGCGGTCGCGCCACCGCTCTCCGACCCGAGAGACACCCCCTGGTCCATCGCCGGGCGATCCTACGCGACGGCGACTAGGCGCCGGGCCGGACGTGGCCCGCCGGCGGCGGGACGCCCGGCCCGGTGGCCCTCAGCGCGCGACCAGCTGGCGGGCGGCGGCCTCGGCGGCGGCGGTCGGGAGCGAGCCGGCGATCAGGTAGCTGACGCCGCCGCGGCGGACGCTGACGACGGTCCCGAGCGGGGTCGCCAGCTCGCGGCCGGCGGCGCCGTCGATCGCCAGCTCGGGCAGCCGCAGCCCGGTCCGGGCGAGGTCGAACGGGTGGTCGCCGGCGCCGGTCTCGAGCACGACCAGCGCGCCCAGCCCCTCGCCGTAGACGAGCGCCGCGCCCGAGCGGTCGCCGATCCGCAGCTCGCGGACCGCCTTCCGCGGCAGGCCGGCCAGCTGGTTGGGGGCCGCGAGCGGGAACGGGACCGCCTTGCGGACGGCGGCCACGCCGCTGGCGCCGCGGCGGCCGTCGCCGCCGGTCAGCAGCTTCGAGAGGTCCGGGCCGTCCTCCCCCAGCACGTCGCCGAGCGCGCGCTCGGCCCGCTTGCGGGCCTCCGCGGAACCGGCGCCGGCGCCGCGGTGGCGCGCCAGCTCGTCGATCCGGACGCTGCGGGCGCCGTCGGGGACGTCGAGCCGCAGCTGCTCGTCGGCCACCGGCGCGACGCGGACGTCGCTGGCCGCCAGCTCCAGCACCGGCTGCCGCTCGCCGTGGGCGGTCACCGCCAGCCGCAGCGGGACGCCGGTCTTCGGATCCCACGCCAGCTCGATCGCGCCCAGCAGGCCGCCATCGTGCTTGGGGGCGACCCGCACCGTGTAGGCGGGCCGGCCGCCGACGCGGCCCGGCGTCGGCCCGCTCACGTCGACGAAGCGGCGGGCGGCCGAGAGCGCCATCTCGATCATCTGCGGGCTGGCCCGGAAGGCGCCCAGCATCGACAGCAGCTGGTCGGTGCCGGCCGGGGCGGTGGCCGTGTAGGCGGTCCGGCCGCGGTGGTCGTAGACGGTCAGCCGGCGGCCGTCGAAGGCGGCCTGGACCCGGTCGTCGCCCGAGCGGAGGTCGGCGGCGAACCGCCAGTCGCGGCCGACCCGGACCGTGCCGCTGGCGCCGTCGAGCAGCGGTCCGCCGGCGCGGCCGCGGACGCTCTCGTCGATCAGCCGGCTGGTGAAGCGGACGTCGGCGGTGACGCCGGCCGGCGCCGGCGCGTCGAGGGTGTCGGCCACGGCGCCGGGCAGGCTGCGGTCCGGCGGCGCGGGCTCGCCGCCGGAGGAGGCCAGCGCCACGGCGCCGCCGCCGAGCACCAGGGCCCCGACGGCCAGCGGCGCGACGACCCGCCGCGAGAGGCGTTCGAACTGGGGGATGCGCGTCATGGTGCGTTCGACGGTACGTCGGTGGCTTGAGAGTTCTCTGACGGTTCCGCTCAGGGCTCGCGCGGCAGCTCGATCGTGATCGTCGCCGCGTCGATCCGGACGCTGCCGCCGTGGCGGGCGGCGGTCGCGGCGACGATCGCCAAGCCGAGCCCCGAGCCGGGCCGGCGGGCGGCGGTCGCGTCGGGCCCGCGCCAGAAGCGGCGCAGCGCCTGGGCGGCCTGCTCGGGCGCGATCCCCGCCCCCTCGTCGCGGACGCTCAGCCGCGCGCGGTCGCCGTCAGCGGCGGCGACGATCGTCACCCGGCCGCCGGCGGGCCCGTGGCGGCGGGCGTTCTCGACCAGGTTGCGCAGCGCCCGCTCGAGCGCCCCGGCCTGGCCGCGGACGGCGAGCGCCGGGTCGACCTCGACGGTCAGCTCCGGCCCCGGGGCTGCGCCGACGACCGCGGCCACCACGTCGGCCAGGAGCACCCGCTCGGCCGGCCGCGCCGCGCCCTCCTCCCGCTCCAGCGCTAGCAGGTCGTCGACCAGCAGCGCGAGCCGTTCGGCGTCGGCCTCGAGCTCGCGCAGGACCTCGGCGTCGGCGCCGTGGCGGGCGGCGTAGGCGGCGTTGCCGCGGAGCGCGGTGACCGGCGTCCGCAGCTCGTGCGAGGCGTCGGCCAGCAGCCGCCGCTCGGCCGCCCGCGCGCGGTCGAGCGCGTCGAGCATCCCGTTCAGCGTCTCGGCCAGCGCGGTCAGCTCGTCGCCGCCGGGCCCGGCCTCCAGCCGCCGCCCCGGCACCGGGTCCTCGGCGATCGCCCGCGCGCCGCGGGCCAGCCGCCGCAGCGGCCGCAGCCCGGCGCTGGTGAGGACCGCGGCCAGCAGCCCGCCGAGCGCGGCCGCGACCAGCGCGGCGATCGCGATCACCCGCCGCAGCGACGCGAAGGTGTCCTCGATGTCGGCCACCGACGAGGCGACGACGACCACGCCGCCCGAGGCCCGCCGGCCGCTGGTGGTCAGCGGCACGGCGTAGGTCCGGATCGGCTCGCCGCCGAGCCGGGCGTCGGCGTAGCCGGCCCGCCCGTCGCGCAGCGCGCGGTCGAAGGCGGCCGTCCGCGGCAGCACCCGGAAGCCGAGCGAGACAGACCGCCCCTCGCTCAGCATCCGCCCGCGGCGGTCGTGGACCTGGACCCACACCTGGCGGCCGCCGGAGCCGAGGTCGAGCGCGCCGCGGGTGCCGACCAGGGCCGGCGTCGTCGCCACCAGCTGGGCGACGTCGACCGCCCGCGCCCGCAGCTCGCGGTCGACGCCGTCGCGCAGCTGCCGCTCGACCACCAGCGTCGCGACCGCCCCGAGCGCGAACAGCGAGACGAGCACCGCCACCGCCGCCGCCCCGACCAGCCGTCCGCGCAGCGTCCGCGGCAGCCGCCGGCGGCGCCGGCGCGGGCGGTCGGCGGCGTCGCTCACGGGCGCAGCGAGAAGCCGCTGCCGCGGATCGTGCGGATCGCCGGCGGCTCGCCGAGCTTGCGCCGCAGGTAGCCGACGTAGCGGTCGACGACGTTCTCGCTCGCCCCGTCCTCCCAGATCTCGCTGATCGCCCGCTCGCGGGTGACGACCCCGCGCGGCCCGGTCCGCAGCAGCAGCTCCAGCAGCGCGGCCTCGCGGGCGGTGAGGGCGATCTCGCGGCCGTCGCGGGTGGCGGTACGGGCGTCGGGGTCGAGCACGATCCCGGCCGCCGACGGCAGCGCCCCGGCGGCGGTGGTCGGCCCGCGGCGGCCGAGCGCCCGCACCCGCGCCAGCAGCTCCGAGGTTGCGAACGGCTTCACCAGGTAGTCGTCGGCGCCGGCGTCGAGCCCGGTCACCCGGTCCTCGATCGCGTCGCGGGCGGTCAGCAGCAGCACCGGCACGCCGAGCCCCTTGGCCCGCAGCCGGCGGCAGACCTCGAGCCCGTCGATCCCCGGCATCGCGACGTCGAGCACGACCACGTCGGGGACGGCCCGCTCGACCGCCACCAGCGCCGCGCCGCCGTCGGGGGCGGCGGTGACGTCGTGGCCCTCCGCCCGCAGGGTCCGCTCCAGCATCCGCAGCACGGGCAGGTCGTCGTCGACGATCAGCACGCGCACGGCCATCGGCTGATCCTCGCACGCGCGGCCGCGGGGACCGCCCGGACGGCCGGGCTCAGCCGCCGATCGGCGTCCGCTGGTCGCCGTCCTCGAGCGCGATCGAGCGGTAGCGGCAGGCGCCGACGCGGCGCGAGAAGACGGTGTTGGCGATCAGCCAGACGGCCACGATCCGGGCCGGCGGCTCGCCGCCGATCGCGCGCCGGTAGTCGTCCAGCAGCGGTCGCCGGTCGCTCACCCAGCGGCCGAGGTCGGCGCTGCCCGAGCGGACCACCCAGTGGGTCTCGCGCTGGCACCACCACGGCAGCGGGCAGCGGAAGACGGTGCCGACCGG
This sequence comes from Patulibacter defluvii, assembly GCF_034096925.1. Taxonomy (NCBI): domain Bacteria; kingdom Bacillati; phylum Actinomycetota; class Thermoleophilia; order Solirubrobacterales; family Patulibacteraceae; genus Patulibacter; species Patulibacter defluvii. The sequence continues at coordinate 69,167 of NZ_JAWZSQ010000019.1, forward strand.
CAGCGCCGCGCTCCACATGTAGGTCAGGTCGAGCCCGTTGTCGAACTCGACCGCGATCGACAGGTAGTCGTGGGTCGGCTGGGCGTGCTCGGGCAGCCGCGAGGGCAGCTGCTCGACCAGCCACTCCCAGCGGAGGCCGGTGGTCGCGGTCAGCGGCGCGTCGACCGGGAACTGGAGGATCCCGACGTCGCCGGCGCTGTGGCAGCAGAGCTCGTGGCCGTCGGCGCGGTAGATCTCGCCCGGGCCGAGCCGCCACAGGTAGTGCCAGCCGTCGGGCGGGACGACCGGCTCGCGGTGGCGGCGGAGAGCCGGCGCCAGCCAGCGCTCGTCGGCCGCGGCGGCCGCGGTCAGGCCGGCCTCGGCGTCGCCGTCGCGCCAGCGGACGACGGCGACGGTGAAGCCGCCGCTGATCCCGGTCCGCGGCTCGGCGGGGTCGAAGGCGCCGGCGCGGTCGAGGAACTCGCCCGGCGGCTTGGTCGCCAGCCGCAGCGGCCCGTCGCTCTCGGCGCGGAAGGTCGCGTCGTCGCCGACGACCTTCGCCGGCGGCCCGTCGCCGACCCGGTACCAGAGCCCGACCGTCGGCCCGAAGGCGACGTCGAGCGCCCGCGACAGCACCAGCCGGCCGTGGGCGACCAGCGTCACCGCGTCGCCGGCGGCGAGCACGATCCCGCTGTCGCTCCAGCCCTCCGGTGTCGGCGCGACCGTCCGCCACCAGCGGTCCTCGACCAGCGGCCCGAGGCCGTCGAGCGCGCCGTCGATCGTGGCCCGGAAGTCGTCCGCGCTGGCGGGCCGCTCGCCGCCTCGCCAGCGCGCGCGCAGCCGCGCGGCCGCGAACCGCGCCGTCGTCACCGCGACCGAGCCCCGCCCCGGTCGGATCGTCCCGTCGTCCCCCGACATGGCGGCGGACCGTACCCGAGCGCGACCGCGCGCGACGGCGCTGGCCGGCGGCGGCTAGATGCTGCCGACCAGCTGCACGTGGTCGGCCTCGGCGGCGCCGGCGAAGGGCCGGGTCAGGCCGAAGCGCCGGAGGGTCGCCTCGGGGACGCCCTCCAGCCCCGGGGTGTCCGAGGCCTCGCCGCGGGTGTGCGGGTCGTTGGGGAAGCCGCCGACCTCGATCGAGTGCTGCGGGGTGCGGTAGCCGGAGAGCCCGATCAGGTGCAGGTGGAGCGCGTGGGCCATCCGCGTCAGGCGGGCGGCAATCTGCGGCTCGTCGCCGTAGGTGTAGTTGGTGCCGCTGGCGGGGAAGAAGCCGGAGCCGCCGCCGTCGCCGGGCGCGACGCCGCCGGAGAGCGCGCGCATCTGGGCGGCCTGGATCCGGTCGAGCTGCCGCTCCAGGCCCTTGCGGGTGCTGCGCAGCGTGGCCAGCTGGGCGCTGGTGCGGTCGCGCGAGCGGACGTAGCGCAGCTGCTGCTCGACCAGCTCCAGCTTGACCTGCGCGATCGCGTCGTGCTGGGTCTGGATCGCGGCGGTGCGGCTGGCCTGCTGCGACTGCAGCCGGGTCAGCCGCCGCGTCTCGGCGGCGACCTGCTGGTGCTCGCGACGGACGCGGACGGTGACGTCGGCGTTGCGCTGGGCGATCCGCCGCAGCTGGCCGACGCGGTCGAGCAGGTCGGCGAAGCCGTGGGAGTCGAGTGCGATCGTCACCAGGTCGGTCCGCGGCGCCTCGTAGACGGCCACCAGCTGGTCGGCGAGCACCCGCTGGTCGCGGGCGTCCTGGGCCCGCAGCCCGACCAGCCGCGTGCGCGAGTCGCGCAGCTCGGCCTGGAGCCGTTCGAGCGCGGCGCGGTCGGCGGCCAGCCGCGGCTCGATCCCGCCCAGCTGCCGGCGCAGCTCGTCGATCCGCGGCTGGAAGCCGCTGACCCGCTGCTGGTCGGCCCGCCGCTCGGCCTGGAGCTGGCGGTCGCGGGAGCGGGAGCGCTCGATCCGGCCGCTCAGCTGACCGCCGTCGGCGGCGACCGCTGGCGCGGGAACGGCCAGCAGGCAGGCGATCGCGGACAGCGCGACGGCACGACGGGCGGTGGGCACGGGGCGGCGGACGGCGTGGGGCATGATCGGGCACCGCGGCGGCGGCCGGACGACGCTGGCAGCCGTGGCGGGCCGGGCGCGCACGGCCGGTTGCAGGCGAGCGCGGCGCCGCCAGGGGCGCGCTCGCGCGCCACGTCGCGAGCGGCGGCCCGCCAGCTCGCACGCTCCCGCCCACCGCCGCCCCGACTCTCGATGATGTTGAGACTCGCTCTCATGTAGTCTCCCCCGCGCCGCCATGCTCGACCCCTTCACCCTCCCCTTCGTCCAGCACGGACTCTGGGCCGTCCTGCTGCTGGCCCTCGGCGCCGGCGTGCTCGGCACCTGGATCGTGCTGCGAGGGCTGGCGTTCTACGCCCACGGCGTGGCGGCGGCCACCTTCCCCGGCCTGGTGCTGGCCGACGGGCTCGGCTTCGCCGCCCCGCTCGGCGCGCTGGCCGTCGCGCTGCTGTTCGCCGCCGCGGTCGGGCGGCTGGCGACCCGCGGCGGCGACCACAGCACCGTCACCGCGATGGTGCTCGTCGGGGCCCTCGCCGGCGGCGTGCTGCTGGCCAGCGACGTCTTCGACGCGGCCGCCAGCGTCAACGGGCTGCTGTTCGGCAGCCTGCTGGTGATCGGCGACCGCGACCTGCTGATCGCCGGCGCCGCGAGCGTGGTGGTGCTGGCGGCGAGCCTGACCCTCGGCCCGCGCTGGCTGGCGCTCGGCTTCGACCGCGACGGCGCACGCGCCCTCGGCGTCCGCGACGGCCTCCCCGACGCGGTGCTGCTGGTGCTCGTCGCGCTGGTCGCCGTCGCCACGCTGTCGGCGGTCGGCGCGCTGCTGGCCGCGGCGCTGATGGTGATCCCGGCCGCCGCCGTCCGTCCCTGGATCCGCCGGATGCCGAGCTGGCAGCTGGCGACCACGCTGGTGACCGCGGCCCTCGGCGCCGCCGGTCTCTGGCTCTCCGTGCAGACCAACGCCCCGCCCGGGGCGACGATCGCCGTCCTGGCAGGAGCCCTGTTCCTCATGAGCGTGACCCTCCACTGGTTCCTCCGCGGCCGCTCCGGCGGCCCCCGACGCCGGCGGCTGGCCGGCCGCCCGGCGCTGCTGGCGCTGCTGGCCCTGATCGGCGCCGGGGTCGCGGGCTGCGGCAGCGACGCCGGCGGCTCCGGCGACCGGCTGGCCGTCGTCGCCACCACCACCCAGCTCGGCGACCTCGTGCGCGAGATCGGCGGCGACCGCGTCGACGTCCACCAGATCCTGCAGCCGAACAGCGACCCGCACGAGTACGAGCCGCGGCCGAAGGACGTTCGCGAGACCGCGACCGCGAAGCTCGTGGTCGCCTCGGGCGACGGCCTCGACCCGTGGATCGGCGACGTCGTCGAGGAGAGCGGCGGCGACGCGACCACGCTGACCGTCGGCGACCGCGTCCCGACCAAGCTGGCCGGCGGCGAGCACGAGCACGACGACCACGGGGCCGAGGAGGAGCACGCCGCCGAGGAGGAGCACGGCCACGACCACGGCCACGGCGAGGGCGGCGTCGACCCCCACTGGTGGCACGACCCGCGCAACGTCGTCGCCGCCGTGCCGGTGATCCGCGACGCGCTGATCCGCGCCGATCCCGACGGGGCCGACGCGATCCGCGCCAGCGCCGACGCCTACCTGCGCAAGGTCCGCGCGCTCGACGCCGGGATCGCCCGCTGCATCGACCAGGTGCCGGCCGGGCAGCGCAAGCTCGTCACCAGCCACGACGCCTTCGGCTACTTCACCCACCGCTACGGGATCGAGGTGATCGGCGCGGTGATCCCCTCCCAGACCACCCAGGCCCAGCCCTCGGCCGGCGACGTCGCCAAGCTCGCGCGGCTGGTCGAGCGCGAGCGGGTGCGGGCCGTCTTCCCCGAGTCGTCGGTCAACCGCAAGCTGGCCGACGCCCTCGCCCGCCAGACCGGCGCCGTCTCCAACCTGACGCTCTACGGCGACACGCTCGGCCCGGCCGGCAGCGACGGCGCCACCTACCTCGGGATGGAGCAGCACAACGCCGACGCGATGGTGCGGGGCTTCAGCGGTGGCGCGGTACGCTGCCGGATCCCCGGACTGTGAGCGACGAGGACCCGCAGATGCAGGCCACGGGGGCAGCGACGTCGTCGCGCGGCGAGCCGATCGCCGCCCCCGCCCCCGACCCGACCCCGATCGACGGGGTCGCGCAGGTCTGCGGCCACGGCGACGGAGCGGACGCCGACGGCCGTCCGCTGGTCGAGCTGGACGGCGTCGCCGTCGGCTACGACCAGACGCTGGCCCTGCGCGAGGTCGGCTTCCGCGCCTGCGCCGGCGAGCGGATCGCGATCCTCGGCCCCAACGGCGGCGGCAAGACCACGCTCTTCCGCACCGTCCTCGGCGAGCTGCCGGTTCGCGAGGGCCGGATGACGCTCCGCGACGAGGTCGCCGTCGTCCCCCAGACCGAGCGCTCGCGGCTCGACTTCCCGGTCAGCGCGCTCGACGTGGTCCTGATGGGGACGATCGCCCACCGGCCGTGGTGGCGCGGTCCCGGCCGCGGCGAACGGCAGAAGGCCCGCGCGGCGCTGCGGGCGGTCGGGTTGGAGGATCGGGCCGAGGCCGGCTTCGGCGCCCTCTCCGGCGGCCAGCGGCAGCGGGTGCTGGTGGCGCGGGCGCTGGTCCGCGACTCCCGGATCCTGCTCTTCGACGAGCCCTTCACCGGCCTCGACACGGCCTCCAGCGAGCGGCTGCAGCGGCTGATCGACGACCTCGCCGCCGCCGGCCACCTGCTGCTGATCGCCACCCACGACGTCGCCCAGGCGCGCGGCTGGGACCGGGTGCTGTGCCTCAACGGCCGCCAGGTGGCGTTCGGCGAGCCGGCCACGACGCTGACGCCGGAGACGCTCCAGGCCACCTACGGCCACGACCTGGTGCGGCTGGGCGACGGTGACGCGGTCGCCGTCGTCTGCGACCACCGCCACGGATGAGCGCCACGCTGGCCAACGTCGTGCTCGACCCGTTCGGGCAGGGCATCATGCAGCGGGCGCTGGCCGAGGTCGTGCTGCTGGGGATCGCCGGCGGCCTGCTCGGCTGCTGGATCGTCTTCCACCGCCTCAGCTACAGCGCCGAGGCGCTGCCGCACGCGATGTTCCCCGGGCTGGTCGGGGCGGCGCTGATCGGGGTCCCGCTGGTGGTCGGCGGCGCCGTCGGGCTGCTGGTGGCGGCGCTGGCGATCTCGGCCGCGTCGCGGATCGCCACCGTCGACCGCGACACCTCGATCTCGGTCGTCTTCACCTCGATGTTCGGGCTCGGCGTGGTGCTGGCCCTCTCCCCCGACTCGCCGCCGGGCGTCCAGGAGCTGCTGTTCGGCGACGTGCTCGGCCTGACCAGCGGCGACGTCGCGACCGCGGCCGGGCTGACGCTGCTGGTGGTGGTGGCGCTGCGGACCCTGCACCCGCGGCTGCTGGCGACCGCCTTCGACCGCGACGGCGCCCGCGCGCTGGGCCTGCGGCCGGGCGCGATCGACCTGCTGCTGGTGGCGCTGATCGCGGTCGCGACGCTGATCTGCGTCCAGGCGCTCGGCAACCTCTTCGTGGCGGCGACGCTGGTCGCCCCCGCCGCCGGCGCGCGGCTCTTCGGCCGCTCGGTGCCGGCGACGATGGCGCTGGCGGTGGCGATCGCGATCGGCTGCGGGATCGCGGGGCTCTACGTCTCGTACTACGCCCACACCGCCACCGGCGCCTCGATCGCGGCGGTGACGGTGCTGGTCTACCTGGCGCTCGCCGGAGGCGCCCGGCTGGCGAGCGCCCGCCGCCCCGCCCCAGCCGGCTGACCCGGCGTCCCTACGCCGCCAGCGGCGCGTCGTCGTGGCCGTGGCGGCCGTGGCGGTGCAGCTCGTCGCTGCCCCAGCGCGGCCACGGGTCGGGCAGCGCCAGCAGCGCGGCGGGGCCGGCGGCCAGCTCCTCGTCGGTCACCAGCGCGGCGTCGAGCCGGGCGACGAGCGCGTCGCGGTCGAGGTCGTGGCCGATCAGGACCAGCTCCTGCCGGCGGTCGCCGAAGCGCGGGTGCCAGCCCTCGCGCAGCTGCGCCCGCAGCTCCGGGTCCTGCGGCCACTCGCGCTCAGGCACCGTCGCCCACCAGGTGCCGATCGCGCCGAGGTTGATGATCGGGCCCGCCGTCGACCACTCGCCGACCACCGCCGGCCGCGAGGCGATCCAGAAGAAGCCCTTCGAGCGGATCACGCCCGGCCACGGCTCGTGGACCGCCGCCCACAGCCGCTCGGGGTGGAACGGCCGCCGCTGGCGGTAGACGAGGCTGCCGATCCCGTACTCCTCGGTCTCCGGCTGCTCCTCGCCGCGCAGCACCTGCAGCCAGCCGGGATGCTCGGACGCGCGGTCGAAGTCGAAGCGGCCGGTGTCGAGCAGCTGGTCCAGCGGCACCCGCCCGTGCTCGGCGTGGACGATCGTGGCCCCGCGGTTGAGGGTGCGGACGGTCGACTCGGTCCGCTTCAGCCGCGCGCCGTCGACCAGGTCGGTCTTGTTGAGCACGATCAGGTCGGCGAACTCGACCTGGTCGACCAGCAGGTCGGCGACGGTCCGCTCGTCGTCCTCGCCCAGCGACTCGCCGCGGGCGGTGATGTCGTCGACCGAGCCGAGGTCGTCGACGAAGCGGGCGGCGTCGACGACGGTGACCATCGAGTCGAGCCGGGCGACGTCGGAGAGGCTGGTCCCGTCCTCGCCCTCGAAGGTGAAGGTCTCGGCCACCGGCAGCGGCTCGCTGATCCCGGTCGACTCGATCACCAGGTGGTCGAAGCGGCCCTCGCGCGCCAACCGGGTGACCTCGACCAGCAGGTCCTCGCGGAGCGTGCAGCAGATGCAGCCGTTCGACATCTCCACCAAGCGCTCCTCGACCCGGTCGAGCTGGGCGTCGCCGCGCTCGACCAGCGCGGCGTCGACGTTGACCTCGCTCATGTCGTTGACGATCACCGCGATCCGGCGGCCCTCGCGGTTGTGGAGCAGGTGGTTGAGGAGCGTCGTCTTGCCGGCGCCGAGGAAGCCGGAGAGGACGGTCACCGGCAGTCGCCGGTCGGTCGGTGCAGTCGCCATGGCGTTGACTATATGGGATTGAGTCTCATTATGTTCAGAACCGGGCGGGTTGCCGCCCGCGCTCGCCGGTACGCTCGCGCCGGCCGCTCCCCCCGCCCGTGCCCCGTCTCCCCTGCCGCCGTTCCCGGACGCTGCTCGCGCTCGTCCTGCTCGCCGTGGCCGCCGTCGCCGCCGCGCTGCTGCTGATCCGCGGCGACGACCCGCCGGCCTACCGCCCGCCGGCCTCGACCGCGGCGCTGGTGGCGCGGATCCGGGCGGTCGTTCCCGGCGCGCTGCGCGACAGCCGCACCCCCGGCGCCGCGATCGCCGTCGTCGCCGACGGGCGGCTGGCCTGGGCGGGCGGGATCGGTCGCGCCGACGCTCGCCGGCCGGTGACGGCGCGGACCGCGTTCCAGGCCGGCTCGCTCTCGAAGACGGTGACGGCCTGGGCGCTGCGCTCGCCCGCCGGTCGGCGGCTGCTGCCGCTCGACGAACCGCTCGACCAGCGGCTGCGGCCGTGGCCGCTCGCCCAGCGCCCGCGCGGGATCACCGTCGCGCGGCTGCTCAGCCACACCGCCGGGCTCGGCGTCCCCGGCTACCTGGGCAGCGACCGGCCCGGACCGCTGCCGAGCGCCTGGCAGTCGCTGCGCGGCGAGGCCGGCAGCGCCGCCACCCGCGCCGGCGACGACCGCCGCGGCCCGGTCCCGATCGTCGCGCCGCCGGGTCGCGAGTACCGCTACTCCGGCGGCGGCTACACGCTGCTCCAGTACGCGCTCGAACGGCGCGGCGGCCAGCCGTTCGCCCGCTGGATGGCACGGAACGCGCTGCAGCCGCTGGCGATGGACCGCAGCCGCTTCGGCTGGCCGCCGGCGGCCGACGCGGCGGTCGGTCACGACGGCGCCGGGCGGCCCGTGCCGGGCCACCGCTACGCCGAGCTGGCCGCCGCCGGCCTGTCGACCACCGCCGGGGACCTGGGCCGCTTCCTCGCCGCCGTGCTCGCCGACCCGCGCGGGATCGACCGTCCCCAGCCCGCGACCGGCGGCCACTACGGCCTCGGGATCGAGCGGCGGCCGCTGCGCGACGGCGACCTGCTGCTCTGGCACGAGGGCGTCAACCGCGGCTGGCACGCGCGGCTGCTGCTGCTCCCCCGCCACCGGCTGGCGGTCGCGGTGCTGACCAACGGCGACGGCGGCGGCGCGGTCGCCGACGCGGTCGAGCGGCTGCTGGTCGGCTAGCGCCCCGGAGGCGCCGGCGCGACCACGGCCGGCGGGGCGGCGGCGGTCGCGCGCCCGCCGGCGGCGTCGCCCGGCGCGTGGGCCGACGGTCCCAGGACGCCCGCGGCGAGCACGCCGAGGCCGAGCACCGTCCGACGCACGGCGGTCCGCACGCGCGGGCGCAGCAGCACCGGCAGCTTCGTCTCCAGCCACATCCGCGCGCCGCTGGCCCCGGCGACGGCCGTCATCGCGCCCGCGGCGCACTGCATGCACACGGACCACAGTCAAGCAGCCCACGACGACGACGGGCCCGCCCGGCACGAAGCCTGGCGGGCCCGGACTCGTCGTGTTGCCGCCCTCGCTACTTCAGCTCGGCCGAGCTCTTGCCCAGCAGGTTGCGGGCGATGATCAGCAGCTGGATCTGCTGGGTGCCCTCGAAGATGTCGAGGATCTTCGCGTCGCGCGACCACTTCTCCAGCAGCTCGTCCTCGCCGTAGCCGGCGGCGCCCGCCAGCTCGACGCACTTGAGCGCGATCTCGGTCGCCCCGCGGCCGGCCTTGGCCTTCGCCATCGAGGCGTTGACCGAGTTCGGCTTGCGGTTGTCGGCCATCCAGGCGGCCTCCAGCGTCAGCAGCCGGAAGGCCTCGTAGTCGGACTCCAGCCGCAGCAGCTCGGCGGCGGCGCCGATCTGCAGGTGAGCCGGCTTGTCGTAGTCGACCTCGACGCCCGCCTCCTTCAGCAGCTCGGTCGTCCGCTCGAGCGACGCCTTCGCCACCCCGACCGCCATCGCGGCGACCATCGGGCGGGTGTTGTCGAACGTCTGCATGACGCCCGCGAAGCCCTTCTTGACCTCGACCTCCGGCGTCCCGAGCAGGTTCTCCTTCGGGATCCGGCAGTCGGTCAGCGCGAACTGGGCGGTGTCGGAGCCGCGGATGCCGAGCTTGTGCTCCAGCCGCACCAGCTCGAAGCCGGGCGTGTCGCGCGGGACGATGAACGACTTGATCGCCGCCCGGCCCATGCTCGGGTCGACCGAGGCCCAGACCACCACGACGTCGCAGCGGTCGCCGGACGTGACGAAGATCTTGGTCCCGTTGAGGACGTACTCGCCGGTCTCCTCGTCGAGGATCGCGGTCGTCTTGACGGCGGCCGAGTCGGAGCCGAAGTGCGGCTCGGTGATCGCCATCGCCGCCCACTTGTCGCCGAAGCGGGCCATCTGCTCGTCGTCGGCGACGGCGGCGATCGCGGCGTTGCCGAGGCCCTGGCCGGGCATCGTCAGCACGAACGAGGTGTCGCCCCAGCAGGCCTCCGCGACGGACAGCACCGTCGAGATGTTGCCGCCGTTGACGTTGCCGTCGGTCTGCTTGTTCGAGCGCCCGCCCGAGGCGCTGACGCCGCCCGACGGATCGCCCTCGTTCATGCCCTCGAGCAGGGCGCGGAGCGTGTCGAGCTCCTTCGGGTAGGTGTGCTCGGCCCGGTCGTACTTGCGCGAGATCGGGCGGAACATCTCGGTCGAGACCTGGCGGGTCATGTCGACCAGGCCCTGGAACTTCTTGGGGTTCTCGAGATTGATCATGCGTCTCTCCCGCTCAGACGAGCAGCGTGCCTTCGATGATTCCCGCCGCCCGCAGATCGCGGTACCAGCGCTCGACCGGATGGTCCTTGACGTAGCCGTGGCCGCCCAGCAGCTGGACGCCCTGCGAGCCGATCTGCATGCCCTTGTCGGCCGTCAGGCGGCGCGCCAGGGCCGCCTCGCGGGCGAAGCTCACGGCGCGGTCGGCGCGGCTGGCGGCGCGGTAGGTGACGAGCCGCAGGCCCTCGGTCTCGATCGCGATGTCGGAGACCGCGAACGCGACCGCCTGGCGGTGGCTGATCGGCTCGCCGAACGCCTCGCGCTCGTTGACGTACGGGATCACGTAGTCGAGGACCGCCTTGCAGGTGCCGGCGGCCAGCGCCGACCAGGCGATCCGGCCGAGCGCGATCGCCTCGCGGTAGACCTCGGGCTGGCCGCCGCCGAGCAGCGCGCCGGCCGGGACCTTGACGTCCTCGAGCGCCAGCTTGGCCGTCGACGCGGCCCGCAGGCCCATCGCCGGGTCGGCCTCGGTCGAGATCCCCTTGGTCTTCGACTCGACGATGAAGAACGCCGGGCCGCCCGCGCCGTTGCCGTTGCTGCCGCCCTCGAGCTGGGCCGCGACGACGAACAGCTCCGCCTCGGCCGCCCGCGGGACCAGCGACTTGACGCCGTCGAGCACGAAGCCGTCGGCCGTCCGGCGGGCGGTCGTCCGCAGCGCGAACGGGTCGAAGAGCGGCTGCGGCTCCTGGATCGCCAGCGCGGCGACCGGGACGTCCTCGCCGACGAAGGCCGGCAGGTAGGTGGCCTGCTGGTCGGCGTCGCCCCAGAGCCCGAGCGCGGTCGAGACCGCGGCCGGCGCCAGCGCCGCGACCGCGATCCCGAGGTCGCCGTGGGCCAGCGCCTCGCCGATCAGGACCGAGGTCACCGCCGAGCGCTCCTCGACGGCGCCGCCCAGCTCCTCCGGCACGCCGAGCGTGGCCAGGCCGAGCTCGGCCGCCGAGTCGAGCAGCGCCTGCGGCGTCTTGTCGTCGTGGTCGGCCTGCTCGGCCGCCGGACGGATCTCGGCCGCCGCGAAGTCGCGCGCGGCCTCCTGCAGCATCTGCTGCTCGTCGGTCGGCGTCAGGTCGAAGAGCGCGGCGCTCTTCGAGGCGGTCTCCGGCTTCAGGCGGCCGGGGCTGGTCCGCTTCTGGGTCGCGGCGAACGTCCGGCCGACGCGGCCGGCGGTCCGGAAGCTGGTGGCCGACGCGCGCTTGAGCGCCCGATTGGCCGGCTCGCGCAGGCCCAGTCGGTCGACCACGTCCAGGCCCGCCAGGCGGGTCAGGGCGCGGATGCCGTAGGCCATTCCTCGTTCAGTGACGGTCATGTGCTGGGGAGGGTGGTCGCCCGCGCGAACGCGGTCGGGGTGGACGGCCCGTCCGTCTCCGCACGGAGCGGTGTCGGAGCGGGCGGACCGACGAATTCCTACCCAGGGTAGCAGCGCCGGCGGCGCCCGGCTCAGGCCGGGTCCGCCGGAACCGCCGCGACCGTCCCCGCGGGCTCGGCGTCGACCGCCGCCGTAGCCGGGGCCGGCGGGCCGTCGCGCAGCAGCAGCGCGACCACCAGCCCGCCGAGCAGCGCGAACCCGGCCGCGACCACGAACGCCCGCTCGTAGCCGCCGGTCAGCGCCGCCGGCAGCGACCGCTCGCCCCCGTCCAGCAGCGACGAGGTGCGGGTCGCGGCGACCGTCGAGAGCACCGCCAGCCCGAGCGCCCCGCCGACCTGGCGCGAGACGTTGATGATCCCCGAGACCAGGCCGGCCTCCTGCGGCGCGGCGCCGGTGACGGCGACCGTCGTCAGCGGCACGAAGCAGAGCCCGACGCCGCTGGCGGTCACGATCGAGGGCAGCAGCACGTCGCCGAGGAAGCTGCCGCCGACCGAGATCCGCGAGAACAGCAGCAGGCCGACGATCGCCAGCCCGTAGCCGATCAGCAGCGTCCGCCGGACGCCGATCCGGGCCACCACGCGCGCGGCCATCATCGCCCCCAGGCCCATCAGCACCGTCAGCGGCAGGAACGCGACGCCGGCCTCGAACGGCGTGTAGCCGAGCACCTGCTGCATGTAGAGCGTGAGGAAGAACCACATCGCGAAGAGCCCGGCGCTGAGCAGCGCGAAGGCGCCGTTGGCGACCGACAGCCGGCGCGAGGCGAAGATCCGCAGCGGCATCAGCGGCCGCGCCGCGACCCGGCCCTCGATCAGCAGGAAGGCGGCCACCAGCGCCAGCCCGATCAGCAGCACGCCGAGGCTCTCGAAGGCGCCCCAGCCGACGGTCTCGGTGCGCACGATCCCGTAGACGATCGCCACCAGGCCGGCGGTCACGGTGATCGCGCCGGCGAGGTCGAAGTCGCGGCCGCGGCTGGCCTCGGCCGGCTTGTCGTCGGGCAGGTCGCGCAGCGCGCGGGCGATCAGGAAGGCCCCGATCGGGATGTTCACGAACAGGATCCAGCGCCAGTTGAGGGCGTCGGTGAGGATCCCGCCGACGATCGCCCCGGCCGAGCCGCCGGCCCCGGCGACCGCGCCCCAGAGGCCCATCGCCCGCGCCCGCTCGGGCCCCTCGCGGAAGGTGGTGGTGAGGATCGAGAGCGTGGTCGGGGCGACGATCGCGCCGCCCAGGCCCTGGACCGCGCGGGCGGCGATCAGCGTGCCCTCGTCCTGGGCGACGCCGCCGACCAGCGACGCGAGCGTGAAGAGCCCGAGCCCGGCGACGAAGACCCGCCGCCGGCCGAGCAGGTCGGCCGCCCGCCCGCCGAGCAGCAGGAAGCCGCCGAAGGTGATGGTGTAGGCGTTGACCACCCACTGGAGGCCCGTCTCCGACATCCGCAGGTCGTCGCGGATCGCCGGCAGCGCGACGTTCACGATCGCGACGTCGAGGATGACCATGAACTGCGCCCCGCAGACGAGCAGCAGGACGGCACGGGCACGACTGGACAAGGGCGTTCTCCGGGGGTGGGACGGGGCGGGACGGCGGCTCTACTCCAGCAGACGAACGGGAGCGGCCCGTGGGGACGGCCCCGGACGCGGAACCGCCCGCCCCCGCGCTCGGCGGGGACGGGCGGTCGGCGGGCGCGTGACCGGCGACGGTCCGCGCGCGACGTCGTCGTCGCCGCGGCCACGCGGGCCGCGGCGACGACGGACGGGGATCAGGCGGCGGCGAAGCGCTCCGCGACCTTGCCCCAGTCGACGACGTTCCAGAACGCCTTCAGGTAGTCCGGGCGGCGGTTCTGGTAGTTCAGGTAGTAGGCGTGCTCCCAGACGTCGTTGCCCAGCAGCGGCGTCTTGCCCTCGGCCAGCGGCGTGTCCTGGTTCGGGGTCGAGATGATCTCGAGCCCGCCCTCGCCCTTCACCAGCCAGGCCCAGCCGGAGCCGAAGCGGGCGACGCCGGAGGCCTCGAACTGCTCCTTGAAGGCGTCGAAGCTGCCGAAGGCCGAGTCGATCGCCGCGGCCAGGTCACCGCTCGGGGTCTGCGCGCCGCCGCCCTGCAGCGACTCCCAGAAGAGCGTGTGGTTGAAGTGGCCGCCGCCGTTGTTGCGGACCGGACCCTGCTTGTCGGCCGGCAGCGCGCCGAGGTTCGAGACGATCTCCTCGATCGACTTGTCGGCCCACTCGGTGCCCTCGACCGCCGCGTTCAGCTTGTCGACGTAGGCCTGGTGGTGCTTGTCGTGATGGATCTCCATCGTCTTCGCGTCGATGTGGGGCTCGAGCGCGTCGAACGCGTAGGGCAGCGGGGGCACGGTGAAGGCCATGAGGAGCTCCTCGGAAATGGTCTGGCTCGCCGTTTCACGAGCGAAACGGGCACTAGAAAAGGTAGTACTGGCTGTCTATATTTGTCAAACCGATCGTGCCCGACCGATCCGCCCCCCAGCCGACCCGCGCCACCCACTCGGCGCTCGACGAGCTGCCGGCCTCGCGCCGGGCGCTGCTCGTCGCCCTCCGCAAGCGCGGCGAGTCGGGCGCCGACGCGCTCGCCGCGGCGCTCGGCGTGACCCCCAGCGCCGTCCGCCAGCAGCTGCGCGGGCTGGTCGCCGCCGGGCTCGTCGCCCACCGTGACGAGCGTCCCGGCCCCGGTCGCCCGCGGCGGCTCTACCGGCTCGGCCCGGCCGCCGACGGGCTCTTCCCGAAGACCTACGGCGAGCTGACCGTCGAGCTGCTCGACTACGTCCGCGACGAGGACCCGGAGCTGGTGCCGCGGCTGTTCGAGCGCCGCCGCCAGGCGCGCGTGGCCCGCGCGACCGAGCGGCTGGCCGGCCGCGCCTTCGACGAGCGGGTCGCCGAGCTGGCCCGGATCCTCGACGAGGACGGCTACCTGGCCGACTTCGAGCGGACCGCCGACGGCGGCTACCGGGTGACCGAGCACAACTGCGCGATCCTGGCCGTGGCCAGCGACCACGGCCCCGCCTGCTCGAGCGAGATCAGCTTCCTGCGCGAGACGATGCCCGACGCCGACATCCGCCGGGTCTCGCACATCCTCAGCGGCTCCCACGCCTGCGTCTACGAGCTGCGCGAGCGGTCGGCCGACGGCGCCGACCACCCCGAGCGGGACGTCGGGCCGACCGCCCTCCCGCCCGGGCGCTGAGAAGAACTTCGCGGCGGCTGTCGATCCTGCGATCCGCCGTTCGTCGGAGGGGTAGGACCACCGCCGCGGAACCGCCTCCTCGATCTCGAGCGATGAGTTCCGCGACCGGGCCCGGTCCTACGACCGACGGAACCCGAACAGACCGCCAGGAGCCACCCCGATGTCCCCACAGACCCTCAGCGAGCGCCACCGCTGGCTCGCCCTCTACGTCCTCTGCGCCGGCGTCCTCATGATCGTGCTCGACGCCACGATCGTGAACGTCGCCCTGCCCTCGATCAAGCAGGACCTCGGGTTCTCCGACGGCAGCCTCTCGTGGGTCGTCAACGCCTACCTGATCGCCTTCGGCGGCCTGCTGCTGCTCGCCGGCCGGCTCGGCGACCTCTTCGGCCAGCGGCGGATCTTCCTGCTCGGCTTGACCGCCTTCACCGTCTCCTCGCTGCTCTGCGCCGTGGCCCAGAACCAGGGGATGCTGATCGGCGCCCGCTTCGTCCAGGGCCTCTCCGGCGCGCTCGCCTCGGCCGTCGTGCTGGGGATGATCGTGACGATGTTCCCCGAGCCGAAGGAGCAGGCGAAGGCGATCGGCGTCTACGGCTTCGTCGCCTCCGCCGGCGGCTCGATCGGGCTGCTGGCCGGCGGCGTCCTGA
Organism: Patulibacter defluvii; assembly: GCF_034096925.1. NCBI lineage: Bacteria > Bacillati > Actinomycetota > Thermoleophilia > Solirubrobacterales > Patulibacteraceae > Patulibacter > Patulibacter defluvii. The sequence continues at coordinate 84,284 of NZ_JAWZSQ010000019.1, forward strand.
CCCAGGCGATCAGCTGGCACTGGATCTTCTTCATCAACGTCCCGATCGGGATCGTGACGATCGTCCTCGCCCGCCGGCTGGTGGCCGACGCGCCCGGCCTCGGCCGCCAGGCCGGCGCCGACATCCCCGGCGCGGCGCTCCTGACCGGCGGCCTGATGGTCGGCGTCTACGCGATCGTCGGGATCGAGCGCCACGGCGCCGGGTCGTTCCAGACCCTCGGCCTGGGCGCGCTGGCGATCGCCCTGATCGCCGCCTTCCTCGTCCGCCAGGGCCGGATCGCCAACCCGCTGATGCCGCTGCGGCTGTTCCGCTCGCGGAGCGTCGTCGGGGCCAACGTGGTGATGGCGCTGCTGGTGGTCGGGATGTTCTCGATGTTCTTCCTCGGCGCGCTCTACATGCAGCAGGTGCTCCACTACGACGCGCTCGAGGTCGGGCTGGCGTTCCTGCCCTCGACGATCGTGATGGGCGCGATGTCGCTCCGCGGCGCCGCCTGGTTCACGCTCCGGTTCGGGGCCAAGACGGCCCTGATCACCAGCCTCGTCTCGATCATGATCGGGCTGCTGCTGTTCGCCCAGACGCCGACCGACGGCCGCTACCTGGTCGACGTGCTGCCGGCGATGATGTTCATCGGCTTCGGCGCCGGGCTCAGCTTCCCGCCGATGATGACGCTGGCGATGTCGGACGCGACCCCCAGCGACTCGGGGCTGGCGTCGGGCCTGATCAACACCACCGTCCAGGTCGGCGGGGCGATCGGCCTGGCCGTGCTGGCGACGCTGGCCAGCGAGCGCACGAGCGGCCTGCGGGCCGACGGCGAGGCGGCCAACGTGGCGCTCAACTCCGGCTACCACCTGGCCTACCTGGCCGGGGCCGGGTTCGTCGCGGCGGCGATCGTCTTCGCCGCGCTGGTCCTGCGCTCGGCGCCGGCGGGCGGGCCGGGCGCGGCCGAGGCGGTCGTCGAGGGCGACGTCTCCGCCGCCTCCGCCGGCTGAACCGGGGGGGCTCCGGTGCGGGTCGCGCGACGCGGCCCGCACCGTCGCGGTCTCAGGACATCAGGTCCGAGGCCAGCTCGTCGAAGGCGCCGACGTAGGCGTCGACGGCCTCCTCGGTGTGGGTCACCGAGAGCGTCCACTCCTCCTCGCGACCCGGGGTCATGAAGATCCCGCGGTTCATGTTGAAGAGCCACGCCAGGTCGCTCAGCTCGGCGTCCTGGTTGGCCTTGAACGAGGCGTAGTCGGTGATCTTGGTCGGCGAGAAGGTGACGCAGCCCTTCGAGCCGACGCCGATCGCGTAGCCGGGCAGGCCGTACTTCTGGATCACCATCTGGCAGCCGTCGACGATCCGGCTGTTGAGCGCGTCGAGGTGGGCGTAGGCCTCGGGGGTCAGGACCTCGGTCAGGTTGGCGCGGGTGGCGGCGACGCCGAGCGGGTTCCCGTTGTAGGTGCCGACCTGGTAGACGGAGCCGTCCTTGACCACCGACATGACCTCCTCGGAGCCGCCGATCGCGCCCATCGGCAGGCCGGCGCCGAGCGCCTTGGCCAGGGTCACCATGTCGGGGGTCACGCCCCACTTGTCGGTCGCGCCGCCGGGGGCGATGCAGAGGCCGGTCTTGACCTCGTCGAAGATCAGGACGATGCCGTGCTTCCTCGTGATGTCGCGCACGGCCTGGAGGTAGCCGTCCTCGGGCAGGACGACGCCGAGGTTCATCATCGCCGCCTCCATGATCACGCAGGCCGGCTTGCGGTCCTCGGCGATCAGCTTCTCGATCCGCCGCTCCATCGCCCCGGCGTCGTTGAAGGGCACGGCGACGGTCATCTCGACGGTCGCCTGCGGGATGCCGGCGCCGTAGGGCAGCGAGGCGAGGTCGTCCGGCTCGCCGATCTTGTCGTACTCGACGCCGATCGAGACCATCACCGTGTCGTGGTGGCCGTGGTAGCTGCCGAAGATCTTCATCACCGTGTCGCGGCCGGTGTAGGCGCGCGCGATCCGGATCGCGTCCATCGTCGACTCGGAGCCGGAGTTCGTGTAGCGCCACTGCGGCAGGCCCCAACGGCGGACCAGCTCCTCGGCGACGACGATCGCGTCCTCGGTCGGGGCGGCGAAGTGGGTGCCCTTCTCGTAGCGCTCCTGGATCGCGCGGCCGACCGCGGGATGGGCGTGGCCCTGGACCATCGAGCCGAAGCCGTTGTGGAAGTCCCACATCTCGTTGCCGTCGACGTCCCAGACGCGCGGGCCCTCGCCCCGCTCCAGGTAGATCGGCCACGGATCGCGCAGCTGGTACGAGGACGCGACGCCGCCCGAGAGCGACTGGTTGGCGCGCCGGTACATCTCGGCCGACTGGCCGGTGCGCTCGTTGAGGGCGCGCTCCTCGCGCTTGATCAGCTCCTGGATGCGCTGGCGGTCGATCGGCGGGGCGGCGGAGGTGCTCATGGACTTGATGATCCCATCATCGGTTGCCGTTGGCGGTGCGACGCGAGGCGGGCTCGCGCGGCACCTGGCGCGAGGCTAGCGCCGGACCGGCGGCCTGGCCAGCGACAGGGCGCCGATCCGCGAGCCGATCGAGCGGACGGACCGTCGACGGCCGCCGCGCGTGACCCGCCGGAGGCGCTGTGGCAGGCTGGGGCGATGGCCGTCCCTCCCCCGCGCGCCCCCTTCACGTCGAGCCTGGCCGAGGCACTGGCGCCCGAGCTGCTGGTCCGCTTCCAGCGCTACGTGCGCGTCGCCACCCAGTCCGACCGCGACAGCGATCGCTGCCCGAGCACCCCCGGCCAGCTCGACCTGTCGCGGCTGCTGGTCGACGAGCTGCTGGCGCTGGGGCTGGCCGACGCGACCCTCGACGAGCACGGCTACGTCTACGCCACCCTGCCGGCCACGATCGACCCGGCCGACGGCCCGATCCCGACGATCGGTCTGATCGCGCACGTCGACACCAGCCCCGACGCCCCCGGCGACGGGGTCGAGCCGCTGGTCCACCACGGCTACGACGGCGGCCCGATCGCGCTGCCCCGCAACGGCACCGTGCTCGACCCGGAGCAGATGCCCGAGCTGCGCGCCCGCGTCGGCCACGACCTGGTGACCTCCTCCGGCGACACGCTGCTCGGCGCCGACGACAAGGCCGGCGTGGCCGAGATCGTGACCGCCGTCGCCTACCTGGCCGCCCACCCGGAGCGGCCGCGCCCGACGCTGCGGATCGGCTTCACCCCCGACGAGGAGATCGGCCGCGGCGCCCACCGCTTCGACATCGAGCGCTTCGGGGCGATCTGCGCCTACACGATCGACGGCTCCGAGCCCGGCGAGCTGCAGGACGAGACCTTCACCGCCGCCGAGGGGATCGTCACGATCGAGGGCCACGACGTCCACCCCGGCTTCGCGACCGGCAAGCTCGTCAACGCCACCCGGCTGGCGGCCGAGGTGGTCGCCGCGCTCCCGCGCGAGCTGACGCCCGAGCGGACCTCGGGCCGCGACGGCTTCATCCACGTCTACGAGACCGAGGGGACCGCGGCCCGGGCGGTGATCCGGACGATCCTGCGCGACTTCGACGACGACCGCCTGGCCGAGCACGGCGCGCTGCTGCGGCGGACGGTCGACGAGGTCGTCGGCCGCGAGCCGCGAGCCCGGGCGACGGTCGAGATCACGCCCCAGTACCCGAACATGCGGACCCACGTCGAGGCCTTCCCGCAGGTCACCGAGGCGGCCGAGCGGGCGATCCGCGCCGAGGGCCTGGAGCCGCTGCGGACCGCGATTCGCGGCGGCACCGACGGCTCGCAGCTGAGCGCGATGGGCCTGCCGACGCCGAACGTCTTCACCGGCGGCCACGAGTACCACGCGGTCCGCGAGTGGGCGTCGCTGCAGGAGATGGCGGCCGCCGCGGCCACGATCGTGCGGCTGGCCGAGGTCTGGACCGCCCCCGAGCTGCGGGCCGCCACCCGCGACTGAGCCGCGCCGGTGCTCGCGCTCCGGCGCCCGATCGGGCAGGCTGGGCCGATGGAGCTGCGCGAGAAGGTCGTGGTCGTCACCGGCGGGGCGTCGGGGATCGGGCGGGCGCTGGCCCGCCGGTTCGTGGCCGAGGGCGCCCGCGGCGTGGTCGTGGCCGACCTCGACGGGCGCGGCGCGGCGGCGGTCGCGGAGGAGATCGGGCCGGCCGCGCGGGCGATCGGCGGCGACGCCGCGAGCGAGCGGGACGTCCGCGCGGCGATCGACCTGGCCCGCGACGCGTTCGGCCCGGTCGACCTCTACTGCGCCAACGCCGGCGTCGCCGTCGGCGAGGACGAGCAGGTGGCCGAGGACGTCTGGGACATCGCCTTCGCCGTCAACGTCCGCGCGCACGTGATCGCCGCCCGGCTGCTGGTGCCCGAGTGGCTGGAGCGCGGCGGCGGCCACTTCCTCAGCACCGCCTCGGCGGCCGGGCTCCTGACCCAGATCGGCTCGGCGCCCTACGCGGTCACCAAGCACGCCGCGGTCGCCTTCGCCGAGTGGCTGGCCGTGACCTACGGCGACCGCGGGATCGGCGTCAGCTGCCTCTGCCCGATGGGCGTCGACACCCCGCTGCTGCACGGCGCCGGCGCGGGCACGGACGAGTCGCCCGGCGCCACCCGCGCCAGCGCCGTCGTCAAGGCCGCCGGCGACGTGCTGCCGGCCGAGGCGGTCGCCGAGACGGTGGTCGAGGGCCTGGCCGACGGCCGCTTCCTGATCCTGCCCCACCCCGAGGTGCTGACCTACTTCCGCCAGAAGGGCAGCGACTACGACCGCTGGCTGGCGGGGATGCGGCGGCTGCAGGCGCACATCAGCGGGATCGACTGAGCGTCTGGTGGCCTACGCGATCACCAACGGCACCCCCCCGGACGGGCGATCGGACTGGTCACGCGTCGTCCCATCAGGCACAATGGAGCGGCGAGAACGCGCACCCCCCTCGTGCGTCTCGCGTCCCATCCACCGCGGCGCCCAACACGCCCGGTGACGAAGCGCCCCGCCTTGCCCAGGCGGGGCGCTTCCACGTTCGGGGGCGATCGGCGCGACCGTCCCCGATATGTCGATACAGCGCCTGACGAGTTGTATCACGAGAGGCGTAGGGTCGGATAGCGTGCAGCGCGTGATGCAGCTCGCCGACAAGCTCCCCGCCCCCGCCCGCCGCGTCGGCCTCGAGGTCCGGGGCCTGCGGGCGCTCCTGCGCGCCGGGATGCTCGGGGTCGAGTCGCCGCAGACGCTGCGGCAGATCGCCCGCGCCCTCAACGACTTCGGCTCGTTCGGATCGGCCGCCAAGATCGCCGCCCTCCGCCAGCCGACGCTGCCGGCGATCGCCGACGACCGCGGCGAGATCAGCTTCGCCGACTTCGACGCCCAGGTCGACCAGCTGGCGAACGCGCTGCGGGCGAAGGGCTTCGGGCCCGGGTCGAAGATCGGGATCCTCTGCCGCAACCACCGGGCGCCGCTGCTGGTGGCCTTCGCCGGGGTCCGGACCGGAGCGACGGTGGTCTACCTGAACACCGCCTTCTCGGCCCGCCAGGCGAAGGAGGTGGCCGAGCGCGAGGGCGTCGAGATCCTCTTCCACGACCCCGAGCTGGCGGCGGCGATCGAGGGCCTGGAGCTGCCGCACGGGACGGTCGCCTGCGCCACCCAGCCGGGGATGGAGGACCCGCTCGGCGCGCTGGTCGCCAGCGGCACGCCCGGACCGCCGCCGGCGCCCTCGGCGAACGGCCGGATCGTGCTCCTGACCAGCGGCACGACGGGGACGCCGAAGGGCGCGCCGCGCCAGGATCCGCGCGGCTTCGTGGCGCCGGGCGCCGTGCTGGAGCGGATGCCGATGCGAGCCCGCGAGGCCACGGTGATCGGGCCGCCGCTGTTCCACGGGACGGGGCTGCTGATCGCGCTGCTGTCGCTCGGCCTGGGCTCGAAGCTGGTGCTGCGGCCGCGGTTCGACGCCGGCCAGTTCCTCGACGACGTCCAGGCCCACCGGGCGACGACGGTCTGCGTGGTCCCGATCATGCTCCAGCGGGTGCTGGCGCTGGGGGCCGAGGAGGTCGGCCGTCGCGACCTGTCGTCGCTGCGGGTGCTGTTCAGCGCCGGTTCTCAGCTGCCGGCCGAGGTCGCCCAGCGGGCCACCGAGCTGCTGGGCGAGGTGGTCTACAACCTCTACGGCTCGACCGAGGTGGCGCTGGCCACGCTGGCGACGCCGGAGGACGTCCGCGAGGCGCCGACCAGCGTCGGCCGGCCGCTGTTCGGCTCGCGGGTGCGGATCCTCGACGAGCGGGGACGGGACGTGCCGACGGGGACGACGGGTCGGATCTTCGTCGGCACCGGGATGCCGTTCGAGGGCTACACCGGCGGCGGCCACAAGGAGATCGTCGACGGCCTGCTGTCGAGCGGCGACGTCGGCCACTTCGACGCGGCGGGGCGGCTCTACGTCGACGGCCGCGACGACGAGATGATCGTGTCGGGCGGCGAGAACGTGTTCCCGCGCGAGGTCGAGGAGCTGCTGGTAACCCATCCGGCGATCGTCGACGCGGCCGCGATCGGCGTCGAGGATCCCGACTTCGGCCAGCGGCTGCGGGCGTTCGTGGTGCTGGCGGAGGGGCAGCAGCTGGATCCGGAGGCCGTCCAGGGCTTTGTCAAGGACAACCTGGCGCGCTACAAGGCGCCGCGCGACGTGGTCTTCCTCGACGACTTGCCGCGCAACCCGACGGGCAAGATCCTCAAGCGCGAGCTGGCGAAGCTGCCGCTGGCCGAGGAGGCCTAGAGCCGCGGGACGGTCGCGGCGGCGGCGCCCCGGCGGGCGGCCTCCTCGGCCGAGACGATCTCGCGCCCGAACGGCCGGGCGCTGACCGAGATCAGCTTGAAGTTGGCGATCCCGAGCGGGATCCCGATGATCGTCAGGCAGAGCAGCGCGCCGGTGACGACGTGGACGATCGCCAGCCACCAGCCGCCGAGCACGAACCAGAGCACGTTGCCGAGCGTCGATCCCGCGCCCTTGCCGGCCTGGGGCACGACGGCGCGCCCGAACGGCCAGACGCCGTAGAGCGCGATCCGCAGCGCCGCGACGCCGAAGGGGATCGTGATGACGAAGACGAAGCAGAGCAGCGCGGCGACGGTGTAGCTGACGAACAGCCAGAAGCCGGCCAGGACGAACCAGAGGACGTTGCCGATCAACCGCATCGGCTCGGCAGCCTAGTCGCCGGGGCGGGTGGCCACGAACCGCACCGCGGTGGCCTCCGGGACGATCTCGACCTCGTCCCCCAGCGACCACTCGGCGGCGCGGGCGGCGAGCGCGGCCGGGACGCGTTCGAGGATGCCGGGCGCGGGCGGGACGTCGTAGGTGGCGTGCCCGTCGTGCGGCAGGACCACCCGCAGCCCGCGGGCGAGCGCGGTCCGGGCGGTGGCGGCGACGCACATCTCCGACAGCACGCCGGCGATCGCCAGGCTCCGGACCCCGCGGCCGTCGAGCGTCGCGGCCAGCGGCGTGCCGGCGAACCCGTCGTCCTCACGCTTGCGGATCACCGGCTCGTCCCCGGTCGGCGCCAGCGCCAGCGCCCACCCGGGAGCGCCGGGCTCGTCGACCGTCCCGGGCCGGCCGTCGTTCTGCAGCTGGACCACCAGCGCCCCCGCCCCGCGCGCGGCGGCCAGCAGCCGGCGGGCCGTGGCGAGCACCCGCTCGCCGTCGGGCACCGCGTCGGGCCCGTCCACGAACGCCCGCTGGAGGTCGACCAGCAGCAGAGCCTCGACCGGAGGGGGTGCGGGCATCGGGGGAGTATGGCGGGGGGCGGGCGGGCCCGTCTGGACATCCGTCGGTCTCCGGAGCGCGAGGCTGGGGGCGGCTGCGCCGGCGGCCGAACGAGTGCTCATGCGTCCGTCCCCCGTCCCCCGCGGCCGCGTCGTGACTGCCGTCGCGCTCGCGATCGCCGCGGCGCTTCCGGCCACGCCGGCGCTGGCCGCCGATCCGTCGATCCCGCGTCCACCGGCCGAGCCGCCGGCGGCCGACTTCGTGCCGCTGGAGGGGTCGGGTCCGGTGCCGCCGATGGACTACGTCGCGACCGGCGAGCGAGGCATCGCCGCCGGCTTCGCGATCTACGAGTGGACGCGCCAGGGTCCGGTGGCCGACGTCGAGGTCACCTTCGTCGACGCCTACGAGGGCTGGCGCTACCGGACCACGACCGACGCGGCCGGTCGCTACCGGATGCTGATCCCCGACGGGTCGTACGACGTGGTCGCGCGCGATCCGCAGGCCCCGGACCGCCTGGTGCGACTGGGCGGCGCGCCCTACGACCTCCGTGGCGCGGGCGTCTGGGGTGCCGAGCGCGGCGGCCTCGTCGGGCTGAGCCTGATCGAGCGCCCCCGCCACAGCTGCCTGACGAAGTTCGACAGGGTCGTCGAGGGCCGCGAGGGATGGGCGCCCGGGGCCGATCCCACGACCAGCTACTGCCCGTACCTGACGCCGGTGCCGAACACGCCCGAGGCGCTGGCGGCGTGGCTTAACTGGGTGCCGGACGTGACGCACTGGGCGACGGGCGCGGCCCCGTCGACAGCACCACCGGCGAAGACCCCGTGGACGGCGACGCCCCCGGCGACCACCGCCCTGACGGTGACGCCGACGCGGTCGGTGGTCGCCGCCGCTTCGGGGCTGGTCGCCTTCCGCGTCCGGTGCGTCAATGCCGGCGGCTGCAGCGGCCGGGCCCGCTTGACCGCCCGCGACCGCCGCGGCCGGACGCGGATCATCGCCAGCCGCCGCTACCGGGCAGCCGACGGTCGCGGTCGGCTGCGCCTGCGGCTGACGCGGACCGGCCGGGCACTGCTCCGCGGCCGCGCGTCGGGGGCGGTCCGCGCTCGCCTGACCTGGACGCCGGACGGGGCCGGGACGCCGGCGCTCGCCCGGACGGTCACGCTCCGCCGCATCCGCTGACCCCTCACACCACCAACCCGTGGCGGACCGTGTTCTCGGTCACGGCCTGCGGGTCGACGAACGAGAGCAGGTAGTCGGGGCCGCCGGCCTTCGTGCCCGTCCCCGACAGCCGGTTGCCGCCGAACGGCTGGCGGGCGACCATCGCGCCGGTGATCCCGCGGTTGACGTAGACGTTGCCCGCCGGCAGCGCCGCCACCAGCCGCCGGACCGTCCGCGGGTTGCGGCTGAAGACGCCGGCGGTGAGGGCGAAGGGCAGCTCGTCGATCCGGGCCAGCGCGGCGTCCAGGTCGGGCACCCGCTCGACGCTCAGCAGCGGGCCGAAGACCTCCTCGCGCAGCAGCGCCGCGTCGGGCGGCAGGTCGAGGGCCAGCGCCGGCCGCACCCAGCAGCCGTCCTCCTCCCCCGTCCCCGCCGGCAGCTCCGGCGCCGGGCCGACGACCAGCCGGCCGCCGTCGCGCTCGACCAGCCCGTGATACCGCCGCAGCCGCTCCTGCGCCTCGCGCTCGATCAGCGGCGGGACGTCGGTGGCGAAGCCCTCCGCCTGCCCGACCACCAACGTCGCCAGCGCCCCCGCCAGCCGCTCCTCCAGCCGGTCGGCCACGTCGGCCTCGACCAACACCCGCGCCGCCGCCGAGCACTTCTGGCCGCCGAAGGCGAAGGCCGAGTCCAGCAGCGCCGGCACCACGTCGTCGAGGTCGGCGTCGGCCGCCACCACCACGCAGTTCTTCCCGCCCATCTCGGCCGCCACCCGCTTCAGCTGCCGCTGCCCCGGTCGCACCTCGGCCGCCCGGCGGACGATCTCCAGCCCGACCGCCGCCGAGCCGGTGAAGGCGATCGTCGCGACCCCCGGGTGCTCGACCAGCGCTGCCCCGACCTGGCCCTCGCCCGGCAGCAGCGCCAGCGCCCCGGCCGGCACCCCCGCCCGCTGCAGCAGCTCGACCAGCCGCGCCCCGCAGGCCGGGCTCTGCTCGGCCGGCTTCAGCAGCACCGCGTTGCCGGTCGCCAGCGCCGCCGCCGTCATCCCGCAGGGGATCGCCAGCGGGAAGTTCCAGGGAGCGATCACCGCGCAGACCCCGCGCGCCCGGTAGCGCAGCGCGTTGCGCTCGCCCGGCGGCTGCAGCAGCCGCTCCTCCCCCTCGCCGCCGAGCAGCGCGACCGCCCGCTCCGCGTAGTAGCGCAGGAAGTCGATCGCCTCGCAGACGTCGGCGTCGGCCTGGGCCCACGGCTTGGCGCACTCGCGGACCGCCAGCGCGGCCAGCGCCGCCCGCTCCTCGGCCAGCAGGTCGGCCGCCCGCCGCAGGATCGCCGCCCGCTCCGCGACCGCCGTCGCCGCCCACGCCCGTCCCGCCGGACCGGCGACCGCCACCGCCCGCTCGACCTCGTCGGCCGTCGCCGCGGCGCTGGTCGCCACCGTCCGCCGCTGATCGCCGGGATCGAGCGACCGCAGCTGCTCGCCGTGGCGCGCACGACCATCGATCAGGACCGGCACCCGCAGCGGCAGCCGCGCGTCGAGGCCGGCGAGCGCGTCGCTCAGCCGCTGGCGCTCGGCCGGCCGCCGCAGGTCGAGGATCGGCTGGTTGGCGAACGGCGCGCTCACGGCGCCCGCACCAGGTCGTCGACCGAGGCCCCGTGCGCCTGGCGGTCGAGGAACGAGTCGCTGGCGGTGTTCTCCAGCAGCCGCCGCACCAGGTACGCCATCCCCGCCACCAGGTCGCCGACCGGGCAGTAGACCCGCACCCGCAGGTCGCGGCGGGCCAGCGCTACCCGCAGGTCGTCGCCCAGCCCCAGCAGCACCTGCAGCTCGAGGTCGCGGCCGTCGCCGCCGCCGTGGCGGTCGTGCGCGACCGCGTGGGCGATCGAGCGCAGGTTGTGCGACGCGATCGCCACCCGCAGCGTCGGGCGCGCGCCGAGCAGCCGCCGGGTCAGCGCCTCGTAGGCTCGGTCGGTCGCCGCCTGGCCGTCGTGGACCGCCGGCGTCCAGCCGTGCTGGCGGGCGTCGACCACCTCGTGGTCCCAGTAGGCGCCCTTGACCAGCCGCACCAGCAGCGGCGGCCGCCCGGGCGTCGTCGCCGCGAAGGCCAGCAGCCGGTCGAGCACGTCGTCGGCGTCGCGCAGGTAGGCCTGGAGCACCACGCCCGCCGACGGCCCGGTGGCGAACTCCGGCTCGGCCAGCAGCTCGAGTGCCGTCGTCAGCACCGCCTCGCGCGAGTCCAGCGACTCGCTGTCCAGGTGCAGGTGCGCGCCCAGCTCGCGGGCCCGGCGGGCGATCGGCCGCAGCCGCCGCTTGGCGTCCGCGCTGACCCGCTCGGGCGCGAACGGGTGCCGCCGCGGGGTCAGGGCGCTGAGCTTCACCGACAGGTGGGCGCGCGGCAGCGGCCCCGCCCCGTCGCCGTCGAGCCGCGGTCGTGCCGGCAGCCCGCGGCAGGCGCGGTCGAGCCGTTCGAGCGCGTCGAGGCAGCGGGCGGCGTAGGCGTCGGCCTCGGCCTCGCTGACCGACGCCTCGCCGAGCAGGTCGAGCGCGGTCGCCGCTCCCTCGTCCCAGAGCGCGGTCAGGCCGCCGGTAGCCCCCGCGACGTCCTCGGCGAGGATGAACTGGCGGGCCATCCGGCGGACGGCCCAGGTGGCGGTCCGCCCGACCAGCGGCGCGGTCGCCGGTCGCCGGGCCAGGCCGTCGACCGTCCGCAGCGGCGGCGGCAGCCGGTCGGCCTCGGCCAGCAGCGCGTCCAGGTGGTCGGCGGCCTCGCGGCGGCTGCGCGCGGCGGGCACGACGTCGACGAAGCGGAAGAGCGCCGCCTTCAGCGCCGGATTGGCGGCGATCCGCTCGATCGCCTGGCGGTCGATCCCGCCGCCGAGCCGGTGACGGGGCAGCGCGCCCGCGATCTCGTGCCCGATCCGGCGGATCAGCTCCTCGGGGGCGGTCGGCGCGGGAGCGGTCACGGGTGGGCTCTCCGGACTCCGACGATAGCGCCGGGACGCCGTCCCCGGCGGTCCGTGGCCACGCGACCGCGGACCGCCGGGGACGGGACGGGCACCGGATCAGGGCCGGCCGAGCCGGACCGCGTTCAGCGCGTTCACCGAGCCGTCGCCGTAGAACGAGTTGTGATCGGTGGTGCCGGTGCAGCGCGCCGTGTACGACGGCGGCAGGTCCGGATCGGGGTAGGTCAGGACCCCGCCGGGCGGGCAGGCCATCGGCACGGCCGAGCGCCGCAGCAGCCGCTCGGTCTTCGCCGCCGCCAGCGTCAGGCCGCCGTTGCGGCGGTCGCGCTTGCCCTTGGCCGCGACCACCAGCGCCGCGACGCCGGCCGCGTGCGGGCTGGCCATCGAGGTGCCCTGGATCCACTGGTAGTACGAGGTCACGCCGCCGTGCGTGTCCTTGACCACCATCGGCGTGGTCGGGTTGCCATCGGCGTCGATGTCGACGACCCCGTCGAGGTCGGTGTCGCCGACGCGGCCGACGCTCTCCGGGTAGGCGGCCAGGATCCGGTTCTCCGGCGCGTTGAAGCGCGGGGTCCCGAAGAACTCGCGCCGGTCGCCGCCGGGGGCCGCGACGTCGGCCTGCTCCAGGCTCCAGTTCGAGTAGTAGGCCTTGCGCCCGGTCGGGCCGTAGGAGGAGACCCCGACGACACCGTCGGTCTCGGTCGGCACCGACAGGCAGCTGTTGTCGATCGTCCGCTCGTAGGCCGCGTCCGGCGGGTAGTCCGGCGAGGTGTCGTCGAGCTTCGGGTCGTCGATGTCGGTGTTCTCGTTGCCGAGCGCCGCGATCGGCAGCACGCCCTTGCTGCGGGCGTAGTCGACCGCCCGCTGGACGGCCAGGATCGTGGTCCGCTGCTGGGCCTGCGCCGCCGGCGAGTCGGCCGGGTTGGCGGTGCAGTTGTAGAGCCAGGGATCGACGTAGAAGCTCATGTTGACCACGTCGATGCCGTGGTCGGCGGCGTAGGTCAGCGCGTCGACCGTCGGCTGGACGAAGAAGTAGCCCGAGTCCTGCCCGGCGCGGAGGTTGACGATGTCGGCCTTGGGCGCGACGCCGCCGATCCCGAGCCCGTTGATCGGCGAGGCGATCGTGCTCGCCACGTGGGTGCCGTGGCCGTCCTCGTCGACGTCGGCCGGGTCCTGGCAGGAGCCGTCGGGATCCTCGGCGCAGGGGCCGTCGATGACCGGATCGTCGACGGTGAAGTTGCGCGACAGGCCGCGGTCGAAGTTCGGCGCGATGTCGGGGTGGCTGCCGTCGACGCCGGTGTCCATGATCCCGACCCGGACGCCGGCGCCCTGGTCGTAGCGGTAGCTCTGCTGCGCGGTCGCGCCGATCGCGGCCATGTCCCACTGCAGCGGGGCCAGCGGGTCGACCCCGGAGGCCGGCGGACGCGGCTTGCGGCTCTGGGCGCCCGCGGCGTCGCGACCGCCGTCGACGCCGTGCTCGATCGCGCGGTTGCGCTTCAGCCGGCGGGCCGCGGCGGGCACGCGGCCGATCGCCTGGCGCTCGCCGGCGCCGACGATCGCGACCGCCTTGACGGCCCGCGGCGCGAAGCCCTTGGGCCCGCGGACGGTGCCGACGGCGGCGGCGCGGTTGTAGCGCAGCACGTGGCCGCCGGCGCGGCGGACGGCCCGCTGGAAGGCCGCGCGGCTGGTGCCGCTCTTGGCCACGACGGTGTACTGGTGGGTCGCTGCCTTGGGGGCGGCAGAGGCCACGGCTGGGACTCCGGTGGTCGCGCACGCCGCGATCACCGCACCCGCCATCAACGCTCGGGAACGCGTCATTCGGGGGATCCTCCTGGTCGGAGCGTCCGGCTTCGGGGGACGTCGCCGGATTCGCTGGGCCGGCAGGCTCGCACACGCCGGCGCCGCGCTGCAACCGTTTCGTCCAACATCGCGGACCAACTTTGGTCCGGTTGCACAACCAGACACGGTCTTCCCGCCTGACCAGGGCTCAGGGACGGAGGCCGGCGGCCAGCGCCGGCAGCCGCTCGGCCGCCGGTTCGTCGGCCAGCAGCGCCCAGCGCTCGTGGTCGCGCCAGGCGCCGCCGATCCGCAGGTAGCGCGGCGAGAAGCCCTCGCGCCGCAGGCCCAGCCGCCGGGCGAGCGCCAGCGACGGGTCGTTGCCCGGCTGGATGTTCGCCTCCACCCGGTGCAGTCGCAGCGGCCCGAACGCGGCCAGCAGCACCTGCGCCACGCCCTCGGTCAGGTAGCCGCGGCCCTCGTGACCGGCGACCGCGTTGTAGCCGAGGTAGGCGCTGCAGAGCGGCCCGTGGACCAACTGGCTCAGGTTCGCGTAGCCGACCAGCGCACCGTCCTCGTGGCGGTGCAGCAGGAAGCCGGCGAAGTCGTCGCCGTCGCAGCGGCGCAGGTAGTCGGCGAACGCCTCCTGCGTCGTGGGCGGCGTGGCCCACGGGGCGTGGAAGGCGACGCTGGCCCGCATCGCCGCCAGGAACGCCGGGGCGTCCTCGGGACGAGGCGGGCGGATCGTCACCCGGCCGGCGGGGGCCGCCGGGTCCGGGGTGCGGGAGCGCCCGAGCACGGGCTCATCGTAGAGCCCGTGCTCGGAGCCGCCCGCGCTCGAAGGCGTTAGAGGGCCTTCAGCTCTTCGGTGATGGCTTCGACGGAGGCCTTGGCGTCGCCGAAGAGCATGCTGGTCTTGGGGTCGGTGAAGAGCGGGTTGTCGATCCCGGCGTACCCCGAGCTCATGGAGCGCTTGAGGACGATGGTGGATTGGGAGTCGTCGACGTTGAGGATCGGCATCCCGTAGATCGGGCTGTCGGCCTTGTTGCGCGCGTCGGGGTTGGTGACGTCGTTGGCCCCGATCACCAGCGACACATCCGTGCGCTTGAACTCGGGGTTGATGTCATCCATCTCCTTCAACTGGTCGTAGGGCACATCCGCCTCCGCGAGGAGGACGTTCATGTGCCCGGGCATCCGGCCGGCGACGGGGTGGATGGCGTACTTGACCTCCACGCCCTTGGACTCCAGCAGGTTGGCCATCTCCTTGACCGCGTGCTGGGCCTGCGAGACCGCCATCCCGTAGCCGGGGACCACGACGACCAGGCGCGCGTAGGCCATCTGAATCGCCACATCCGACGCCGACGTGGACCGCACGGTGCCCCCCGAGGCGCCCGCGGGCCCGCCCGCGGCGGCGTCGCTTCCGCCGCCGCCGAAGCCGCCGGCGATGACGGAGGTGATGGTGCGGTTCATGGCGATCGCCATCTGCTGGGTCAGGATCGTGCCCGACGCCCCGACGATCATGCCGGCGACGATCAGCGCCTGGTTGTCCAGCGACACACCCGCCGCGGCGGCGGCGAGGCCGGTGAAGGCGTTCAGCAGCGAGATCACGACCGGCATGTCCGCACCGCCGATCGGCAGCACCAGCAGCAGCCCGAAGACGGCGGCGAGGAGGAGCAGGCCGATGATCAGGATCTCACTGGTCGACCCGGCCGTGATCGCCACAGCACACGCGATCGCGCCGCCGAGGGTCACGACCTGGGCGGGGAGCTGGAGGGCGCCCAATGTGCGGGGCTTGCCGTCGATCAGTTCCTGCAGCTTCGCGAACGCGACGTTGGAACCCCAGAACGACACCGACCCGACGATCGCACTGAACATCGAGAACAGCACGATGTAGGTCGGCGCGAAATCGAAGCCGCCGGAGGCGCGGAACTCGGCCCACGAGATCAACGCGACCGCGCCACCACCGACGCCGTTGAACAGCGCCACCATCTGCGGCATCGCCGTCATCTTCACCTGCCGAGCGGCAGGCACACCAACCGCGAACCCGATCGCCAGACCCAGGACGATCCAGACCGGGTTGTGGAACGGATCCACCAGCAGGGTGGCGATGACGGCGATCACCATGCCGACCGCGGCGATCCGGTTGCCCTGGACCGCGGTCTTGGGGCCGGTGAGGCCGGAGAGGCCGTAGATGAAGAGCCCGAAGGCCAGGATGTAGAGGACCGACTTGAAGTTCGCGTCGGTCAAGAACGAAGCAAGCGTCGCGTGCATCACTTGCCGCCCTTCTCATCGCCGCCAGCAGGCTGCTTGGGCTCCGGCTTGCTCTTGAACATCTCGAGCATCCGGTCGGTCACGACGAAGCCGCCGACGACGTTGATCGCGCCGAAGACCAGCGCGACGAAGACGATGATCGTCGTGACCGCCCCGAGATCAGCGCTCTCGGCGAAGATCAACAACCCGCCCAGCACCACGATCCCGTGGATCGCGTTGGTGCCCGACATCAACGGGGTGTGCAGCGTGTTGGGCACCTTCGAGATCACGGCGTACCCCACGAACCCGGACAGCACCAGGATCGCCAGGTTCGTGACCAGGTTGCCCGGCTCACCACTAGTGGCCAGCACGGTCGACAAGGACAACATCAGGCACTCGCCTCCACGGTCTTCTTCGCCCCCGCATGCACGATCTCACCCTCACGCGTGATCGCGGCACCAGCGATGATCTCGTCGTCCCAGTCGAGCTTCAACGACGGCTCGCCACCGCCCTCCGGCGTCTCCAGCATCAGCTCGACCAGCGACTGGATGTTGCGCGCGTACAGCTGCGAGGCATGCTCGGGCATCTCGGCCGCCAGATTGAGCGGCGAGACGATCGTCACGTCGTGCTTGACCACCGTCTGACCCGGCTCGGTCAACTCGCAGTTGCCACCCGTCTCACCCGCCAGATCCACGATCACCGAACCCGGACGCATGCCCTCGACGGCCTCGGCGGTCACGAGGCGCGGCGCGGGACGACCCGGCACCAGGGCGGTCGTGATCACAACGTCGAAGCCCTTGGTCGCGTCGGTCAACGCCTGCTGCTGCTGCGCCCGCTCCTCCGCGGTCAACTCACGCGCGTACCCACCCTCACCGGCGGCCTCGATCCCGAGGTCCAGCCAGGTCGCGCCGAGCGACTCGACCTGCTCCGCCGTCTCCGGCCGCACGTCATAACCCGTCGTCTTCGCACCGAGACGCCGCGCCGTGGCGAGCGCCTGCAGACCGGCGACACCGATCCCGAGCACCAGCACCTTCGCCGGCGGGATCGTGCCGGCGGCGGTCATCAGCATCGGGAAGAACCGCGTCGAGTGGTCGGCCGCCGTCAGCACCGACTTGTAGCCCGCCACGTTGGACTGCGACGAGAGCGCGTCCATCGCCTGCGCGCGGCTGATCCGCGGGATCGCCTCCATCGCGAAGGCGGTCGCGCCCTTGTCACGCAACAGCTTTGCGGTCTCCGGCGAGGAGAGCGGCGCCAAGAAGCCGATCAGGACGCTGCTGGAACCGAGCTTCGCGACCTCGTCGGCGGTCGGCGGCGCGACCTTCACGACGACGTCCGCGTTCCAGACATCGGCCGAGAGCGTCGCCCCGGCCTCCTCGAACAACGCATCCGGAATCAACGCGTGATCGCCGGCACCGGGCTCGACCACGACCTTGACTCCCTTCGCGCCCAGCCGCTTGACGACATCCGGCACCAGCGCTACTCGACGCTCGCCCTCGGCGAGCTCCTTGGGAACACCCAACGTCAGACTCATTGGCCCACCACGCGGGGGGTTCGTGCGGTTCCGTGTGACACCTGACGGTCCTCCAGGTCGTTCGGCGACGTGGCCGTCCGAAGCGGGCGTCTCGGGGCCCTCGGGCTCCAAGCCGACCGCCGCGGTCGGACAGCGGCGAAGTATGGCGAATCGTCGCCGGGAGCGGAGGCCGCTTCCATTCCTCCAATCAGTCGCGAATGGAATAGCTACCCGCGGTAGGGTCCCTGCGCGCCTCGCGACGGCGTCCACCGCCGCAGATCGTCGCCCGCCCCGACCAGGACCTCGGCCACCAGCGTCGGCGGGAACAGGCCGTGGTCCGCGACACCCGGCGTGGCGGCCAGACGGGCGGCCAGCGCCGCCGGATCGGCGATCTCCGCCGCCGGCCCCAGGTCGGCGATCACGCCGCCGTCGGGACTCGGCGGCGCGTCGCGGACCACCGCCTCCGGCAGCCGGCGGAGGGTGGCGGCCAGCCCGAACGGCCGCAGCTCCAGCGGCAGCGGGCCGTGCAGCCGCTCGACCAGCTTGCCGTCGTCGACGATCACCAGGAAGCGGTCGGCGGCGGCCGCGACGATCCGCTCGCGCAGGTGCGCCCCGCCCCCGCCCTTGACCAGCCAGCCGTCCGGCGCCACCTGGTCGGCACCGTCGATCGCGACGTCCAGCCGGTCGAGGGCGGTGAACGGCTCGACGGCCAGGCCCAGGTCGCGGGCGGCGTCGGCGGTCGCCGGCGAGGTGGCCACGCAGCGCAGGTCGAGGTCGCGCTCGGCCAGCGCCGGCAGCAGCTCGGCGACGGTCGATCCGGTCCCCAGGCCGACCCGCGAGCGCGGCGCCACCATCGCCGCGGCGGCCCGCGCGGCGGTCCGCTTGCCCCGCTGCCGACGGTCGCCCGCGCCGCTCATCCGCTCGATCGTCGCAGGCTTCCAGGCGGCGCATCGGCGCCCGGGCCTTCCCTACCATCCCGCCGATGCGGTTCCCGGTCCCCCACCCTCGGCTAGCCGTGCTGCTGGCGCTGCTGATCCTGCTCGGGACGCTGGCCGGCGGCGGGCGGGCGTCCGCCGCGACGACGACGGCGCCGATGGAGAAGGGCCTCCAGGACGTGCGGATGGCCTACTCGGACGATCCCGAGCTGCGGGCCGCGTTCTGGCAGGCGGCGAAGGAGGCGCACGTCACCGTCGTCCGCTCGCTGGTGGTCTGGAACCCCGAGGAGGGCGACGAGATCGCGCCCCGCTACGTGCACGCGATCCGCCGCGCGGCGCTCGAGGGCGAGCAGGTCGGGGCGCGGCTGCTGATCGGCGTCTACTCGCCGCTGAACCGCAAGCGCGGCACGCCGGTCCGGATCACCAGCCAGCTGATCGCCCGCTACGGGCGGTTCGTGACCTCGATGGCCGAGGCGTTCGCCGACCTGCCGGTGGCCGGCTACCTGACCTGGAACGAGCCGAACTTCCGCTCGATGTGGCCGCTCGACCAGCCGCGTCGCTGGGTGACGCTCTCGAACGCCGGCTACGCGGCCTTCAAGCAGGTGTCGCCGAAGGTGCCGGTGCTGGTCGGCGAGTTCGCGCCCAACGCCCGGACCTCGAACGCGCTCGACCCGGGCCTGTTTCTGCGCAAGGCGCTTTGCGTCGACTCGCGCTTCCGCGGGCTGCGACGGACGCGCTCGTGCCGGACCCGGCTGCGGGCCGACGGGATCACCCTCCACACCCACGACTTCCAGAAGCCGCCGACCACCCGCCGCGCCAACGGCGACGCCTGGACGATGGGCAACCTGCGCAGCGCGCTGTCGCAGCTGCGCTCGCTGGCGAAGGCGAAGCGGATCAGCCACCGGGCGTCGCGCAACGTCCACATCACCGAGTTCGCGTACCGGACCGCCGGCCGCTCGCGGACCCCGGACGCGCGCGCCGCGCGCTACCTGCGGCAGGCGTGGCGGTTCGCCGCCCGCGAGAAGATCCGCAGCTTCACGTGGTACCAGCTGCGTGACCCGGGCGCCGAGTACGAGTGGCAATCCGGTCTGCAGACGCTCGACGGACGGCCGCGAGCGACCTGGCGGACCTTCCGCGCGCTGCGATGAGCCGGTCGAGCGCGGCGACCAGCTCGGCCCCGTCGGCCGGGCCGCCGTCGCGTCGCACCGGAGCCGGTCGCAGGCCGCCGACCAGCGCCGCCTGCAGCCGGTCGAGGAAGGTCTCCTCGGCCAGGTCCTCGACGCCGAGGCGGGCGGTGTGGGCGGTCCGCTGCTGGACGTCGAGCAGCCGGTAGCCGGCGGCCCGCAGCCGCACCGCGGCCGAGAGCACCGCGGCGCTGCCGGCGTCGGCCCCGCAGTGGAACATCGACTCGAGCGTGTGGGCGCGGCCGAGGGCGACGCCGAAGGTGCCGCCGACCAGCTCCTCCCCCGCCCAGACCTCGAAGCTGCGGGCGTGGCCCCAGCGGTGGAGGGCGCGGTAGGCAGCGGCCAGCCGCGGCGTCAGCCAGACCTCGCCGGGGTCGAGCCCGGGGCGCTGGGCGCAGCGGTCGACGACCTCGCGGAAGGCCCGGTCGACGGTCAGCCGGTAGTCGTGGCGGGGCAGCGTCCGGCGGAGAGTCCGCGGCAGCCGGATCGCGTCGAGGTCGAGGATCGCGCGCGGGTCGGCGCGGTAGGCGGCCACGCGGAAGCGGCCGTCCTCGTCGCGCGTGTCCATCGGGAACGCGCCCTGCTCGTAGACGAACAGCATCCCGGGCGGATCGAGGATCCACCCGCCGTCATCGGTATGGGGGCCGCGCGCGCTCTCCACCTGACGCCACCGTAGCGAACCCGGGCGCGGTCGGCAGCACCGATCGACACCGCGTCAGCCGGCCGTCCGCCGCGAGCGGGGCGGGTTCTCAGGCGCGGTCGACGAAGAGCGTCTGGGTGGCGGTCCCGAAGCGGCCCGCCTGGTCGTGCAGCTCGGTCGTCGTGAGGCCGGTCCCGGCCCGGTCGAGCGTGGTCCGCGGGCGGACCCCGATCCACTCCCCCGCCGGGTCGCGGTGCAGCGAGACGGTCAGGTCGCAGTTGACGAACAGGTAGTCCGCGAACGAGACCGGATGGGCCAGCCCGTTGCCGAAGTCGGAGGCGGTCGCGGCCCGCTGGAAGGGGGTCGGCTGCTCGCCGGGGACGATCGGCAGCCGCAGCCGGAACCAGGCGGTCGCGGTGTCGCCGAGGGTGTCGAAGCCACCCTCGACCTGACGGATCTCGATCGCGTCGGGGTGGAAGCCGAGCACGCCCTCGGGCACGAAGCGGTCGGTCAGCTCGCGCGCGCCCTCCGGCGGCGGCAGCTCCGGCCAGGCGGCGGCGACGGTCGCGGGCAGCTCGACCTGGCCGCGGCGGAGCAGGATCCCGCGGGCCTCCATCGCCACCCGGCCGCCGGCGACCAGCTCGGCGGTGACGATCTGCTGGCGGCGGCCGGGCTTGCGCAGTCGCGACCGCAGCTCGATCGGGCCGAGCGGGACCGGGCCGTAGAAGGTGTAGGCGACGGTGCTGATGCGGACGTCGTCGCCCTGGGCGGCGCGCTCGATCGCGCGGGCGAGCAGCGCGGCGGGAGCGCCGCCGTGGGCCGCGCGCGGGTCCCACGGGCCGCGGCCGGCGCCGGTCAGGAGCAGGTGCTCGACGTGCTCGGCCGGTCCGTCGGCGTCGGCTTCGGTGGGCGTCGGCGTCGGCGCGGGCGCGTCCGGGTCGGGCAGCGCGACGGCGGTCGCGGGCGGCTCCGGGACCTGGGGCAGGCCCTCGTGGTCGGGGGTGATGATGTGGGGGGTGCTCATGCTCGGGTGGCGGCGTCGGCGCGCTCGGCGACGGTGGCGATGACCTCGGACAGCTGGCCGCCGCGCCAGGCGATCGGCGACTGGCCCTCCTCCTCGACCAGCAGCTCGGCGCCGGGGATCGCATCGGCGTACTGCCGGGCGACGGCCAGCGGGTGGCCGGCGTCGGCCTCGTCGCGGCTGCCGACGACGGCGGTCGGGACGGCGATCGCGGCCAGCTCGGCCAGGTCGCCGAGCGGGGCGCTGCGGGGGACGGCGCGGAGCGCGTCGGCGACGGCGTCGGGATGTTCGTGGACGGCGAGTCGTTGGGCGGTGACCTTGCGGACGGTCTCGCGCCAGGCCTCGGGGACGTCGTCGAAGCGGAAGGCGGCCAGGAAGCCCTCGACGCCGCCGGAGGCGAGGCCGTCGGCCAGCCGGTCCCAGCGGGCGAGGGCGCGCGGGTCGGACTGCTTGCCGGGCAGGAAGGCGGGCGTGGCGAGGACCAGGCCGGAGACGCGGTCGGGGTGCTCGAGGGCGGCGCGGAGGGCGGTGTGGGCGCCCATCGACGCGCCGGCCAGGACCGCCTGCTCGATCTCCTGCTCGTCGAGGATCCGCAGCAGGTCGGCGACCAGGTGGTCGTAGCCGTAGGCGGTCGGGTCGGGGGCCGGGTCGGAGCTGCCGTGGCCGCGGGCGTCGTAGGCGACGACGCGGTGGCCGCTGCGCTCCAGCCGCCGCGAGCCCATGACGACGTAGCGGTGGCTGGCGGTCAGTCCGTGGAGCAGGACGACCGGCCGGCCCTCGCCCGCGACCTCGACGTGCAGGTGCATCATCCATGTCCTAGCAGGCGGGTGGGCCGTGTGCGGGACGGTCGGGACTTCCGGAGGGGATCAGGGCGCGACGGCCTCGATCAGCCAACAGGCGGCGGTGAAGCGCAGCTCGTCGCCGTCGACGTGGGTGGCGAGGGCGTCGACGGCGACCTCGGCGACGCGGCGCCGGAGCGGCTCGTCGAGGGTCGGCAGCAGGGCGCCGACCGGGCCCATCCCGGTGGCGTAGCGGGGTAGTTCGGCGGCGGGCAGGGCGCAGGTCGGGTCGACGGGCTGGAGGGTGACGTCGGTCCAGCCGGCGTCGGCGAGGATGGTGCGGACGCGCTGCTCGCCGGCGAGGCCGAACTGACCGGGCTCGTCGGCGACGCGGACGGGCAGGTCCGGCAGCAGCGGGGCGGCGGCGCGCTCGACGGTAGTCATGAAGGGGTTCTCCTCGGGTCCCCGCCAGCTCAGCATGCGAAGGGCGGCGCCGGGCCGGGCGGCGGCGCGCAGGTGGGCGAAGGCGGCGGTCGGGTCGGCGAAGAACATGACGCCGAAGCGCGAGACGATGAGGTCGAAGGAGGCGGGCGGGAAGGGATGGCTGGCGGCGTCGCCCTCGGTGAAGGAGATCGGCAGGTGGTCGCTGGCGGCGCGGGCGCGGGCGGCCTCGACCATCAGCGAGGACACGTCGACGCCGGTGATCGTGGCGGTGGGACCGAGCGCACGGGCGAGCGCGACGGTGGTGCCGCCGGTCCCGCAGCCGACGTCGAGCACCCGCAGCGGCGCCTCGGTCGGCTGGAAGGGCTCGACGAGCAGGTCCTGGAGCGGCCGCAGGGTGCGGTCGACCAGGTCCTGGCTCGCGACCCAGGCGGCGCCGGTGTTGCCGTTCCAGACGGCGAATTGCGGGTCGTTCGACATCGCTGGTCTCCGTGGTGGTCGGGTGCCCGTGCGAGCTTGCCGATTGCCGTCTTCCACGCAAGCCCGAGACGGTGCGCCGATGACGACCGATCTGGACATCGCCGAGGTGGCCCGCCGCTCCGGCGTGCCGGCCTCGACCCTGCGCTTCGACGAGCAGCGGGGCCTGATCATCTCGACCGGTCGCCATGCCGGGTGGCGGCTCTTTGCCCGCCTGACCGCCTTCCGCGACGGCCTGCGCCACGCGGCCGCCGGCCCTGCTCCGAGTCACATCGAGTATGCGACTTTCGTGCGGATCGTGGAGGCGGCGGAGGGTGGTGGGGTGCCGCGGGTGGAGTCGCGGTTTGGGTGAGGGGCGGAGACCACCACGGGTTCGATCGGGCGGGCGACGCCGGTGCAGGCCTTCGGGGCCTCGCTACCGACAACTGCACGCCGGCCCGTTCGCGTCTGTCTACAAGCGCGAGACAGAGCACCGTCCCTGCTTCCGGATCACGAAGGCGTTCGCGCGGAAGGACGCTTCTTCTGTTGCCTCCCGAGGGATTTTCGCGGGCAGCGGGCTGTTCCTAGGGGAGCCTCCGCGCGATCGATGGCGCATCAGTCGGTTCGAAGCGCCTCGAGTGCATCATCGTAGTCACGATTGGCCTGCGGGTCGCCGTCATAGAAGGCTTCCCAAAATCCGGAGCGCTGCCACGTCTCGGGGCCCACGTGGACCTCTCCGGCCTCGTTGACGTGTACCGCCCAGCTGGCTGGAATCGTGCGAGATGACGTCCTAAACAGCCGTGAGTCCCAGAGGCCCGGACCTCCGCTCGAATCGTCGCCGAGCAGGCGGAGGAGCACCTCGCTACCCGGGTGCGCGACAATCTCGAGGACGTCGTATTCACGCCCGACGGTCAGCCACGTACTTGTCGTGAGAACCTCGCCGGTGGTAGGGCTCTCGATGCGTTCGCAAACGACCTTCATCTGCGGTTGAACACCGCCTTGTAATCGAAGCGGACGCCAAGGGCGGAGCCGCAAATTTACGATGGTCGCAGCGCCTTCCGCGTCAGGACAAGCCGTCGACTCCTCGGGTCGGCAGCATCGCCTTGGCAAGAGGTCCCAACGACGGGCACGCCCTCTCGAGTTCTGCTGGGTGGTCCTCAAGGGCCTGTAGGACCGACAGACGCGCCGCCGTTCGAAGCTCGCGGTCGGCGCTCGCTGCGAGTTCCTCGATGAATTGAGCTGCCGCTCGAATCATCACATCGTCTGGAGGATCCACCTGCAGCGCGGCGAGGAGGAACGGCACAAAGATGTCGGCCAGAACGATGTCGCCGCCGATCGGATCGGGGTCCCAGTCTCTGGCCTCCACGTCGATCTTCGCGGCGAGCGCCGGGAAGCGCCTCTTCACCTCGTCGGCCAATTCGTCGTAGGTCACCGTTCGGTCTCCCGTAGTGCCGATTGCAGATCGTCACGCACCCGTTCCGCCATCGCCCTGTCGTAGCGTGACAAGTCGGTCCGTCGGCGAAGGATGTTGTTGAGCTGTCGTGCGCGCTCGCGCGCTTTGGTGGTGTGTGCGCCGCCGACGCCTTCTCGTCGCAACGCGCCGGCCGTACCGCCCGGACGTCTGTCTTGCCAACGGTAGATCTGTCGGAAGGCACGGCCCAGCTCTTCGTCCGCAGTGGCTGGATACGGGAACCGTCGGCGAGCGGCGTACTTGGCTGTCTCATCGCTCAGGCCGGCGACCGTCGTCGTAGTGCTTCCGGTGGCGCCCCGGATTCCTCCTTCGGCGCCTTGTTCGAGGAGTTCTCTGCCGCCCTTCGTCGCGACATGCCGAACGATCGCGCCCGCGCCCGTCGCGACCGTGGCGACGACCCCGAGGGCGTTAGCCAGGCCGTGCTTCTCCCGCCCGGTCGCGGGGACGATCCCGCCCGTCGCGCCGTTGAGGAACGCGGTGAGCGAGTCGTAGAGGTCGTCCCCGTGAGCCGGTGCCGGCGCTGGGCAGCCACGACCGGCGCATGTCCAAGCCGCCTCGTAGCTGAACGACCCAAGCGGGCTCCACCTCGGACTCACACCCGGGTACCTGGTCCAGACGCGCCCCTGCTCATCGACGGAGCGCTGGTATCCATACCCCGTCGTCTGCGCCGCGTTGGCCGGCGGTGGCGGCGGAGGTGCTTGTACGGGGCCGCCGAACAGCCTGGGCAGTTGGGGGATGCCGTTGGCGAAGGGGTTCCCACCTTGCGACCCGCCGCCGTTCGGTCCCGCAGGCGGGTTCCCGGCCCGCGGACGACCGTTGTAGGCGCATGACGGATCCTTGGCGCACTCCGGCGTCCGGTGCCCGTCGTACTCCGCCCGCGTGGCCGGGTTCGCTGCCGTGAACGCGTAGCGCGAGGACGTGAATGGGTCGGCCGCCAGGTACAGGTCCGCCGAGGGATCGGCGAAGCGGTCCTGCTGCAGGAACCGACCCTGCGACGGGTCGTAGGTCCGGGCCTGCATGTCGTAGAGACCCGTG
>NZ_JAWZSQ010000020.1:0-107044 GCF_034096925.1 Patulibacter defluvii
GGCGCGGGCGCCTCGGCGACCGGCTCCGGGCTCGGGGCGCTCGCCTCGGGCGCGGGCGTGGCCGCCGGGGCCTCGGCCGCCTCCGCCTCCGCCACCGCCGGCGGGGCCTCGGCCACCGGGGCGCTGGTCGCCTGGGCCTCGGCGGCCGGCGCGGCCGCGGCCTGCTCGGCCGCCACCGGGGCGGTCGCCGGGGTCGCCTGGTTCTCGGCCGTCACGGCCCCGGCGGCGTTGGCGTCGACGCCGATCTGGGTGCCGCCGGAGGCGAGCGCGGCGCTGCTGGTGCGAGCGCTGGCCTTCTGGAGCTGGGTCCCGCTGGTGGTCTTCGCCGCGGTCTTGGTCGTCGTGCTGCCGCTACCGGCCGTCGTGGTGCTGCGCGAGCTGGCCTTGCCGGCACCGCTGTAGTACGGCGCCGGATCGACCGCCTTGCCGTTCTTGCGGACCTCGAAGTGCAGGTGCGGGCCGGTGGTGCGGCCCGTCATCCCGACGTAGCCGACGACGTCGCCCGCCTGGACCTTGGCGCCCTGGCGGACCGCGTTCTTCGACATGTGGGCGTAGCAGGTCTGCAGCCCGTCGCCGTGGTCGACGCAGACGATGTTGCCGTAGCCGGACTGGGTGCCGCTGAACGCCACCGTGCCCGCCGCGTAGGCCTTGATCGGGGTGCCGATCGCCGCGGCGATGTCCATGCCCGCGTGCTGCCGGCCCCACCGCGCGCCGTAGGGCGAGGTGACCGTGCCGCTGATCGGCTTGGCCGTCCCGCTGGTCGACCCGGTCGAGGACGATCCGCTGCCCGTGTCGGTCGGGGTGTCGGCCTTGGGGGACGCCTCGCGGTCGCTCGACGTCTCGCCGCCGCCGGTGCTCTTCGCCGCGTCCTTCGACCCACCGTCGCCGGTCGCCGTCGATGCCGCTCCGTCGCTGGAGCTGGAGCCCGCCCCCGAACCCGAACCGGAACCCGTCCCGGAATCCGACCCCGAGCCCGAGTCGGACGTGGCCGCCGCCTCGTCGCTCGCCGCGGTGCTCGACGGCGACCGATCGTCGTCGGTCAGGGCCGCGGTACGGGTCGTCGCCGCCCGCTCGCTCGGGCCGACGAGGACCAGGTCCTGCCCGCCGTCGGCGCTGGTCCGCGCCGCCACGACCTTCAGCGACGAGCCGCCCGCACCCGCGCCGCGGACCGACGCCTGCTGGGTGCTGAGCAGCGCCGTCCAGGTCTGCGGCCCGAGGACCCCGTCGACCTGCAGGCCGCGCTGGCGCTGGAAGCGCTCCACCGCCCGCACCGTCCGCTCGCCGTAGACCCCGTCGACGTGGACGCCGAGCCGCTGCTGGGCCTCGCGCACGTCCTGCCCGGTCGCGCCCGCGACCAGGATCGAGCGCGTCCGGCCCTCGTCGCTGATCGGCCCGGCGATCCGACCGCTGGTGGTGGCCGAGCCATCGGTCGTCGTGGTCGCGGTGTCGCCGGTCGCCCCGGCGGCGATCGCACCGCTGACGGCGGGACCGGTGGTCGAGCCGACCATCGCCACGCTCATCGCCATCGCCATCTTGCGCCGGCGCCGCTCGCGCGCCCGCTGGATCGGGACGCTGATCCGCCGCTCGCGCGCCCAGACCGTCGAGCGCTGCCAGAGGCTCGGATCGGCCAAGTCGCGGCCTCCGACACCGGTGCTCGCCGGAACGCCGGCCGCGGCCAGGGCCGAGGCGACGCCGTTCGGCCCCAGATCGATCGCGGTCGCGGTGTGGGTCGGGCGCGCCGCCGTCGCCTCCAACCGCCGCGCCAGGCGCGAGGGCTCGGACGCTGAGGTACCACGGATCGCCCGCTGGCGACGCTGTCGGGAGCGCTCGTGGGACGCCTGCCACAGGTCGTCGCGCACGAGGTCGCGCTGCTGTCCGGTCACTCCGGCATTCCTCCTGTCGGTGGCCTGCGGGGTGAGCTGACGGGCTCGCGCTCCAGGAGCTGCGCTACGCCTTGCGGCGATTCGCCCCAGCGGTCGTGACGACCGCGGTTGGTTCCCCCGCCCGCGCGCATCGGGCGCGCGGTTCGGCCGTTGAATCCGCAGAGCACCGTAGCGCACCCGCAACGCGGATTGCAGCACTTGAGGAAACGTTCATCGGGCCTTGAGGTGCCTCAGTCGACGACCACCTCGACGTCCTCGCGGCCGTCGTCGAAGGCCAGGTGGGTCTGGATCCGGGCCGCCTCGGCGAGCGGCGTCTCGTAGCTCCAGGCGACGTCCTCGACGCCCGCGACCGTCCAGTACGACGCCTCGCCCTTGTAGGGGCAGATCGTCCGCAGGCCCGAGCCCGGCGCCACCGCTCCCGGATCGACGTCGGCGGCCGGGACGTAGACCCGCGGCGGCAGGCCGGTCTCGAAGAGCAGCTTCGGCCGCACGCTGCGGGCGACCACGGTGCCGCCGATCCGGACCTCGACCGACCGCGATCCGTCGTGGACGTCGACCCGGTGGTAGGGGTCGCGCAGGTGGCCGACGATCCGGTCCTGCTCGGCGAACCAGGCCTCGACCTTCTCCGGGTAGAGGGCAGCCAGGCCGCGCAGCCAGGGAGCGGCGGGCTGTGGGTCCTCGTAGGCCCAGATCGCGTCCTCGACGACCTGCCCGCCGGCGTTCAGCGACCAGTACGAGGCGTCGCCCTTGAAGGGGCAGTGGGTGGTGGTCGCGGTGCGGGTCATCAGGTCGCCGCGGTAGTCCTCGAACGGGGCGTAGATCCGCGGCGGGATGCCGGTCTCGTAGAGCAGCTGCGCGCGGTCGCTGTCGAGGACCAACTCGCCGCCGACGACCGCCCGCACCCGCGGGCCGTAGGGCTGCAGGTAGAGCTGGTGGGCGGGGCTGGCCGCCCGCAGGTCGAAGTTGAAGCGACCGCCGGGCGCTCCCGCCAGCGGTCCGTCGCCGAGGGTCAGGCTCATGCGACGAGGTCTAGCGGGTCGCGAGCCGGTCCCGCCAGCGACGGGCGATCGGGGCTCACCCGTGGCGGGCGACGAGCGCGCGCAGGGCCGCGAAGGCCGGCTTCGGAGAGAGGTCGTCGCGCAGCAGGCCGTAGCGGCTCTGGAAGTCGGCCGAGCCGGAGTCGGCGTCGCGGAGGTCGAACCAGCGGTAGTCGCTGACCCCGTAGCGGCGGCGAGCGCCGAGCACGGCGGCGACCGAGGCCCGCAGTACCCGCGCCTGGGTCCGTTCGCTGCGGCCGGGGCCGGTCGGATAGCCGTTCTCCGAGACGTGCACCGCGACCCGTCGGCCGAGGCCGGCGCGGCGCATGTTGGCGCGCAGGCGGGCGAGCGAGCGGCGGACGGTGGTGCGGACCGCGTGCGACGAGGGCGGACGCCGGGCCGGGGTCGGCCAGGTGCCGGGGTAGACGTCGAGGCCGACGTAGTCGACGGCGCGGGCGAAGGCGGGGCCGCCGCTGCGTCGGAGGCCGGTCCAGAAGTCGTGGCCGCGCAGGTCGTGGGCGGCGTTGAAGCCGATCGCCAGGTGGCGGTGGCCGAGCCGGTCGCGCTCGGCGGCGGCGGTGGCGACTCCCTCGACGAGGGCCTGGGCGACGCCGGGGTAGTCGCCGTCGGCGGCGGCCGGGGCGCCGACGACGTTCGCCTCGTTGGTGATCTGCAGGCCGACCAGCTCGCGGCGGGGCCCGTAGGTGCGAGCGACCTGGCGGACGAACTCGAGGTAGGCGGGCACGGCGTGGGCCGGCTCGCGGTCGCTGGGCTGGTAGCGGAGGACCAGCTCGACCTGGCAGCCGGTGGCGGCGGCGTCGCGCAGGACCTGGTCGACGTGGGGCACGGCGGCGGCGAACGAGCCGGCGTCGTGGAAGGCGGCGTACTCGTGGAGCACGAAGTCCCGGCGGCCGGCGCGGAGGCCGCGGATCATCGCCAGCCGTCGCCCCGGGTCGACGGCCTGGGCGCGGAGGACGCCGTCGGTGCCGCCCGCGTCGCCGCCCGGATAGACCCCGAACCGCACGGCCCCAACGTAGCCCGGCAGCGGGCGGGCGGCGTCGGCCGTCGCGGGGGCGAGCGCCGGACCGCCGCGGAGCGCGACGGCGAGGGCGAGGGCGGCGAGCACCAGCAGCAGCGCCGAGCGGAGATGGGGCATCGATGACGTAGTCGTCCGCCCACGGGCGGAGGCGCACGGGCGGCGGGCGGTCCTCGACGCATGTCGCAGCGCCGCGAGGCCCGTGCGCACCGGCGCGACCACGGCCGGGGCGACCGAGATCGGGGGGAACGGGGGGTTCGAAACGCGCTGGCGCCCGCTCGGCACGGCGGGAGGCGCACGTCCTGTCGCCACCGTAGCGGGAACGGCCCCGCCGCCGCTCCCCCGACCGGCGGGTCTCCACGCACCCGCTCGCCGCGCCCGCTAGACTGCACCGCCGTTGCGCCCGTAGCTCAGCTGGATAGAGCGTCGGTCTACGGAACCGAAGGTCAAAGGTTCGAATCCTTTCGGGCGCGCTGCGGAAAGGCCTCCAGATGGAGGCCTTTCTTGCTGCTGGGGTCGCCCCGGACGCCGACCCGTCAGCCCGCGGTGACCGACCGCAGGTCCTCGAGCGACTGGTCGATCAAGCGCCTGAACGCCGCGGGGTCGTCGTGCGCGATCCAGCGCGCGAACGCCGCGTGGAAGACGATCACGCCGGCTCGCGCGGCGAGGTCGGCGTCGTTCGCCGATACGCCCCGCTCGCGCAACGCCGCCTCGATCGCGCTGGCGAGGTCGTCGAGCTTGATCAGCTCGCGCTCCCTGAGCTCGGGGGCGGCGTCGACGATCCGGGCGCGCGTGCGGGCGAACGCGTGGCGCTCGACGAACATCTCGGCGATCGGGTCGAGCCCGGCGACGACGGCCGCCAGCGGGGTGGCGTCCGGCGGGGCGGCGGAGACGGCCGCCGTCCAGGCGCGCTCCAGCTCGTGGCCGCCGCCGAACAGGACCTCCCTCTTGTCCGGGAAGTGGCGGAAGAACGTCCGCTTCGTCAGGCCGGCGCGCTCGGCGATCTGGGCGACGGTGGTGTCGTCGTAGCCCTGCTCGTCGAAGAGCGCGATCGCGGCCGCCATCAGGCGCCCGGCTGCGTCTGGTTTCCAGCGGGCCATGGGCGACCAGCGTAGTCGATGACACGGAGTGCCATCGGCCTGCTACTGTGATGTCACAAGGTGTCATCACCTCCCTCCCCGCGAGCCATCTGGAGAACCCACCATGCGCGTCTTCGTCACCGGTGCCTCAGGCCATGTCGCCTCCGCCGTCATCCCCGAGCTCCTGGCCAACGGCCACGCGGTCGTCGGCCTCGCCCGTTCGGACGCCGCGGCCGCCACGGTCGCGGCGCTCGGTGCCGAGGTCCGCCGCGGCGACCTCGACGATCTGCCGGGGCTCGAGCGCGCGGCCGCCGAGGCCGACGGCGTCATCCACCTCGCCTTCCGGCACGAGGCGATGCGCGCCGGCGACTTCACGGGCGCGATCGACTCGGACCTGGCCGTGACCCGGGCGATCGGCGAGACCCTCGTCGGAACCGACAAGCCCTTCGTGACGACCGGTGGCACGCTGATGCTCGCGATGGCGGGGATCACGGGACGCCCCGGGACCGAGGACGACCAGGTCGACGACGGTCCCCGGGCCGCGGCGGCCAACTACGCGCTGGCCCTCGGGGAGCGAGCCGTGCGCTCCTCGGTCGTGCGCCTGGCGCCGCTGATCCACAGCGACCTCGACCACCACGGCTTCACCCACGGGCTGATCGACGCCGCCCGCGAGACCGGGGTCGCGGCCTACACCGGCGACGGCACGAACCGCTGGCCGGCGGCCCACACGTACGACATCGGCGTCCTCTACCGCCTGGCCCTGGAGCGGGCCCCCGCCGGTTCGACGCTGCACGGCGTCGGCGACACGGGCATCCCGCGCAAGCTAATGGCCGAGACGATCGCCGCCAAGCTCGGCGTGCCGACCAAGAGCATCAGCGCGGAGGAGGCGCCGCACTACCTGGGCTACCTCGCGGCCTTCGCCGGGCTCGACAACCCGACCTCCAACGACCGGACCCGGCAGCTGCTGGGCTGGGAGCCGACCCACCCCGGCTGGGTCGAGGACGTCGAGCAGGGCCACTACTTCGCCTAGTCCCCCTCCCCCGCCCGCGCCCGCGCCCGCGCCGCCTGCCGCACCAGGTGGTCCCTCTCGGCCACGTCGGTGGCCCGGCGGGCGGCCTCGGCGTAGGCCTCCGCGGCCGGCCCGAGGTCGCCGGCCAGCTCGTGCAGGTGACCGCGGACGGCGTGCCAGCGGTGGCGGTCGCCGAGCACGTCGCGCAGGCGGTCGGTCTCGCGCAGGCCGGCCGCCGGGCCCATCACGTGGGCGACCGCGACCGCCCGTCCGAGCACCGCCGCCGGGTCCTGGCGCAGCGGCTGGTCACTCAGCGCGACGAGGTCGTCGTACCAGGCCAGGATCTGGGGCCAGTCGGTCTCCTCGGCCCTGGCGGCGTCGTCGTGGAGGGCCGCGATCGCCGCCTCGATCTGGTACCGCCCCGGGCGCTCGCGGGCCAGCGCCGCCTGCAGCACGGCCACGCCCTCGGCGATCTCGTCCGTCCTCCAGCGCCCGCGGTCCTGGCGGTCGAGCGTCACCAGCCGGCCCTCGTCGTCGAGCCGCGCCGCCCGCCGCGCGTGGTTGAGCAGCATCAGCGCCAGCAACCCGCCCACCTCGGGCTCGTCGCTGGCCAGCGTCAGCTGCCGCGTCAGCCGGATCGCCTCCTCGGCCAGGTCGACCCGGGTCGCCGGGCCCACGTGCCCCGCCGTGTAGACCAGGTAGAGCACCCGCAGCACCACCGCCAGGTCGCCCGGCCGGTCCAGCCGCCGCCCGGCCAGCGTCCGCTTCGCGCGGCTGATCCGCTGGGCCATCGTCGCCTCCGGCACGTAGAAGGCGTCGGCGATCTCGCGCGTGGTCAGGCCGCCGACGGCGCGCAGGGTCAGCGCCACCTGCGAGGCCGGCGGCAGCTCGGGATGGCAGCAGCAGAAGAGCACGAACAGCGTGTCGTCGCCCTCCGCCACCGGCCCCGGCGGCGGCTCGGCGTGGACCGTCTCCTCGCGCCGGACCCGCGCCGCCTCGCTGCGGCGAGCGTCGACCAGCCGCCGGGTGGCGACCGCCGTCAGCCACGCCCGCGGGTCGTCCGGCGGATGCTCGGGCCAGACCCGCAGGGCCTCGATCAGCGCCTCCTGGAGCGCGTCCTCGGCCGCGTCGAAGTCCTCGCCCCGCCGGACCAGCGCCGCCAGCGCGCGCGGGACGAGAGCCCGCAGCGCGCCCTCGTCCAGCGGCGCCACCGGCGTCACTCCGGCGACGGCGCCGCGGTCATGACCTCGCGCACGTCCAGCCACTCGTACAGCGGCTCGCCGCGCGGACCCGGCTCGGACGAGACGTAGGCCGCGACCTCGAGCGCCCGCTCGTGGGACTCGACGTCGATCATGAACCAGCCCGCCACCAGCTCGCTCGTCTCCGGGTGCGGGCCGTCGGTGGTGACCGGCGCCGCGCCCGGACCGCCGTAGCGGACCCAGGTGCGGGTCGGGGTCAGCGCCTGCGCGTCGACGAACTCGCCGTTCTCGCGCAGCATCTCGGCGACGTGGTGCTGGAAGGCGATGTGGGCCTCGACGTCCTCGGGCGCCCACTGGTCCATCGGCGGGAACGGGTGGTGCGGCTCGGGGCCACCGCGGTAGTGCTTGAGGATCAGGTACTTGGGCATCGGGGTTCTCCTGGTCTCGCGGGCCGCGCCGTTCGTGGCCCTTCACCTGGTGAGCGGAGCCGCGGGCATCATCTCGACAGCCGGCGCGAAATTGGCGCGTAGGCGCTCGCGACCGCTCAGGCCGCGCGCGGCGGCGTCGGCAGCTCGACCGTCACCGACAGCCCACCACCCGGCCGCGCCGCCAGCGTCAGCGTGCCGTCGTGGGCGTGGGTGATGCTGCGGACGATCGCCAGGCCGAGCCCGACGCCGGCGTGGTCGCTGCGGACCCGGCTGCTGCCGCCGCGCTGGAACGGCTCGACCAGCGTCGCCACCACCGACGGGGTCAGCGGCTCGCCCGTGTTCTCGACCGTCAGCCGCGGGCCGCGGGGCCCGGTCCCGGTGGTGATCCAGACCGTGCCGTCCCGCGGCAGGTTGTGGACGATCGCGTTGTGGACCAGGTTGGTGCTGACCTGCAGCAGCAGCGCGTGCGAGCCGCTGGCCACGGCCACGTCGCCGGCGATCTCGACCGCCACCCCGCGCTGCTCGGCGAGCGGCAGCAGCGTCTCGACCGCCTCCTCGGCCACCAGCGAGAGGTCGACCGGCTCGCGCACGAACGACCGCTGGTCGGCGCGGCTGAGCAGCAGCAGCGCCTCGGTCAGGTCGATCGCGCGGGCGTTGACGACGTGCAGCCGCTCGACCAGCTCGCCGTTGTCGTGGTCCGGATCCTTGCGCGCCACGTCGAGCAGGGTCTGCGTGACCGCCAGTGGGGTCCGCAGCTCGTGCGAGGCGTTGGCGGCGAACCGCTGCTGCTCGGCGACCTGGGCCTCGAGCCGCGCCAGCATCGCGTCGAAGCTGTCGGCGAGCTCGCGGAACTCGTCCTGGCGGCCCTCCAGGTGGATCCGGTGGGCGAGCGATCCGCCGGCGGCCACGCGGGTGGCGTTGGTGATCCGGGCCAGCGGGGTCAGCATCCGGCCGGCCAGGAACCAGCCGCCGACGAGGCCGAAGATCAGCAGCGAGCCGAGCACGATCGCCGCCTTCGGCACGAACGCGTCGAGCAGCTCGGAGCGATTGGGCCCGGTGATCAGGACCATCCGGCCGGGCGGCATCCGGTGGTCGGAGACGTCGGGGACGTAGCGCAGCAGGAACGCCCAGACGACCGCCATCAGCAGCACGCCGGCCAGCATCAGGAAGCCGGCGTAGCTGAGCGTCAGCTTCAGCCGGACGCTGGCCCCCGGCGCCCTATCCACGCCCTCCTCCCCCACCGTCGCCGTCGGCCGGGTCCTCGATCCGGTACCCGACGCCGGCCACGGTGGCGATCACCCACGGCTCGCCGAGCCGCTTGCGGAGGGCCGAGACGGTGATCCGGACCGCGTTGGTGAACGGATCGGCGTTCTCGTCCCAGGCCCGCTGCAGCAGCTCCTCGGCGCTGACCACCCCGCCGTCGGCCTCGATCAGCACCTCGAGCACCGCGAACTGCTTGCGCGTCAGCCCGACGTAGCGGCCGTCGCGGTAGACCTCGCGCCGGAACGGGTCGAGCCGCAGGCCGGCGATCTCGCGCACCGGCGGCCGGTGGTGGGCGCGGCGGCGGTCGAGCGCCCGCAGCCGCAGCACCAGCTCCTGCAGCTCGAACGGCTTCGTCAGGTAGTCGTCGGCGCCGAGCTCGAAGCCGGAGGCCTTGTCGTCGAGCCGGTCGGCCGCGGTCAGCATCAGGATCGGCATGCCGCTGCCCGAGGCGACGATCCACTTGGCGATCTCGTCGCCGCTCGGTCCCGGGACGTCGCGGTCGAGGACGGCGATGTCGTAGGCGTTGACCTGCAGCAGCTGCAGCGCGCTGTCGCCGTCGCCGGCGATGTCGGCCGCGATCGCCTCCAGGCGCAGGCCGTCGCGGATCGCCTCCGCCATGTACGGCTCGTCCTCGACCACCAGCACCCGCATGCCGCCGAGGCTAGCGCCGGCGCATATCGTCGGTGTATCGAGATCCGCGTACGCGCGCGCGACGTCGGACCGCCTTGACTGGCGGGATGACCTTTCGCGAACGGCGGTCGACGACGAGCGGGACGCTGCGGCTGCTGGCCGCCGCCGCGACGCTCGCGCTGGCCGTCACGGGCTGCTCGAGCGATTCGTCGACGACCGACACGACCACCGCCACCGCCGCCGGCACGAGCGGCCGCAGCGCCCCGAGCAGCGCCCGCGATCAGGCGGTCCGGTTCGCCGAGTGCATGCGCAAGAACGGCGTCGACGGCTTCCCGGACCCGAACGCGGACGGCGAGCTGACGGTCGACGGGGTCCTCAACGGCTCCTCGATCGACCCCGACGGCCCGGCCTGGAACCAGGCCCTCAGCGCCTGCCAGGAGCTCCAGCCGGCCGGCTTCAGCGGCCACCAGCGCAACGCCGAGCAGCAGCGGACGGCGCTGGCGTTCGCCCAGTGTATCCGCGAGAACGGCGTCGCCGACTTCCCCGACCCGACGCCCGACTCGCCGCTCGTCGACACCAACCGGATCCCCTCGACCGCGCGCGACGGCAACGCGGCGCTGAACGCGGCGATGCAGAAGTGCGGCGCCGTCTACGGCGAGAAGCTGGGCGTGAAGGCCCCGTGAGCGGGCGGACCCGGCTGCTGGCCGCCGCGGCCGTCCTGGTCGTCGCGGGCGCCGCCGGCGGCGTGGTCGCGGCGACCGGCTCCGACGACGCGACCGCCGCCGCCCAGGACCCGCCCGCGACCACCGCGCCCGTCGTCGCAGGACCGCTCTCGGCGGTGGTCGCGCTGAACGGGACGCTGACCTACCGGGCGCGGCCGGACGGCTCGCCCTACGTGGCGATCAACCAGGCCCGCGGGACCTACACCGCCCTGCCCGAGAGCGGCGACCGGATCGGCTGCGGCGACGCCCTCTACCGGGTCGACGACCGGCCGGTGCTGCTGCTCTGCGGCGCGATCCCGGCCTACCGCGACCTCGCGCTCGGCGCCCGCGGCCGCGACGTCCGGCAGCTGAACGCCAACCTCCACCGGCTCGGCGCCGACCGCGGCGGACCGGTCGATCCGCACGACCACGACTTCACCTGGAGCACCCGCCAGGCGCTGGCGCGGCTCCAGCGGCGCGCGGGCGCGACGGCGACCGGGGCGCTCGACCGCGACGCGGTCGTGGTGCTGCCGCAGGCGGCGCGGATCGCCAAGCTGGCCGCGACGCTCGGCGGCGGCGCGCGGCCGGGCGCCGCCGTCGCCCAGGCGACCTCGGACGCGCTCGAGGTGCAGGTGCGGCTCGACGCGTCGCAGCAGGGCCAGGTCCAGCCCGGTGACCGGGCCGTGGTCACGCTGCCCGGCAACCGCTCGGCCAAGGGTCGGGTCAGCCGGCTCGGTCGCGTCGCCCGTGCCGCCGGCAAGGACGGCGACGTCGCGGGCGCCACGATCCCGGCCGCGATCCGGCTCGACGACCGGCACGCGGCGCGCGGGCTCGACCAGGCGCCGGTGCGGGCGGAGATCACCACCGCGGGCGTGGCGCGCGCCCTCAGCGTCCCGGTCACGGCGCTGGTCGGGCGGACCGGCGGCGGCTTCGCGGTCGAGCTGGTGCGGGCCGGCGGCCGGCGGGCGCTGGTGGCGGTGCGGCTGGGCCTGTTCGACAGCGCCGGCGGCCGGGTCCAGGTGACGGGCGCCGTGCGCGCGGGCGACCGCGTGGTGGTCCCGTCGCGATGAGCGAGCCGGTCCTCGAGCTGCGCGAGGTGACCAAGGTCTACGGCGAGCCGGAGGCGGACGGCTCGCCGGTCGCGGCGCTCCAGGGGGTCTCGTTCGCGGTCCGGCCGGGCGAGCTGGCGGCGATCGTCGGGCCCTCGGGGTCGGGCAAGTCGACGCTGCTGCACGTGATGGGCACGCTCGAGCCGCCGACCAGCGGCGTGGTCCGGATCGGCGGGGTCGACGCGGCCGGGCTCGACGACCGCGCGCTCTCGCGGCTGCGCGCGCAGCGGATCGGCTTCGTCTTCCAGCAGTTCTTCCTCGCCGAGCACGCGACCGTGCGCGAGAACGTGGCCGACGGGCTGCTCTACGCCGGCGTCGCCGCCGGCGAGCGCCAGCGGCTGGCCGACGAGGCGCTGGAGCGGGTCGGGCTGGCCGACCGCGCCGGCTTCAAGCCGACGGCGATCTCCGGCGGGCAGCGGCAGCGGGTGGCGATCGCCCGGGCGCTGGTCGGACGGCCGGCGATCGTGCTCGCCGACGAGCCGACCGGCAACCTCGACAGCGCCACCGGCGCGGCGATCGTCGACCTGCTCCACGAGCTGCACGGCGACGGCGCGACGATCGTGCTGATCACCCACGACGGCGCGCTCGCCGAGCGGCTGCCGCGGCGGATCCGGATGCTCGACGGCCGCGTCGTCGCCGACAGCGGCGGCCCCGCGTGAGCGCCGTCCGCCACGGGCTGCGGCCGCGCGACGCGCTGCGGGTGGCCAGCGTCGGCCTCCGCTCGCGCCCGCTGCGGGCGGCGCTGTCGGCGCTCGGGATCGCGATCGGGACGGCGGCGATCGTCGCCGTGCTCGGGCTCTCGTCCTCGTCCCAGGCCGGGCTGCTGGCGGAGATCGACCGGCTCGGCACCAACCTGCTGACCGTCGAGGCCGGGCAGCGGCTGGCCGGCGGCGAGGCCCAGCTGCCGCACGAGGCGCCGGCCCGGATCGGCCACCTGGACGACGTCGCGCAGGTGGCGCACAGCGGTCTGCTGAAGGAGCGCAAGGTCTATCGCAGCTCGATGGTGCCGGCGGCCGAGAGCGGTGGGCTGCGGGTGCGGACCGCGAGCCTGAACCTGCCCGCGGTGCTCGGCACCGGCCTCGCCCGCGGCGCCTGGCTGAACGCGGGCACGGCGCAGGTGCCGGTGGCAGTGCTCGGGTCGGCCGCCGCCGCGCGGCTGGGGATCGAGCGGATCGACCCCGACCAGCGGATCTGGCTCGGCGACCGGTGGTTCGCCGTCGCCGGCGTCCTGCGGCCCTCGCCGCTGGCGCCCGAGATCGACGACAGCGCCCTGATCGGCTACCCCGCCGCCGAGCGCTACCTGGGCCACGTGAGCATGGTCGGCGGCGCGCCCCGTGTCGGCCCGCCGAGCACGATCTACCTGCGGACGGCGACCGGCCACGAGGCGAGCGTCCAGGCGCGGCTGGCGCCGACCGCCAACCCACAGGCCCCGAGCGAGGTCGCCGTCAGCCAGCCGTCGGACGTCCTGACCGCGCGGGCCGCGGCGGCGGGGGCGTTCGACAGCCTCTTCCTCGGGCTCGGGGTCGTGGCCCTGATCGTCGGCGCGGTCGGCGTCGCCAACACGATGATCATCTCGGTCCTCGAGCGGCGCTCGGAGATCGGCCTGCGGCGGGCGCTGGGGGCGACCAAGCGTCAGATCCGGGCCCAGTTCCTCGGCGAGTCGGTGCTGCTGGCCGTCCTCGGCGGGGTCGCTGGCGTGCTGGCCGGGGCGCTGGCGACCGCGGTCTATGCCAGCGCCAAGGGCTGGACGGTGGTGATCCCGGCCGAGGCCTGGTCGGGCGGAATCGCGGCGGCGATCCTGATCGGCGCGCTCGCCGGGCTGACCCCGGCCGTCCGCGCTTCGCGGCTGCCGCCGACGGTGGCGCTGCGGACGGTCTGAGCGGCCGCGTCAGCGCGGCTCGTCGCGCGGCCGCGTCGGCACCGCCGGCCGCGGCCGGCGCAGCATCGTCAGGCCCGCAGCGCCTGCAGCAGCCGCTCCAGCTCCTCGCGGGTCTCGCGCGCGGCGGTCGGCTGGTCGTCGGCCCGGGCGACGGCCATCGCGGCCTCGCAGAGGGCCCCGAACAGCAGCCGGGCCAGCGGCTCGACCGGGCGCGGGGCGAGCAGGCCCTCGGCGATCGCCCACTCCAGCGCCTCGTGCAGCAGCCGGTACGAGCCCTGGCCCTCGATCGCCCGCATCTGCTCCCAGCCGAGCGCGGCCGGGGCGTCGAGCAGGGTGATCTGCTGGACCTCGCGGTCGAGGCTGTGGTCGAGGAAGGCCACGCAGGCCGCCTCGACCCGCTCCCAGACGTCGCCGTCGACCTCGGCGTCGGCGATCACGGCCGCCATCAGCCGCTCCTGCTCGCGCTCGTAGACGGCCCGGAACAGCTCGCGCTTGTTGGCGAAGTGGTGGTAGAGCGCGCCCTTCGTCACGCCGGCCCGGGCGACGACGTCGTCGAGCGAGGTGCCGGGATAGCCGCGGGCGGCGAACAGCTCCCGCGCCGTGCTCACCAGCAGCGCGGTCGTCGCCTGGCTGCGCTCGGCCTGGGTCGGAGACATACCCGAAGTAGGTTACCCCGCCGCCGACGCCCGGAGATTTACAAACTGAGAGTACGTACTCATGGTATGTTCAGCCCGAGATCCACCCCCGACGAAGGGCACGACATGGGCAACACGCCTCAGGAGATCGAGCGGACGCTGCAGGCCTACGCGCTCGCCAAGAACCGCCACGACGTCGAGGCCGCGGTGGCCCTCTGCCACCCCGACGCCTCCTACGAGAGCGTCGGCGTCGCGGGCCGCATCCAGGGCCACGACGGGCTGCGGGCCTTCTTCGGCCAGCTCTTCACGATCCTGCCCGACTACCGCGGCGACTTCGACGGCACGGCGATCGCCGGCGACACCGCCGTGGTCTGGGGACGCTTCTCCGGGACGCTCGCCGCGCCGCTCTTCGACGGCGCGGTCGACGGGGCCAGGATCGACGTCCCGGTGACGTTCGTCTGCCGCTTCCGCGACGGGCTCCTGTACAGCGACACCGGCTACTTCGACGCGGCCACCTTCTACCGTCAGGCCGGCGCGCCGCTGCCCTCGATCCCCGCCTTCGTCGAGGCCGCCGGGTTCGTCCAGCGGTTCGCCGAGCGGTGGGCGAACCCGAGCGCCGAGGCCTTCCGCGAGATCCTCGACCCCGAGACCCGCAACCTCTACCCGGGGATGAGCGAGCCGCAGGGACCGGACGGGATCGTCGCCTGGCTCGGGGCCGCGACCGAGGCGCTGCCCGACCTGCGGCTGGAGGTGACCCGCTGGGCGACCGACGGCGACGCCGTGCTGATCGAGTTCCGGGCCTTCGCGACGGTCGCCGGCGAGCCGCGGACCTGGGAGGGCGCCGACCGCTTCCGGCTGCGCGACGGCCGCTGCATCGAGGGCCGCTCGTACTTCGACACCGCCCCGCTGGCCAGCGCTGTCCCGGCCGGCTGAGGGTCCCGCCCGCGGGATCGTGCCGGCGCCGATCGCGACCGGCTCTGACACGATCCCGCGCCTCCGGTCATGCAGCGACGATGGCCCCTTCCCTGACGACCCTCGACGACGCCGAGCTGCTGCGGCGCAGCGCCGACGATCCGGACGCCTTCCTCGTGGTCCGCGACCGCTGGGCGCCGCCGCTGGAGCGCTGGATCCGGCGCCGGACCGACGGCGACGCCCAGGCCGCCGACGCGCTGGCCGAGACCTTCGCCCAGGCGCTCCAGCACGCCGGCCGCTTCCGCGACGAGGTCGGCGGCTCGGCCGGCCCGTGGCTCTACGGGATCGCCGCCAACGTCGTCCGCCAGAGCTGGCGCCGGACCGAGGTCGAGCGACGCACCCGGTGGCGGCTGCAGCACCGCGACCCGCCGGCCGCCAGCGCCGACGAGGACGGGATCGCGGCCCGGATCGACGCCGACGCCGGGGCGGCGGAGCTGCGGTCGGCGCTCGCCGCGCTGCCCTCGGACCAGCGCCGCGCCGTCGAGCTGCGGGTGGTCGACGAGCTGCCCTACGACGAGGTCGCCGCGCGACTGGCGTGCAGCAACGACGCCGCCCGGCTGCGGGTCTCGCGCGGGCTGCGGCGGATGCGGCTGCTGCTGCTCGTGGTGCTGACTTTCGTGCTGCTGGTGGCGGTCGCGGCGGCCACCGGGCTGCTGCCGGCGGTGCGCAACGTCGTCCTCGGCGACGCCCAGCAGGTGCGGGCCGTCGACGGGCGCGGCGCGCCGCTGGCGACCATCCGCTGCTCCGGTCGCGACGCCGGCGACCTGATCTGCCGCACGATCCCCGGCGACGGACCGCCGACGATCCAGCAGGCGATCCGGCTGCGCGCGGCCGGCGCCCGCGCGGCGGTCGTCGAGTCGGGCCGGCTCTGCGTCGGCGGCCGCTGCCGCGAGCTGGTCGCGCCCGCCGTCGTGCCGCCCGCCGCCCCCGGACTGCGGACCCTCCACCGCAGCAGCCTGAGCCTGGCGGGACCGGCGCCGCGGGCCGGCCGCTTCCGCGGGACCCCGTCGTCCGGCGTCACCCACCTGACCCTGCCCGGCCGGGCCACCGTCGCCTGCCCGGCCCGCGGCGGGCCGCGCCCCTGCCGGCGGCTGCGGGCCGCGCAGGCCGCGCAGCCGCCGGTCCCGCTGGCGAAGCTGGCCGAGGCGCTCGGGGTCCGCTGGGCGGTCCTCGAGACGGCCACCGCCTGCACGCTCGTCCGGGGTCTCCGCTGCCGCGGGATCCCGCTCGCCGAGGCCCGCCGCGAGTCCGCCCGGGCGCGGGTCCGGGGCGCCGTGCCCGGCTCGATCGACTACGGGGCGATCGCGGTCCGCGCCGCACGTTGACACGGATCCGCCGCCGGCGGCGATGGGGCAGGCGTGATCGCTCGACCCCGGAACCCCAGGCGGCTCGTGCCCGCCGCCCTCCTCCTCGCCCTCGCCGCCCCGCCGGGCGCGGCCGCCGCCCCGATCGCGGCGCTGCGGGGCGACGCCGACCGCGACGGTCGGATCGACGTCGCCGGCGACCGTGACCTGGCCGCCCAGCGGACCGGGACCGTCGCGGCCGGCGTGCTCGTGCTGCCGAACGTCGACGACGACAGCGGTCGCTGCGCGGCGGAGCTGGCGAAGATCGTCGAGAAGCCGTTCACGCCGGTGGCGGCCGCTGCCTGCCGCGACGGCGCCGACGACGTCGTCAACGGCGACCGCGACGCGCTCGACCTGGCCGAGCTGCGGGTGCTGCCCTGGGCCGACGCCCCCGGCGACGCCAGCGGCAGCGTCCGGATCACGAGCGGCCAGCAGCACGCACGGCTGTTCCGCCGCGACGGCGGTCGCTGGTCGCCGGCGGCGGAGCTGTCGGCGGCCGACCTGCGGGCGGGGGTCGTGCTCGGGCTCGAGGCGACCGCGATCGCCGGCGACGGCGGCTGGGACGGGCGGATCGAGGTCGCGCTCGAGGTCCGGGCCGGCGGCCAGGCGGCGAGCGACCAGCTGGCGGCCCACGTCGCCCCCGTGCTGCTGGTGCCGCAGACCGCCCCGGCCCGCACGCTGTTCGCCAACGCGCCGGAGAGCCGGCGCCAGATCGACGCCTACCACCGCGAGTCCCGCGCGCAGGTCGGCCGCACGATCAAGTTCCTGAAGACGACCAAGCGCAAGGACGTGCCGAACTTCCTGCGCCGCTACCACCGCGATCCCGAGAGCTACCGCGCGGTCGGCCTGCGCCAGGCGAGCAACACGCGGTCGCTGAGCCTGGCCGCGCGCACGTTCGACCGCCGGCTGAAGGCCGCGGTCGCGGCGGTCGGGCTCGGTCGGCAGCTCGTCACCGACGCGGACACCTGGGCCTTCGCGCAGGACCAGTTCGAGCCCGCCTACGCCGCGGTCCCCGGTCCCGACGGCAGCCGCGTGATGCGCGTCGCGCTGCGGTCGACCGGGTTCGCCGACGAGCGGGCGGCCGACCTGACGCGCCACGGCGACAGCGCTTGGCTGCTGCGGACCCTCCGCGGAGCCGACTCCGGCGTCGTGCTCGGAGGCTCCGCGAAGAGCCCGTGGGAGATGGACGGCGGCCTCGAGGCGACGCCGCCGGTGCCCGGCGCGCCCCACGGCAAGGTCCTGGTCAGCGGCTCCGAGGCCGCGCGAGCGGCCACGGTGATCACGGCCCAGGGCGCCCAGCCGGCGATCACCGTCGACACCGGCTGGCTGCAGGTCGGCCACGTCGACGAGCTGTTCGCGTTCGTCCCGGCCGCGACGGCGCGCGGCTGGGCGCTGGTGGCCGCCGACCCGGCCGGGGCGCTGCG
This sequence comes from Patulibacter defluvii, assembly GCF_034096925.1. NCBI lineage: Bacteria > Bacillati > Actinomycetota > Thermoleophilia > Solirubrobacterales > Patulibacteraceae > Patulibacter > Patulibacter defluvii. The sequence goes on from NZ_JAWZSQ010000020.1 coordinate 17,628, forward strand.
GCGGCTGCGGAAGCTGTCGGCGCGCGAGCGGCGGCGGGCCCGGGTGGTCGGCTCGGCCGACCGCTACGACGATCAGGCCCGCAAGCTGCCCTCTCCGACGGTCGCCGCGCTGCTGCGCTCGAAGGTCGCCGACCAGAGCGCCACCGCGGCCCGCCGGATCGACGCCCAGCTGGCCGTCCTGCGGCGCGAGCTGGGCCTGACCGACGCCGACGTCGTCCGCGTGCCGGTGCTGTTCGGCATCGCCCAGGACGCGCGCCGGCAGATCGCCTGGACCGGCAACGTCGCCAACGGCCTGGCCCCGGGCGGCCGGACCTTCCTGGCCGCCACGCCGCACGGCCCGGTCGTCGGCGGCCGCGACCTCTTCGCCGACGACGCCGCGGCGGCGCTGAAGGCGAAGGGCATCAGCGTCCGCTGGGTCGACACCTGGCCGTCGCCGCACGTGCGGCAGGGCGAGGTCCACTGCTTCACCAACGCCCTCCGCGACCTCGGCGACGGCGCCTGGTGGCGCCGCTGAGCCCCTCACCACGCTGGACATCCGACCAGTCCATCCTTGACAGATGGATAGTTCGTTCCCTACGGTCGGCGCATGGGCTTCGCGATCGCGGCACACGTCTCCGGCCTTCCCGTCGAGGAGACGCTGGCCGCCTTCGCTCCCGCGTTGACCGTCGGGATCGGCGTGCTGGGGATGGCGGCGCGGCAGCGGATCGGCCTCGCGCTGCGACGGCTGCGGCGGTCGCCGCGCTGACCGGCTCAGTCGTCGCCGGAGGCCCGCAGCACCAGCCGCTGGAGCGCGGCGACGCCGGCCCGCGTGGCCTCGATGTCGCCGTAGAGCAGGTACTGGAGCGAGAGGCCGTCGATCGCGGCGAAGACGACGTTGGCCAGCGCCGGGTCGCCCTCGACCCCGAAGCGGTCGAGCGAATCGCGGACGGCGGCGATGAAGCCGTCGTAGCTGCGCCGCACGTCCGGCGCCAGCTGCGGCCGGCGGGCGGCCGCGAGTACCAGCTCGTAGGAGAACATCGCCTCTTCCGGGAAGCGCTCCATCAGCTCCGGCAGCGATGACGCGAAGGCCGCGGGATCGTCGACCTCGGGCGCGATCCGGGAGACGCTGGTCGAGTGCTCGGCGGCCCACTGCAGCGCCTCGCGGACCATCGTGTCGCGGTCGCCGAAGTGGTACGAGGCGAGCCCGGCCGTGACCCCCGCCTCGCGTGCGACCGCGCGGAAGGTCACGCCGTCGAGGCCGTCGCGGGCGACGACGGCCACCAGCGCGCGGCAGAGCGCCTCGCGTCCGGCCCCCCGTCGCACGGTCCGTGGAGCTGATTCGTCGCGCTTCGCCACGTCCTCCACGGTAGCGACCCCCGCGCGCGTGGTCGATCGCGCGCGCCTCCCTCCCGCCGGCCACTTGACACTCGTCCAGCAGCCTGGTGGGGTGACGCCCGGCTGGGTCCGCAACCACCGGTGACGAACGTGAACCTCCCCCTGCAGCAGCCGACCCTCGAACCGCCTGTGCATGCCGCCGGGCGGGCGGCGGGAGGCGCCGATGCCGGCTGAGCGGAGCGCCGACGTCGTGGTCGTCGGCGGCGGCCACAACGGGCTGGTGGCCGCGATCGAGCTGGCCGCGGCCGGCCTCGACGTGGTCCTCGTCGAGCGCGACGAGCGGGTCGGCGGCGCCTGCAAGCACGGCGAGCCGACCGCCCCGGGCTACGTCCACGACCTCTACGCCACCAACCAGAACCTGTTCCTCGCCTCGCCGCTCTTCCAGCAGCGAGCCGCCGACCTGGAGCGGCACGGGCTGACCTTCGCCACCACCGACCGGCCGTTCGCCAACGTCTTCCCCGGCGAGCGCTCGCTGCGGGTCTACCAGGACACCGCCCGCACGCTCGAACTGCTGCGCGAGCACTCGCCCGGCGACGCCGACGGCTGGGAGCGGCTGTCGGCCCAGTTCGGACGCTTCTCCGAGCTGCTGTTCTCGCTCTACGGCAGCGAGCTGCCCTCGCGCGAGGCGGCCGGGCACCTCGCCCGCGCGCTCCGCCGCCACGGGCCGCGCGGCCTCGGCGAGCTGGGCTCGCTGCTGCTCTCCTCGACCCGCGAGCTGGCCGAGGACTACTTCGCCACCGAGGAGGCGCGGGCGCTGATCGCCCCCTGGGGCATGCACCTGGACTTCGGCCCCGACGTCTCCGGCGGGGCGATGTTCCCGTTCCTGGAGACCTTCGCCGACCAGGCCAACGGGATGTCGGTCGCGCGCGGCGGCGCCGGCCGGATGCCGGAGGCGCTAGCCGGGCTGCTGGGCGACGTCGGCGGCGAGCTGCGGACCGGCGACGGGGTGGTCCGGATCGCGGTCGACGAGGGCCGCGCCGCGGGCGTGACGCTGGCCAGCGGCGACCGGATCCGCGCGCGGGTCGCGGTGGTGGCCAACCTGGCGCCGCCGCTGGTCTTCGGCCCGCTGGTCGACGGGCCCTCCCCCACCTACCGCTACGGGCCGGCGACGATGGTCGTCCACGTCGCCCTCCGCGAGCCGCTGCGATGGCTCGGCGGCGACGACCTGCACCGCTTCGGCTACGTCCACATCGGTCCCTACGTCGACGACATGGGCCTGGCCTACGCCGAGGCCCAGGCCGGGCTGCTGCCGCGGGCGCCGCTGCTGGTCGTCGGCCAGACCTCGGCGATCGACCCGACCCGGGTGCCCGAGGGCGCGGCCTCGCTCTGGATCCAGGTGCGGGTGCTGCCGCGGACGATCCGCGGCGACGCCGCCGGCACGATCGACGCCCGCGACTGGGCGACGGCCAAGGCCCCCTACGCCGAGCGCGTGCTCGACCTGATCGAGGGCTACGCGCCCGGCCTCCGCGACCGGATCGTCGCGACCGCGGTCACCGGTCCCGACGACCTCGAGCGCGAGGTCCCGACGCTGGTCGGTGGCGACTCGCTCGGCGGCAGCCACCACCTGAACCAGGGCTTCCTGCTGCGGCCGGCGCCCGGCTGGTCGCGCTACGCCACGCCGCTGCCGGGGCTGTTCCTGTGCGGCTCCTCGACCTGGCCCGGCGCCGGGCTCAACGCGGTCTCGGGCACGCTCGCCGCGCGCGCGGTGCTGCGCGCGACGGCGTCGCCGATCGAGCGGCTGCGGGACGGCCGCTGGCCGTTCAGCCGCAGCTCGCTCCCCGGGTCCCGAAGGCGTCGGCCGACGTGATCCGCCAGCGTGGGTCGACGCGCTGGAAGAGCGTCGGCCCGCGATCGCGCGAGAGCGAGTAGTAGACCCGGCCGCGGGCGGCGCCGAGACCGTCGACGTCGACCGTCGTGCCGCCGGCGGTCGCGTCGAGGAACCCGACGTCCTCCTCGCAGGGGGCGCGCGGCAGCAGCCGGATCCGCTGGAAGCCCTCGCCGACCACGCCCGCGCGGGGGTAGGTCCAGCGCAGGTAGACGCTGTCGCCGCCGAGCTCGACCTCGGGCACCGCGAACCGCACCCGCGGGCTGTTGTCGCGCCGCAGCAGCACGAAGCCGCGGCGACCGTCGGTGCGGCTGGCGTGGACGACCGTCACCGACGCGCCGGGCTCGCGCGCGACCGGCTGGTACTCGACCCAGACGAACGAGCGGCCCTCGAGGTCGAGCGCGCCGCCCTTGACCGCGCCGCTCGCGACCCGCAGCGCCAGCCGCCCGCCGGCGACCGCGAAGACGCCGTCGCCGCCGCGGCAGGCGCCGGGCGGACCGCCCAGCAGCGCCAGCGTCGTCGCCCGCCAGGTCGCCCAGGCCTGCGCCGCGCAGGCCCCCGACGGCAGCTCCTCGACCAGCGGCACCGGCCGCGCGCCGCCGTGGTCGAGCCCCAGCCGCAGCAGCGAGCAGCGGCGCTCGTCGCAGCGCCGGTAGACGACCGCGATCCCGCCGTCGGGACCGCGCCCCAGGTCGGGCAGCGGCGGCCGGGTCGAGGCGATCGGGTCGACGGCGACGAGGCCGCCGTTCTGGACCCGCACCACCCGGTAGCGATCGTCGAGCGTCCGCACGACCCCGACGACGACCTCGCCGAGCGCGTCGACCTGCTCGACGATCCCCGGCGCCAGCACCCGGTCGTGGGTGGCGGTCGGGGTCGTCGTGCCGACCCCGCCGGGGGTCACGAAGCGGGCGGCGCGCTGGCCGTAGCGGCGCGACCGCAGTCCCGCGGCGAAGGCGGCCCGGGCCCGCTCGGAGCTGTCGACCCGCCAGTCGGAGCGCTTGTTCAGCTGGAACCAGATCAGCGCGTCGATCGCCGGGGTCCGGGAGAGGAAGCGGAACATGTCGGCGATCCAGGCGGCCTTGTCGCCGCCCTGCTCGGCGACGCCGACCTCGCTGATCTCGATCGGCTTCTCCGGCGCCAGCGCGTGCAGCTCGTCGAGCGCCGGGCCGAACAGCGCGGAGAACGGGCGCCAGGGCCGGAACCGCAGCTGGATCCCGCCGACGAAGCCCGACAGCCCGAGCCGGTCGACGTAGCGCGACCCCGGATACTCGCTCTCCTTGATCGCCAGCGCCACGGGGCTCCAGACCCACTCGACGTTGGTGGCGCCCTCGCTGTGGAAGATGCTCCAGACGTGCCGCCAGGCGCGAACGTACTCGCCCGAGCGGTTGCCGTTGAAGACCTCCGACCACGGATACCAGTTGCCGTTCATCTCGTGCGCGAAGCGCAGCCGCACCGGTCCGCCGTAGGCGGCCAGGTCGCGGGCCCAGCGGCGGATCAGCGGGTCGTAGCGGCCGCCGATGATCTCGCGCAGGCGGTAGGCGGGCTGCGGCGTCCGCAGCGGCTTGCTGCTGTCCCACGGCTCCCAGGTGATCTCCGGCAGGCTGCCGCGGGCGGCGATCCGGCGCAGCTGGCCGAGGTCGGGCCGCGCGACGTGGGCCCAGTCGGCGAACCAGAGCACGACGCTGACGTGCTTCTCGGCCGCGCGCTCGAAGCGGTCGACCGAGCGCAGCGCCGCGTCGTCCCACGGCTGGAACGAGTTGCGGGCCAGCTCGGTGGTGGTGACCCCGAGCATCACCTGCGCGACCGGCGACGGCGCGACCGGCAGCGCCGGCGGGCCCTCGTCGCCGTCGCGCTCGACCTGCAGCACCAGCAGCACGGCGATCGCCAGCAGCAGCGCGGCGGGGGCCAGCGCCATCCGCCAGCGGCGCGGACGCGGTTCGTCGCTCATCCGACCGCCGCCGCGATCGCGCCCCACAGGTGGACGGCGGTCGCGACCAGGGCCACGGTCAGCGCCGCCGCCAGCAGCAGGATCCCGCCGTGGGCGAGCAGCGCGTCGCGGCGGCCCGCGCCGCGGCGGGCCAGGCCGCGGACCTCGCCGCCGAGCGACACCAGCAGCGCGACCAGCGGCACCAGCGCATTCAGCAGCACCAGCACCACGTAGGAGTCGGCGGTCGCCGTGCGGCCGCTGAGGTCGGCTGCCCAGGCGACGGCGAGCGGGATCGCCACCAGCGCCGCCGTCGGCCCGAAGACGACGGCGGTCCGGGTCCGCGGCAGGCTGCCGCCGGTCCGGCCGCGCTTGGGGGTGATCATGTAGGAGTGCTCGGTCCGCAGCAGGACGCTGACCAGCGCCCACAGTACGACCGGCCAGCGAGCGACCATCAGCACCGCCCCGCGCCAGGTCATCCCGACCCCGGCCGGCTGGAACCACGGCCGCGCGAAGCACCACATCAGGAACCCGGTCAGCGAGACCGGCAGGAAGTAGGTGACGTAGTCGGCCAGCTCGGCGACGGCGATCCGCTGCTCGCTCAGCAGCGCCACCGACGGCGCCAGCCAGAGCAGCAGCAGCGTGGTCGACCAGAGCAGGTACCAGGTCTGCGCGAAGAGGAACTGGACCGCCTGCGCCGGGCTGTAGCGGCGCAGCAGCCGCGGCGTCCAGCGCAGCAGCACGGTGATCATCGAGTGGGCCCAGGCGAACTGCTGGCGCAGGTAGGTGCCCAGCTCCTCGGGGCCGTCGCCGGTCGCGATCTGCTCCGGCACGTAGACCCCGCGGTAGCCGTGCGCGGCCAGCACCACCGTGTCGAGGTGGTCCTCGGCCCGGGTCGGCTGGAAGCCGCCGATCCGGCGCACCGCGTCGGTCCGGTAGCTGGTGTGGGAGCCGACGATGAAGGGCGTCCCCGAGTGGCCGTAGAAGCCCATCTGGAGCGGGCCCTGGAGCACGATCTCGTGCTCGGCCAGGCCGCGGGCGGTCCAGCTGTCGAGGTTGCCGCAGACGCTCGGGGCCTGGACCCAGGCGACCTCGGGGTCGTCGAAGTGGCCGAGCACCCGGTCCAGGTACTCCGGCAGCGGCCGGTGGTCGACGTCGAGCTGGACGAAGACGTCGTACTCCTCCCCCAGCTCGGCGACGTGGCTGAGCCAGGCGTTGACGTTGCCGGCCTTGGTCTTGCGCTGGTGGGGCGGGCCGGGCTGGTTCCAGCGCTCGATCCCGGCGCGGGTGAAGTAGCGGACGCCGTGGTGCTCGGCGAGGTCGCGGACGACCACCGAGCCGCCCTCGTCGAGGATCCAGCTGTCGTGCGGGTGCTCGACCGCGCGCAGCGCCCGCAGCTGGGCCTCGATCACCTCGGTCGACTCGACCGCCGGCACGCAGAGGGTGATCATCGCCACCCGCAGCCCGGGCGGCGCGGGCCGCTCGGGCGGGCGCTTGATCCGGCCGACGAAGAACCAGAAGACCGAGGGCAGCACGACCGCCTGGTAGGCCAGCGCGGCGCTGACCGTGGCGGCCAGGGCCGGGGCGCCGTCGGCCGCGTGCGGCAGCCACCAGCGCCAGAACTGGACGTTGACCACGACCCAGAGCAGCAGCAGCGCCAGGTAGCCGATCCGGCGGCGGCGGAAGCGCGGCCGCGGACGCCCCGGACCGGCCGGGCGGCCTGAACCGGGCGGCGCGGTCGGGGTCGGGGCCGGGGCCGAGGTCGAGGTCGAGCCCGGGGCGAACGGCGGGGTCGACGCCGGGGCGCCGACGGCGACCGGAGCCGGCCCCGAACCGCCGGCGCGGGCGACCGCGAAGCGGGCGATCGTCGCGCGCCGCCGCCGGAGCAGGTCCCGCGTGGCGCGCGCGCTATGTCGTCCCCGCGTCCCAACTGACGCGGGCATACCCCCTCGCCGCACGGTCCGAGCCCCCCTCTGCGTGCGATCCGATGCCGCGGCGGGAGCTTCGACCCCCACCCGTCCGCGGCGTTCTGTCAACGAGAAGGGTAGCGCGCCGGCCGCGCGTCGTCGACGCCGTCAGCCGGCGGCCCGCAGCGGGCCGTGCCCGCCGTCCACCCCCCGTTCCCGCAGCGCGTCCAGGAGCGTCGCCAGCCGCTCCGTCAGGTGACCCTCGGCGGGCAGGCCGAGCTGGGCCAGGGCCCGGTCGGCCAGCGGCGCCAGGTGCCGCCGCATGCTCGAGCTGCGGCAGTGGCGCTCGATCTCCGCCCGGTCGGCCGCGAACGTCAACCGCGGCTGGTCGGGCAGCAGCGCGTACGGCGGGCAGCGCGGCCGGTCCGGGTCGAGCGCCCGGCCGGGCCAGGCGTAGGCCACCGCCATCCCGTCGCCGAAGATCTCGCGGTGGATCCGGTCGAAGTGCGGCTCGTCGCGCCCGGGACCGGCGCCGGTCGGATCGGCGCTCATGCTCCAGCCGACCTTGACCCCGGCCCCGTGGACCCGCCGTGCCCACTCGACGTCGGCCGCCTGGCGCGCGGCGTAGAGGTCGCCGCACGCCCGCCACGCCTGCTCCAGCAGCCGCGGGTAGCAGCGGTCGCCGATCTCCGACGCCAGCACCACCTCGTAGTCCTCGAGCTCGAACGCGGCCACCAGCGACCGCAGCTCGCCCGCGACCGTGCGGGCGCAGGCCGCCACCCGGCCGCGGGTCGCCTGCGCCCCGTAGAGCGCGTGGCGGTCCGCGATCAGGTGGACGACCCGCTCGGCGCCCCGCAGCTCGCGCTGGCGGGCCGCGACCAGCACCATCGCCAGCGCGTCCAGCGGCAGCCGGCCGACGCTGACGCCCTGCCGCGTCACCAGGCCGAAGCCCAGGTAGACCGCGGCGCAGTGGTCGTCGTCGCCCTCCGCGACCGACCGCACCAGCGGATCGGCCACGGCGGGCGGCGCCAGCTCAGTGGTCATCGCGCACCAGCGCCGGATAGTCGTGCTCGCGCGTCATCCCGATCCGCTCGGCGACCCGCTGGCTGGCCACCAGCTCGACGTCGCTGCTGCCGGTGACGTCGAACCCCGCCTCCGCCAGCTGCCGGGCCGCGATGTAGACGAGGTTGGTCGGGACGCCGCGGCGACGGTGCTCGGGCACGGTCGCGTGCCCCAGCTCGGCGCTGTGGGTCCCGACCACCGGGTGCATCCAGGTGATGATCCGGTCGCCCTCGACCGCGCAGAAGCCCAGGTCCGGCCCGGCCGCGAACGCCTCGGCCGACCCGTAGACCGCCAGCATCGTGTCGCCCAGCAGCGGCTGCTCCAGGTCCTCGGGCCGGATCGCGCGGACCTCGAAGCCGAGCGCGCGGACCGCGGCGATCCGCTCCCGCACGCCCTCCTCGGTCAGGTCGCGGGCCAGCGCCGCGCTGCGACCGCGGTACTGGCGACGGACCATCGCCCGGAACCCGGGCGGGGCCTCGCCCTCGCCGACGGTGGCGTCCGGCGGCAGGATCACCGTGACCCCGTCACGACGCTCCAGCAGCCGGCCGACCTCGGCCAGCACCCCGGCGTCGATCTGGCCGGTCAGGTAGCAGAACTTCGCCCCCACCTCGACCAGCCACGAGCTCGGCTCGCCGTCGACCGGGCCGATCGACCAGGTCCGGCCGGGGATCCGGCCGGCGCCGTGGGCCTCGACCCACGACGCGTTCGGATGGTGGGGCCCGAAGCGGGCCACGACCTCGGGCGAGGTCGCCCCGACGGTGCTGAGCAGCGTCGTCGTCGTCATCGGACGCTCCGGCCGCTCAGGCCCGCGCCACGGGGACGGCCTCGGGCACCCGCGCCCCGGCCACGCTCATCCGGAACATCAGCCGCTCCTCCGGGTAGTAGTCCGCGACCGGCAGGTGCTGGAGGCTGCGGTTGTCCCAGACCAGCAGGTCGCCCTCGCGCCAGACGTGGCGGTAGTGGAAGGCCGGGTTCTCGACGTGGTGGCGGAGGAAGCCGAGCAGGTTGGCGGCCTCGTCGTCGCTGAGGCCGACGATCCCGGTGGTGTGGGGCGCCGACATGAAGAGCGCCTTGCGGCCGGTCAGCGGGTGCTCGCGGATCAGCGGGTGGGCGACGGCGGTGTGCTGGGCGAAGTGCTCGTCGGGGTCGATCCCCTTCGCGCGCAGCGCCCGCTCCAGCATCGGGTTGCGGAACGCCTGCCGCATGTCGTGGACCCCCTGCAGCCCCTCCAGGAACCGCTGCATCGTCGGCGACAGCGCCTCGTAGGCGAGGTGCATGTTCGAGAACAGCGTGTCGCCCCCGACCTCGGGCGTGATCTTCGCGTAGAGGACCGTCGCGCTCGGCGGGTCGAGGAAGCCGATGTTGTCGCTGTGCCAGTGGTCGAGGCCCGGGCGGCGCTCGGCGCTGTTGTGGAGCGCCAGGCAGTCGGGGTGGCCCTCGAGCGCGAAGACCGACGTGTGGATCCGCATCTCGAGCGGGTTCTCGCCCGCGGCCGGGTCGAGCTCGCTGAAGATCGTCGCGAACCGCCGCTGGTCGTCGACGGTGATGTCCTGGCCGCGGACCACCAGCAGGTGGTGGTCGCGGAAGGCGCGGCGCGCCGTCTCCCGCTGTTCGTCGTCGATCTCACGAGCGAGGTCGACGCCGTCGAGCCGCGCGCCGAGCGCGAGGCTGACCCGCTCGACGGTGGTCGCTTCGGCGACGAGCTGATCGGTCGTCATGTCTTTCCCCCTGTGCTGCGATGGACACGAGTTCCTGGTGTGGCGCGAGGCTCGCAGCGGACGCCGGCGGCGGCAGTGCCAGTTCGGTCCCTCCTTCGTCCCGGGGTGCAACGTTCGGTCCGCTGGCGTGATCTGGCAGGCTCCCCCCGTGGCTGCCCTGCGCGTCCTGATCGCCGAGGACCAGGTGCTCCTGCGGTCGGGGCTGGCCCGGCTGCTGGAGGACGCGGGGCTCGAGGTCGTGGCCGAGGCGGGCGACGCCGACGAGCTGCGGCGCAAGGTCCGCGCGCACCGGCCCGACGTCGCGATCGTCGACGTCCAGATGCCGCCCGACCACGCCGACGACGGACTGCGGGCGGCGGTCGAGATCCGCCGCGAGCTGCCGGGCACGGCGGTGCTGGTGCTCTCGCAGTTCCTGGAAGAGCGCTACGCGACCGACCTGATCGGCGACGACGCGCACGGCGTCGGCTACCTGCTGAAGGACCGGATCATCGACGTCGAGTCGTTCGTCGACGCGGTCCGGCGGGTGGCGGCCGGCGGCTCGGCGCTCGACCCCGACGTGGTCGCCCGGATGGTCGGCCGCCAGCGGGTCGACGACCCGCTCGACGCCCTCACCCCGCGCGAGCGCGAGGTGCTGGCGCTGATGGCCGAGGGCCACTCCAACCGCGGGATCGCCGAGGCGCTCGGCGTCGGCGCCGCCGCGGTCGAGAAGCACACCACGCGGATCTTCCACAAGCTCGGGCTGACCGCGACCCCGACCGAGCACCGGCGGGTGATGGCGGTGCTGACGCTGTTGCGGGCCCGTTGACCGGGGGTCCGGCGGCGAGGGTTCGGGTTCGGGCCCAAAATCCACGGGATCGACCCTGAGGTCCGTGCCGGCGACCGGGCCTACGCTGCGGGCCGGATGTCGTCCCCCGCCCACCCGCTCCACTTGCCGGCCGTGCGCCGGTCCGCCGGCCGATGACGGTGCCGGTCGCCCCCGGCGTGCTCCAGCTGGCCGGCCGCCCGCGGAACGCGATCAACGTCTACCTGGTCGGCGACGTGCTGGTCGACGCCGGCACCCGCCACGCCCGCCGGCGGATCCTGCGCCAGCTCGCCGGCCGCCCGGTGCGGGCCCACGCCCTGACCCACGCCCACCCCGACCACCAGGGGTCGAGCCACGCGATCTGCGTCGAGCTGGGGCTGCCGTTCCTGGTCGGGGCCGGCGACGCCGACGCCGCCGAGACCCCCGGCGGGGTCGCGGCGCTGCAGGCGCCGGGCCTGGCCAACCGGCTGCAGCAGCGCTGGTGGACCGGCCCGCCGCACCCCGTCGACCGGCGGCTGCGCGAGGGCGACGAGCTGGCCGGGTTCGCAGTCCTGGAGACGCCCGGCCACAGTCCCGGCCACCTGGCCTTCTGGCGCGAGCAGGACCGGGTGCTGCTGCTCGGCGACGTGCTCAACCACGTCCACCCGCTGACCGGCCGGGTCGGCCTCCACGAGCCCCAGCCGATCCTGACCCCCGACCCGGTCCGCAACCGCGCCTCGATCCGGCGGCTCGCCGAGCTGCGGCCGCGGGTCGCCTGCTTCGGCCACGGGCCGGTCCTGCGCGACCCCGACGCGCTGCTGCGGTTCGCCGAGCGGCTGCCCGACGACCGCTGAGCCGGTCCGTCCCGTCCGTCCACCCGTCCCACCAGGAACCGATGTCCGCCACCCTCGCCGACGACCCGATCTGGACGTCCTTCGCCGCCAGCTACGACGACCTCGTCCCGCGCCTCGACTGCTTCTGGCGGATGGCCGCCAAGGCGGTCGACCACGTCGCCGGCCGCGCGACCGTGGTCGACGCCGGCTGCGGCACCGGGCTGCTGCTGCCCGAGCTGCTGCGGCACGGCGCGCGGCGGGTCGTCGGCTTCGACCCGAACCCGGCGATGCGGGCCCGGGCCGAGCGCCGCCGCGCGGCCCTCGCCCCCGGCGACCGCGTCCGCGTGACGCTGCTCGACGGCCGCGCCGAGCGGTTCCCCGACGCCGTGCCCGCGACCGTCGACGCGATCCTGCTGGTCAACGTGCTCTTCAACGTCGGCGACCCGGAGGCCGTCTTCGCCGCCTGCCGCGAGCGGCTCGCGCCCGGGGGTCGGCTGGTCGTGACCGGACCGCGCCAGGCGCCCGACCTGGACGGGCTGATCGAGCGCTCGCTGGTCGAGTGGAAGGAGCAGGGACGTGACGACGACGAGCACCGCGCGGCGATCGACCGCCACCTCGACGCCGCCCGTCGGATCGTCGCCGAGCCGGGGCACGTGCGGCGGCTGTTCGCGCCCGACGAGCTGGCCGAGCTGCTGCGGGAGCAGGGCTTCGCGCGCGTCGTCGCGGCCGACGGCGACGACTACTTCGGTCAGAACTTCCACGTCTGCGTTGAGCGCTGACCGCCCAGCGGCCCTGGTCGGCCGCGACGCGACGCTGCTGCGGCTGACCGAGCTGGTCGAGCGGACGGCCGGCGGCCTCAGCGCCGCCGCCGTGCTGACCGGCCCCTCGGGCTCCGGTCGCACCACGATCCTGGAGCTGGTCGCCGCCCGCGCCCGCCGCAGCGGCCTGCACGTGATCGCCCTCCGCGGCAGCAGCGGCCGGCCCGAGCCGTCCGGCTCCGCCCTCGCCGATCTCGTCGGTCCGCTGATGCACCTGGCCCAGGAGCTGGGCCCCGGCCACCAGCTGCTGCTGCGGCGGCTGACCGGCGGCCACGGGGTCGCGGCGTCGGCGCTGCTGCGGGCGGCGACGGCGGTCCACGCGCTGCTCGGCCGGGCGGCCGAGCGGCGGCCGCTGGCGCTGCTGGTCGACGACGCCGACCGGCTCGACCGCGCCTCGCTCGACGTCCTGCACCTGATCGGCCGCCGGCTGCTGGCCGAGCCGGCCCTGCTGGTGCTGGCCTCGCCGGCCGAGGCGCCGGCCGAGTTCGAGCGGATCGCGCTGGAGCCGCTGGCCGACGACGATGCCGTCGCGCTGCTGGCCGGCCTGCGCCCGGACCTCGCGCCCGGGGTCGCCCGCCGGATCGTCCGCGCGGCCGCCGGCCAGCCGCGCGAGCTGCGGGCGATCAGCGGCGACCTCGGCGAGGCCCAGGCCCACGGCCGGGCGCCGCTGCCGCTGCGGCCGGTCAGCGCCCACCGGGTCGCCGCGCTGCGGGCGCTGCTGGCCGAGGCCAGCCCCGCCGAGCGGACGCTGTGGACGACGCTGGCGGCCAGCGTCCCCGGCCCGCGCGACGCCGAGGCACTGGTGTCGTGGGTGCTGCGCGACGGGGCCGGGGCCGACCCGGGTCTGCGTCCCGGGCTGCTGGTCCACGACGACGACGGGCCGCGCTTCGCCTGCCCGCTCGACGCCCACGCCGTCCACGCCGCCTGCACCCCGACCGAGCGGCTGCTGGCCCACCGGCGGCTGGCCGCGATCTACCGCGACCAGCGGGCTCGGCTCTGGCAGCAGGCGCAGGCCGCCCCACGCGGCGCCGAGTCGCTGGCCGTCGCGCTCGAGCTGGCCGCGGTCGGGGCGCTCGGCGACGGCGCGCTGGCCGACGCCGAGCTGCTGGCCGCACGGGCGCTGGAGCTGACCACCCCCGACCGCCCGCGCCGCCGCCGCGCGCGGCTCCACGCCCGCTGCCTGGACGCCGTCGGCCGGCCGCTCGACGCGCTCGCCGTGCTCGACCTTGCCGGCGACCGCGACGGTGACGGGCGCGGGGTCCGCGAGCTGCGCGCCCGCGGCACGATCCGGGCCGCCGACCCGGTCGTCGGCGCCCGCCGGCTGGCGCCGCTGGCCGAGGCTCGCCGGACGCCGCGCGGGGCCCGGATCGAGCGCGAGCTGCGGGTCGCCGACGCGCTCGCCGGGCTGCCGGTCCCGCCCGGTCCCGAGACCGGTCCGGCCGAGGCGCTGGCCGCCGCCACCCACGCCGCCGCCGAGCAGGAGACCGCCGCCCGCGCGCTGCTCTCCGGCGCCGGTCCGGCGGTCCCGCTCGAGCGCGACGCGCCGATCGAGCTGGTGGCCCAGGCCACTCGCTCGCGGCTCGACGGCGACCTCCAGGCCGCCCGCGAGCAGCTGGTCGCGGCCGAGGCGGCGAGCGCCGACCAGCCGGTCCTCGCGGCCCACCTGGCGCTGCTGCTGCTGGAGATCCGGACCGTCGCCGGCCCACTGCCGGAGCCCGAGGAGTGCGACGCGCTCGCCAGCCGGCTGGCCGGCCACGGGATGACCGCGCTGCGCTGGCGGGTGCTCTGGGCCCACGGCCGGATCGCGCTGCTCGCCGGCTCCTGCGCCGAGGCCGGCGTGGTGCTCGACGATGCCGCGGCCGAGCGGCTGGCCAGCGGCGAGCCGCTGCCCGCGGCGCTGCTGCTCGACCGGGCCGAGGCCGCCGCCTGCGCCAACCAGCCGCCACCGCCGGTCGCCGTCGCCGAGCACGCCGGCAGCTGGGCCGCGGCCCACGCCGCGCTGGTCCGGGCCGAGAGCGCCGACGCGGTCGCCGCGGCCGCGCGCTGGTTCCTGGAGCGCCCGCCCGAGCGCGCCGGCTGGCGCGACGGCGCGGCGCTGGTCCACGCCGGCACCCGCCTGCGCCGGGCCCGGCGGCGGGCCGCGGCCCGCACCGTCCTGGTCCACGGCGAGCGGCTGCTGCGGGCCCGCGGCGCCTGGCCGTGGGCCGACCGCGCCGTCGAGGCGCTGGCCACGGTCGAGCGGCGACCGACCGCCGAGCGCAGCGGCCGGCCCGAGGCCCTGACCCCGAGCGAGCGCTGCACCGCCCGGCTCGCGGCCGACGGGCTCCGCAACCGCGAGATCGCCGGCCGCCTGGCCGTGGCCGAGAAGACCGTCGAGCAGCGGCTGACCGTGATCTACCGCAAGCTCGGCGTCCGCTCGCGGGTCGACCTGCGGGCCTCGCTCGACCGCGCCGGCGGATCAGCCCCCGGCCAGCGCCCGGCGCAGCGCCCGTAGGTGCAGCTCGGCGCAGCCGTGGCGGCCGGCCGACAGCCGGTCGCCGAGCAGGCCCTCGACCCAGCGGACGTCGAGGTCGTCGAGCTCGGCGGCCGCCATCCCGACCAGCGGCGCCGAGCAGAGCGACGCCGCGCCCTGCGAGATCGCGCAGCCCTGGCCGTCGAACCGCAGGTCCTCGATCCGCCCGTCCCGGACCCGCGCCGAGGCGCGGATCCAGTCGCCGCAGACCGGGCTGTGGACGGTCGCCTCGTGGGTCGCGTCGTCGAGCCGTCCGCGCCGCCGCGGCGCCCGCACGTGCTCGACGATCAGCGCCCGGTAGGCCTTGCGCTCCACGTCAGGCCACCGAGGTCCGCAGCAGCGCCAGCACGTCATCCAGCTCCCCCACCACCCGCTCGACGTCGGCCTCGCGGCTGTAGGGGCCGAAGCTGATCCGGACGCTGCCCTCGGGCAGGCCGAGCGCGGCGTGCAGCGGCTGGGCGCAGTGGAAGCCGCCGCGGACGCAGCAGCCGGCCTGACCGAGCAGGTCGGCGACGTCGTGGGGATGGGCGCCGTCGATCGCGAACGCGACCACGCCGGTCCGCCGGTCGAGGTCGTCCGAGCCGAGGATCCGGACCCCCTCGCGGGCGCCGAGCTCGCCGAGCGCGAGCGCGGTCAGCGTGCGGTCGTGGGCGCGGATCCGGGTCGGGCCGACGGCCTGCAGGTACTCGACCGCCGCCGCCAGCCCGCAGGCCTCGGCGATCGGCGGGGTGCCGGCCTCGAACCGCCACGGCGGGTCGCTCCAGACCACCTCGTCGGCGACCTGCTGGACCATCTCGCCGCCGAGCGCGTAGGGCGGCAGCGCGGCCAGCAGCGCCGGGTCGGCGTGGAGGACGCCGATCCCGGTCGGGCCGAGCGCCTTGTGCCCGCTCCAGCAGTAGACGTCGGCGGCCAGCGCCCGCAGGTCGACCGCCAGGTGGGCGACCGCCTGCGCCCCGTCGACGACCGTGCGGGCGCCGGCGGCGCGGCAGGCGGTGGCGATCCGCGCCACCGGGTTGATCGTCCCGAGCACGTTGCTGACGTGCGGGAAGGCCACCACCCGCACCCGGCCCGCGGCCAGCACGTCGGCCAGCCAGGCCTCGTCGAGCGCGCCCTCGGCGGTGACCGGCGCGACCAGCAGCCGCGCGCCCGCCTCCTCGGCCGCCCGCCGCCACGGCAGCAGGTTCGAGTGGTGCTCGGCGATCGAGACCACGACCACGTCGCCGGGCTGGAGCCAGGCCCGCCCGGCGCAGGCCGCGGCCAGGTTCAGCGCCTCGGTCGCGTTGCGGGTGAAGACGGTCCCGTCCGGATCGGCGCCGAGCGCGGCCGCGATCCGGCGGCGGGCGCCCTCGAAGGCCGCCGTCGCGCGCTCGGCCAGCGGGTAGAGCCCGCGGTGGACGTTGGCGCTGTCGCGCCGCAGGTGCTGCTCGACGGCGGCGATCACCGGCGCCGGCTTCAGCGCCGTCGCGCCGGAGTCCAGGTAGACCAGCTCCGGCTCGGCGGCGAAGATCGGGAAGTCCCCGCGGACGTCGAGCGCCGTCATGCCGCCCGGCTCACGACGAGCTCGATCCGTCCGTCGTGCTCGCGCTCGTGCAGCTCGAGCCGTTCGACCGCCGCCCAGGCGCCGAAGTCGACCGACGCCTCCGGGTCGGTCGCGATCACCGTCAGCGACTCGCCGGGCGCCAGCCCGCGCAGCGCCTGCTTGGCCCGCAGCAGCGGGATCGGGCAGCGCTCGCCCGAGGTGTCGAGGACCGTGCCGCCGGTCATCGGAAGCGGATCCGGTCGGCCTTGACGTCGCCGGCGATCGCCCGCGCCTCGTCGCTCGGGGCAGTGAACGCGACCCGCAGCACCCGCGCGGCCTCGGCCGCCGGCAGCGCGCCGATCGCCACCAGCCGCTCGCGGATCCTCCCCGCGGCATCGCCATCGGCCGGCTCCTCGCCCTCGACGGTCAGCGTCGCGCCGACCTCGGGCAGGCCGTTGTCGCGGACGTCGAGCCGCCAGTCGTGCAGCCGCTCGCCGACGACCGCGTCGACCGCCGCGTGCAGCTCCATCTCGTGCAGCGGGCGGCCACCGAGCCGCAGCTCGTTCTTGCGCCGCCCGAGCACCGACAGCCGCGGTCCGGGGCGGCCGCAGGGACAGGGGCTGCGGTGGACCTCGACCATGTCGCCGGTCCGGTAGCGGATCAGCGGCAGCAGCTCGCGGTCGAGGTCGCTGACCACGACCTCGCCGCGGACGCCGTCGGCGCAGGCGGAGACCGGGACCGGGCGGTCGCCGTCGCCCTCGGTCAGCAGCTCGACCACGACCTTGTCCATCAGGTGCATCGTGCGGTCGCCCTGCGGGCAGCTCATGGCGATCACGTCGGCCTCGACGCTGCCGTAGAGCAGCCGCACGTCGACATCCCAGTAGCGCCGCACCCGCCGCTCGACCGCCGGCGGCATCACGTCGCCGTAGAGGATCGCCGCGCGCACGTTCGGGAAGACCCGCGCGACCGGCCCGAAGGTCTGCTCGGTCATCTCGCCGATCAGCTCCAGCATCAGCGGCGTGCCGAAGAGGAAGGTCACCTCCTCGCCGCGGCCGGCGTCGAGGATCCGGTCGAAGTCGACGTAGGAGCTGTTGAGGACGGTCGCCCCCAGCCGCTCGCTGCCGGCGACGGTGGCCCACGCCGACAGCGAGGGCGGCGGCGAGGCCAGCGTCATCACCCGGTCCTCGGCCGTCAGCCCGGCGACCGCGAACGACCGACTCTCGTGCTCGATCTGGGCGTCGAGGTCGGCGCTGGTGAAGGGGATCTGCTTCGCCTGCCCCGAGGTGCCCGAGGTCTGGAAGTAGCAGCGCGGGCACTCGCCGAAGGTCGTCACCGTCTCCTCGACCGGGTGCGCGGTCGTCCAGCGGGCGAGGGCGTCGGGCGTCAGCAGGCCCGCGTCCTCGAACCGCTCGAGCCGGCCGTACAGCTCGTGCTCGAAGGGGAACTCGGTGCGTTGCGCGACGGGCAGCGGGGTCTCGCTCATGTGGGCCTCCGGGGTCGGGTTCGCGGTCCACGCTAGGCCGGCTCCCCTGGTCCGTCACCGGGGGTTTCCCGGCGCCGTCGTTGCCGGCGCCGGGAGCAGGGGAACCCCCCTTGCGAGGCCGCCGCCGCCCGGCCACGGTGCCCCGATGCCGATCCGGGAAGCGAGCGGGCGCGACGCCATCACCGAGCTGCTGGAGCGGGCCCGGGAGACCCACGCGCGGGCGCTGCTGACCGACGGCGCGGGAGGCCAGTGGCCGGTCGCCGTCGAGCGGCCCGACCCCCGGACCGTGCGGCTGGAGGCGGCCGCGCCGCTGCCGGCGCTGGTCGGCGAGCCGTGGCTGGAGCTGGTCCTGCCGGGCTCGTCGTGGCTGCTGCCGCTGGCCCTCCGGCGGGTGGCCGGGGACGCGGTCGAGGCGGCGCTGCCGGCCGTCGCCCGCGCCGCCTCGCCGGCCGCCGTTGGGGCCGACGCCGGCTGGACGCTGCGGACCGGGCGCGACGCCTGGCCGGTGGTGCGGGCCGACCTGGCGTCGCTGGTGGTGGTCGGCGACCCGCCGCCCGGGCCGCGGATCGACGCCACCCTGACCGCCGGCGCGACGACGCTGCCGCTGACGCTCGAGGTCGCCGCGCGGCTGCGCGGGCGGACGGTCCTGCGGCCGGCCGGAGCGCCGTACGCGTACCACGACCTGATCGCCCGGCGGACGTGGAGCCGGACCCGGCGGTCGGCGGCCAACGGGGCCGCCGTCTGGGACGTCTTCGCCGACAGCGGCCTGCTCGGCACCTTCGCCGACCCGACCGCGGCCGCCCGCCGCCGCGAGCGCTACGCCGCCGCCACCGCCCGGCTGGAGGCCGTCCCGCAGCTGGGCTTCAAGCTCGACTGGCTCGACGAGCAGCAGCAGCCGTTCGCCAGCGTCTCGTGCCTGAAGCTCCACGAGCGGGCCTGGTTCGGGCTCCACCTGGCCAAGCCGCAGGGCGACGCCGCCGACGGCACGCCCGGCAAGCGGGTGCTCGACGAGATCTTCGTCCAGTGGCACGAGCGGCTGGCCGCCGACCCGAGCGCCCGCTGGCTGGTCAACCTGCTGCGCGACCAGCCCGGCTTCCCGCAGGTGGCGGTCCGCGACGACCTCCGGCATCTGCAGGCCAGCGGCGGCACCTGCGAGGTCCGCAGCCGCGTGATCGAGGTCGCGATCGGCGCGCCCGACCCGGCGGCCGAGGCGGCGGTCCGGCGGCCGACCGCCGGCGAGCTGACGACGATCGCCGACGCGATCGCGGCGATCCGCCCGCACGGCTACCGCGAGGCGTTCGACCTGGTCGCCGAGCGGCTGGACGGGGCCGGGAGCGCGGCGGCGTGGGCGGCGGCCGGGCTCGACCGCGGCCGCGAGCTGTTCGTGCTGCCGGCCGCCGACGCCGGGCTCGACGGGGTGGCGGTGGCCGAGCGGCTGACTCCGGGCCTGCACCTCTACGACCTGCTCGACCTGACCCGCGTCTACGTCTTCGGCGGCGACGGCGAGCGGGTGCTGACCGCGCTGCTGGAGCGGGTCGCGCGCTGGTACCGCGACGCCGGCCGCGAGCGCTTCGTGCTGCTGGTCGACGACGACCTGGCGATCGACGAGCGGCGGCTGGCGACGCTCGGCCGCGACCTCGGCGAGGTCGACCAGGTGGTCCTCGACCTGCGGCTGGAGCCGGTCAACGTGGAAGGGCTGCGACGGCGGCTGGCCGTCGGCGACCGCACGCCGGTCGCGGCGGCGGCGAGGCCGGACGGCCCCGGTCCGCGGTGAGCGACCGCCACGGTCCGGGGCCGCCCGTCTCCGGCGTCGCCGGAGCGGGGCGACCGGATCAGGCCGAGGGGGCGGCGCCGGGCCAGGCGCCCTCGCGCTCGGCGCGCTCGCGCAGCTCGGGCGAGGCCTGGTCGGGCCAGACCCCGTAGCGGTCGAGGAAGCCGCGGGCGTCCTGCTCCTCGTCGCGCTCCTGCTCGCCCTTCAGGCCCATCCGGTACAAGCGGTCCGAGACGACCACGCCCAGCCCGCCGCCGAGCATCATCGCCGCGCCCTCGACGCCGATGATGTCGGGCCGCGCGACCACCATCACCGCGCCGACGACGAACATCAGGCCCGGGAGCCAGAAACGGACGATCTTGACGGTGGTGCTCACGGTCGACTCCAGTGCGGTCGAGGAGGGAAGGGCGGGACCCGGGAGAGGCCGGATCCCGCCCCGTGGACCGATCGTCTCGCGTCGCGCGCGGCGCCGGAAGAGGGTGACGCCGGACAGCGGTGGTCGGGCTAGCCGGACATCGCCGGCGGCAGCGGGACGACCGCCCGCAGCTCGCTGCCGCCGCCGTCGGCCGGCGCCACGGCCAGCGTCCCGCCGTGGGCCGCGACCCGGTCGCCGAGGCCCTGGAGCCCGCGGCCGGCGGCCGGATCGGCGCCGCCGCGGCCGTCGTCGGCGACCGTCACCAGCAGCCGCCCGTCGCGCTGCTCGACGTCGACCCGGGCCAGCGACGCGCCGGCGTGCTTGGTGACGTTCGCCAGCGCCTCGGCGATCACGAAGTAGGCGGTCGCCTCGACGGCGGCCGGCCAGCGGACGTCGGGGATCGTCGCCCGGACCGGCAGCGGCATCCGTCCGGTCAGCCCGTCGACGGCGGCGGCCAGCCCGCGGTTGGTGAGGATCGACGGGTGGATCCCGGCGGCCAGGTCGCGCAGCTCGGCCAGCGTCGCTCGCAGCTCGTCGAGCGCGGCGGCCAGCTGGGCGCGGGCCTCGTCGGGCCGCTCGTCGAGCGCGCTGATCCCCTGGCGGACCCCGAGCGCGACGTTCATCAGCCGCTGCTGGGCGCCGTCGTGGAGGTCGCGGCCGATCCGCCGCCGCTCGGCGTCGGCCGCCTCGACGATCCGGATCCGCGACCGCTCCAGCTCCTCGGCGCGGGCCCGCTCGACCGCGGCGGCGCGGGCGGTCCGCTCGCCGGCGCGGCGGTCGCTGACGTCGCGGAAGACGACCACCGCCCCGAGCCCGTCCGCGGTCGCGACCGGCGCCGACGAGTAGGAGACCGGGAACAGCTGGCCGTCGCGGCGGACGAACCAGTCCTCCCAGACCCGCACCACCTCGCCGGTCAGCCGCGGCCGCAGCAGCGGGCACTCGGCCTCGGGGAAGGGCCGGCCGTCGGGGCGGGTGTGGTGGATCGCCGCGTGGCTGGGGCGGCCGACCAGCTGCTCCTCCGGCCAGCCGAGCAGGTCGAGCGCGGCGGCGTTGGCGAAGCGGACGATCCCCTCGTGGTCGACCAGGTAGACGGCGTCGGCCAGGCTCTGGAGCAGCGCCCCGAGGACCGCCGGCGGGTCGGACCCGGCCAGCGTCGCCGGAGGGCCCTCCTCGCCGGCGCCGGCCGCCATCGCGCTCAGGCCCCGACCGGGGCGGCGGAGAGCCGCTCGACCGTCTCCACCAGCGGCCGCAGCTCCTCCTGCTCGCGGGCGACGGCGAGCGCCCCGCGCAGCGCCTCGTCGTGGGTCGGGCGGGCGCGGGCCAGCAGCGCCTGGCCGGCGTCGGTCAGCTCGGAATAGATCCCGCGGCGGTCGGTCGGGCAGAGGTGGCGGGCCAGGAAGCCGCGCTCCTCCAGCCGGGCGACGAGCCGGGTGGTGGCGCTCTGGCTGAGCACGACCGCGCCGGCCAGCTGCTGCATCCGCATGTGGTGCTCGTCCTGCCGCGAGAGCACGTCGAGCACCGTGTACTCGTTGACGCTGAGGTCGTGGCGGGACTCCAGCTCGCGGGCCAGGCAGTCCTCGATCCGGGCGTGGAGCGCGGCCAGCGTGCGCCAGCCCTGGGCTCGGGCCTCGATCGCGTCGTCGGGCATCGACATCGTGTCGAGAGAATACCAGTTGACGTCAATAGCCAGCGTTTGCAACTATTGCAGTCGCCGCTACTTGCTGGCGCCGCAATTTCGCCCTCCCCGTCCCGACTCCTCCGCCATGCCCCTCGCCCTCCTCGCCCTCGCCCTCGGCGCCTTCGCGATCGGGACCACCGAGTTCGTGATCGTCGGCCTCCTGCCCGAGGTCGCCGCCAGCTTCGACGTCTCGATCTCCTCCGCCGGGCTGCTGATCTCCGGTTACGCGCTCGGCGTCGCCGTCGGCGCCCCGCTGCTGACCGCCGCCGTCACCCGGATCTCCCGCAAGACCGTGCTGCTGACCCTGATGGGGGTCTTCATCGTCGGCAACGTACTGGCGGCGCTCGCGCCCAGCTACGGCGTGCTGATGGTCGCCCGCGTCGTCGCCGCGTTCGCCCACGGCGCCTTCTTCGGGATCGGCGCCGTCGTCGCCGCCAACCTGGTCGCGCCCGAACGGCGGGCGAGCGCGATCGCGCTGATGTTCACCGGTCTGACGGCGGCCAACGTGCTCGGCGTGCCGCTCGGCACCTTCCTCGGCCAGCAGCTCGGCTGGCGCTCGACCTTCTGGGCGGTCTCGCTGTTCGGCGCCGTCGGGCTGGTCGGGATCCTGACCCTCGTCCCCCGCCAACCGGCCGCCGCGGCCGGCGCGCTGCGGCGCGAGCTGGCCGCCTTCCGCCGCCCGCAGGTGTGGCTGGCGCTCGGCACCACCGCGCTCGGCTTCGGCGGCGTCTTCGCCTCGTTCACCTACATCTCGCCGATGATGACCGAGCTGGCCGGCTTCTCCGACGGCACGATCAGCTGGCTGCTGGTGCTGTTCGGGGTCGGGCTGGTGGCCGGCAACGTGATCGGCGGCCGGCTCGCCGACCGGGCGCTGATGCCGAGCCTCTACGCGATCCTGCTGACGCTCTCGGCGGTGCTGGCGCTGTTCGCCTTCAGCGCCCACTCGCAGGCCGCGTCGATCGTCACGATCGTGCTCTTCGGCGCCGCCGGCTTCGCCACCGTCCCGGCCCTCCAGGCGCGGGTGATGCAGCAGGCGGCCGGCGCCGAGACGCTGGCCTCGGCGGCCAACATCGCCTCCTTCAACCTCGGCAACGCGCTGGGGGCGTGGCTCTCCGGACTGGCGATCGCCGGCGGACTCGGGTACACCGCTCCCAACTGGATCGGCGCCGCGCTCGCCGCCGGCGGGCTGTTGCTGGCGCTCGTCTCCGGGTACCTGGAGCGGCGGACCAGCGCCGCCCGCGCGGGCCAGCCCGCCGCCGTCTGACCTTCCCCCTCCGCAACCGAAAGCCCCACGATGACCCAGATCCCCACCATCGACCTCAACGACGGCCACGCGATCCCGCAGCTCGGCGTCGGCGTCTTCCAGGTGCCGCCCGAGGACACCGAGCGGGCGGTCAGCACCGCGCTCGAGATCGGCTACCGCAGCCTCGACACCGCCGCGATCTACGGCAACGAGGAGGGCGTCGGCGCCGCGATCGCCGCCTCCGGCCTGGCCCGCGACGAGCTGTACGTGACCACCAAGCTCTGGAACGACGACCAGGCGCGCCCGCGCGAGGCCTTCGACGCCAGCCTCGAGCGGCTCGGCCTCGACCACGTCGACCTGTACCTGATCCACTGGCCGACCCCCGGCCAGGACCGCTACGTCGACGCCTGGCGGGCGCTGGCCGAGCTGCGCGAGGCCGGCCGCAGCCGCTCGATCGGGGTCTCGAACTTCCAGCCCGCCCACCTGCGGCGGCTGCTGGACGAGACCGGCGTGGTGCCGGCGGTCAACCAGATCGAGCTGCACCCGCGGCTGGCCCAGGCCGAGCTGCGCGCGTTCCACGCCGAGCACGGGATCGTGACCGAGGCCTGGAGCCCGCTCGCCCAGGGCGCGGTCCTCGACGACCCGGCGATCACCGCGATCGCCGCCGCCCACGACCGGACCCCGGCCCAGGTGGTGCTGCGCTGGCACGTCGAGCTGGGCAACGTCGTGATCCCGAAGTCGGTCACGCCGTCGCGGATCGCCGCCAACGCCGCGCTCTTCGACTTCGCGCTGACCGCCGAGCAGCGGGCGGCGATCGACGCGCTCGACGCCGGCGAGCGGATCGGACCGGATCCGGACGCCTTCGGCGGCTGAGCGCGTCGCGGCGGGCGGCTACGGCCAGACGAAGACGAACGGGTAGTGCGGCAGCAGCGCGTCGAGCGCCTCCGCCAGCCCCGTCGCCACCGCCTGCCGCGAGCTGGCGCTGTCGCGGACGTGCTTGCGCAGCTCGGCGTGGACGAAGCGGCCGCCGGCGGCGCGGGTCGCGTCGCCCTGGACGTTCTCCGTCCCCGCCAGCGGCGCGCCGCAGCCGCCGTTGCCGACGAAGGTGAAGACGCTCAGGCCGTGGGCGGTCAGCCGCTGGGCGGCGAGGGTGACGACGTCGTTCGGCGTCGACACGCCGGCCGAGACCACGACCTCCTTGCAGGTCGCCGGGCGGTCCTCCGCGAACCCGTGCAGCTGGACCACGGCGACCTTCGCGTCGGCGATCACCTGGTGGACGGCGTGGAAGACGCTGCCCGGCGCGTGGGCGACGTCGGCCACCCGGTCGCCGCTCGGCAGCGTCGCCGCGTTGGCGTTGCGGTGGGCCCCGGCCAGCAGCAGGTCGGCCGCCCGCGCGCCGCGCAGCAGCCGGACCGCGACGTCGAAGGTGCCGCCGTCCCAGATCGGGTGCGGGGCCTCGACGACGGCGTCCCAGAGGACCGCGTCGGGCGCGTGGACGTACAGGCCCCAGCCGTGGGGCCAGCTGTCGTCGCCGTTCTGGCGCTCGCGCAGCAGCACGTAGTCGCGGTCGACGACGGTGTCGTGGAAGCGGACCACGTCGTACTTCAGCGGCTGGGCGACGGTCGCGGCCTGGGTCAGCTCGCCGCGGCGGATCTTCCCGTAGGCGTCGGCGATCTTCTGGGCCTCGCTGGCGGTCGGCACGTCGTAGCCCTCGCTGCCGCTCACGGGCAGCTCGTCCTCGAAGGTGGCGACGACGGCGGAGAGGTCGCCCTGCTCGTCGAGCAGCGCCGCCGAGGCGACGGTCGGGACGGTGGCCAGCGCCGCCGCCGCTGCTGCGAGCAGCGCGAGCAGCGCCCGCAGCAGCGGGCCCGGGTGGGTGGTGTGGATCGAACGGTTCACGCAGCGGTGACGGCGGCGGGCGGCGGCGCCTTACGCGGCCTGGCGTAAGCCCCGCGGGGCGCGGACCGTCGTACCGGCGTGTCCAACCACAAGCACCAGATCCGATTCACGACCGCGCTGGCCGGCGCGTTGGCCGCGGTGGCCCTGCTCCCCGCGGCCGGCGCCTCCGCCGCGCGGACCCCCGCCGGCACGCTGTCCGCTGGCGCCCCGCGGCCGTCGGTGGCCAAGGTCTGCTGGGACGACCTCGGCGGCTACGGCTGCGAGAACGAGGACGGCAGCGGCTACCACTGCGACCAGACCGTCGACGGCAAGACCCTCGGCTGCATCCGCTGGGACGGCGACGGCAACGTCAGCGAGCTGTGACCGGGCGGCCGGCGCGGGCCGCGTAAGGCCGCGCCGGCCGGCGCCGTCTCCTCGGTCACCGGGCCCGCGCAGTCCCCCTCGCGGGTCCGGTGCGTAACTCACACCCATCCGAGGAGCGAGCAGATGCTCAACACGCCGGTCGTCGTCGCCGGGTTCCGGCTCAACCACAACCAGGCGCTCACCACGCCGGTGGTCGTCGCGGGAACCCGCTTCAACCACAACCAGGTCCTCACGACCCCGGTGGTGGTCGCCGGGGGTCTGCTGAACCACAACCAGGTCACCGGCCGCTAAGCGCCACGACCACGGGGATCGCGCCCGCCGGCGCGATCCCCGACCCCTCCTCCGGCGATGACCGCCCGCTCCGCCGCGCAGCTCTTCCGCTCCGCGGCGCACGCCGCCGAGCGCGGCGACCTGCTGGTCGCCGCCGACCTCGCCGCGGCCAGCGCCGAGCGCTTCGGCCGCTCGCCCGACGGCGCCAACGCCCGCACCCTCGCCGCTCGCTGCCTGCAGGCCCGCGGCCGCTACGCCGACGCCCACGACCACGTCGCCCGTGGCCTCGACGCGCTCGCCGCCGTCGTCGCGCCCGACCCCGCGATCGCCCGCGTCCGCGCCGCCCTGGTCGTCACCGGCGCCTCGATCGCCGTCGACCGCGGCCACTACGCCGAGGCCGTCGCCGCCGTCGAGGCGCTGCTGCGCGACGCCCCCGACGGCGACCCCGCCGACCGCTTCGCCGCCGCCACCACCGGCGGCGTGGCCGCCAAGGCGCTCGGCCGCCACGACCGCGCCGCCGCCTTCTACCGGATCGCCGAGGCCGCGCTGCGGACGGGCGCGCTCGGCGGCGAGGCGCGGGCCGTGCTCGACCACAACCTCGGCGGCCTGGCCCACGCCCGCGGCGACCTCGAGACCGCCCGCCGACACGCCGAGGCCGCGCTGGCCTGGCGGCAGGCCGCCGCCGGCGACCGGCCCCACGACCGCGCGGTCGCCGTCGAGCGGGCGGCGCTGGCCGCGATCCTGATCGACGCCGGCGAGTGCGTGGCCGCGGTCGCGCTGCTCGACGCGGCGCTGGCCAGCTTCGCGATCACCGGGACCGACGACCCGCTCGACGTCGGCGCCGCCCAGCACAACCTGGCCGAGGGCCTGCGGCGGCTCGGCGACGACCGCGGCGCCGCCCGCGCCTACGAGGCCGCGGTCCGGGCCAAGAGCGCCGCGCTCGGCCCCGCCCACCCCGAGGTCCGGCTCAGCCGCGAGGCCCGCGACGCGCACCGCGCGCGCCGCGCCGGCGGCTGACCCTCAGCGACGGTCGCGCAGGCGGTCGACCGTCCGCGCCCGCCAGCCGTCGTCGGGCGGCTCGATCCGCCAGCCGGCGTAGGCCTGCCGGGCCCGCCGCAGGCCCTGCTCGGCCTCGCGGCAGCGCGGGCAGCGGGCGCGGTGGACGGCGAGCGCCGCGTCGGCGACGGCGGCCTCGTCGTCGAGGGCGGCGGCGACCTCGCGGAGGGCGCTCCAGCATTCGCGGCCGAGCCGCTCGGCCACCTGCGTCCCGCCGAGCCGGTCGGCCAGCCCGACCCGCGCCGCGGCGACCGTCGCCGCCACCGTCCGCCGGGTGCCGCCGGTGATCCCGGCCACCTCGGCGTAGCCCAGCCCGTCGTCGGCCAGCAGCGCCAGCGCCTCGCGCTGGGCCCAGGGCAGCAGCGCCGCCGCCTCGGCGACGGTCATCCGCCGGTCGATCGCCTCGCTCCGTCGCTCGTCCGCCACATCTGGGTAGACCCCGTCGACCGGTGCTCGGCTTACGCGGCGGCACCCAGTAACGCGCGCGGGCGCCGCGCCGTCGATCGGACAGGGACGCGGTGACGCCCCCGCGACCGCGTGGAGCCCGCGTCCCCGGGAACGAGGAGAACCCATGAAGCCGATTCGAACCGCGGCGCTCGGCGCCGTCCTGCTGGCCGGGCTGCTGCCCGCGACCGGCGCCCAGGCGCAGTCGACGACCCCGACCGGCGGCAGCGGCCAGATCGCCGCCCCGACGGTCGTCGTCGACGGCAAGTGGTCGGCCTGCAAGAAGAAGCACGGCGGCAAGTTCTTCAAGACGCTCGGTTGCTGGTTCACCCCCTGCCGGCCCAGCGCCGGCAACCTCGAGCCGCCCGGGTCGTCCGGCAACCCCACGGTCTACGGGGTCGGCGTCAGCTGCAACTTCTGAGCCGCGGACGCGGCGCGGCCGGCACCCTGGGGTGCCGGCCGCGTGGTCCCGCTACCGCTGCCGAGCCGCGATCACGGCGCCGGGTGGTTCTCGCAGAGGGCGTAGTTGAAGATCTGCGTGATCTGCTGCGCCATCAGCAGCCCCTTCCCGAGCTTGCCGCCGTCGACCAGGATCAGTCCGCCGTTGCACTCGATCGGACCCTTGGCCCAGTAGTCGTTGAGCGGCGACTTCTCGAACGCGCCCTTCGACGCGGTGTGCCACAGCGCCAGCCGGTCGTCGGCCCGCAGGCCGTTGAGCGCGTAGCTCAGCCGGTTCACGTCCATGGTCACGTTCTGGCCGAAGCGGATGTGCACCAGGCCGTTGACCGGATGTCCGTCGGTGTCGACCGCGATGTGTCCCCGGAGCCGCAGGGACTCGGTGACGTACTCGTCGAGCGACATGTCGAAGGCGAGCTTCTGCAGCTTCAGGTTCTGGAAGATCACCCCGTCCATCCCGTTGCCGTCCGCGAGCGTGCAGGTCGCGCCCTTGTAGCAGACGGTCAGCTCCTGGATCGTCATCGGCGATGACGCCTCGACGAAGATCGATCCCGAGTCGTTGCGGGTGCCGTTCGGCTGCGGGAAGCCCGCCGGCTGGCGGCCGATCCGCTTGTCGATCAGGTACGCGTCCGAGGTCGCGCACCAGCGGTAGGTCGAGTAGCAGGCGCGCAGCTTCTCCGGCAACGCACCGGTGCTGACCGTCAGCTTCTTGGCCCCGCCCGCGTTCGACGACAGCGTCAGGCCGGGCGCCGAGCCCTGGGCCTGGTACTCGATGTCCGCCAGCTGCTCGTCGTAGTCGCCGCTGGCCCCGACGTCGACCGTCAGCTTCGTCTTCGGCCGCAGCTTCGCCAGCCGTCCGCTGAGGAAGAAGTGGTCCTTGCCCGACGCCTCGTACTCCCCGGGCTCGCTCTCCGGCAGCTCGAAGTCGACCCCGAACGGGCGACCGGCGACCGCGTCGACGTTGGCGACCGTGACCGAGCGCTCCGGCTCGCCCTCGGCCTGCTCCTTCGGCGGCTGCAGCAGCAGCCCGCGGAGACCGCTGATCCGGCCGACGGCGTAGAACTCGGCCGCCGTCTCGACGTAGTCGAAGCCGTCCTCGTCGGCCGGGATCCGGCTGCTGACCAGGTTCGCCTGGTCGAGCCGGCTCTCCTTCTCCGTCATCCGGGCCTCGATCCGGCCGATCGGATCGGCGGCCGAGACCTCGATCCGGTCGCTGGTCTTGACCGTGAACGCCTTCGGCACGTCGGTCACGTCGAGCCGCGCGAAGCGGGCCCGGTCGGTGATCTCGACCCCGCGGACGGTCAGCTGGGCGCTGGCGATCGGGGCGCCGGCCGACCACTGGATCAGCCGCCCGTCCTTCCCGTTCGGCGCCAGGCTCAGCCGCGCCTTCGGCGGCAGCGCGGCCAGCGTCAGCTTGCCGCGCAGCGACTCGTCGCTGTCCGCCTGCGGCATCCGCAGGACCGCCTCGAACGGCTTGCCGGCGACGCTGTCGGCGGCCACCACCTGGGTCGTGCCCGGATCGACCTCGAAGCTGCGCAGCCCGTGGATCGCGACCGCGACGGCGAACTTCGCCGGCTCGTCGACGTAGGTCGCGCCGTCGTTGGCGACCGGCGGGGCGATCGTGTTCGCCTCGCTGTCGGCCAGCCGCAGGCGGACGCCGCCGACCGGGTCGGCCGCGCTCATCTCGAGCTTGCCGGAGTCGCGGGTGGCGACGGTGAACTGCTTCGGCAGGTCGGTCACCGTCAGGCCCGCGTAGCGCGCCCGCTCGGTCAGCCGCACGTCGCGGACGACCATCGTGGCGCTGGGGACGGCGGCGTCGGCGCTCCAGCCGATCAGCTTCCCGCCCCCGGCCCGCGGCTCCAGGCTCAGCCGTGCCTTCGGCGGCAGCTTCGCCAGGTCGACCTCGGCCCGCAGCGGCTGCGGCGACCCGCTCTGCGGCATCGTGATCCGGGCGCCGAACGGCTTGCCGGCGGCGCTGTCGACCGCCACCACCTGCGTGCTCCCGGTCCGCAGCTCGAAGCTCCGGACGCCGCCGATCCGGGCCGCGACGCCGAAGCTCTGCGGCGTGTCGACGTAGCTGACGCCGTCCTTGCCGGGCGGCGGCGTGATCGCGTTGGCGCTCTGGTCGACCAGCCGCAGGCGGACCTCGCCGATCGGGGCCGAGGCGCCGCCGACGATCGTCCCGTCGGGCGACGACTGCAGGGTCAGCTTGCCCGGCAGCGCGTCGGCCTCGACGTCGAGCACGTCGGCGCGGTCGGTCAGGTCGAAGCCGCGGAAGTGCAGATCGGCCTTCGTCACCGTGCCGGCGGCGTCGTACTGGATCCCGCGGGCGCCGCCCTCGTCGTCGAGCTGGAGGACGGTCCCCGGCTGCAGCTGGGCGACCGTCCCCCAGACCTCGTAGAGCGGCCGCGGCGCACGACCGTCACCGCCGCCGGCGGAGATCACCGGTCCGGCCGCGTCCGACCACTTCAGGTCGACGTCGAGCGGCTGCGGGCTGGCCACGTCGGGCGCGACCCGCAGCGGCTGGTCGGTCCGCAGCGCCACGCCGCGGACGTCGCGCAGGCGCGCGGCGACGTCGAACTCGCCCGGCCGGTCGCGGTAGCGGACGAAGCTGCGCGGGATCGCCTGACCGTCCGAGATCGGCAGCGGGCCCTGGCCGCCGCCGAGCGGGGCCGGCTTGCGCTCGTCGGAGAGCCGCAGCGAGACCTCGTCGATCGTGCCGCCCTCGGGGGTCAGCCGGTAGCCCTCGGCGCCGCCGACGTAGCGGGCGACGGTCTTCTTCGTCGGTCCGGTCAGCGAGGCGTAGAGCGAGCGGACGCTCTGGCCGTTGGCCTGGAAGATCGGCTGGACGCCGTCGACCTGGGCCCGCAGCTTCTTGGCCGCCGTCGCCCCGTCGACCGTCAGCTGGTCGCCGGTCTGGTCGACCAGCAGCTTCTGCGGCACGTCCTCGCCGACGATCCCGACGTGCTCGCGGTCGACGCCGCCGACGAAGCGGGTGTAGTCGAAGCTCCCGCGGCTGGCCACCTGGGCGGCGTCCCAGACGACGTGGCGGCCGTCGGCGTTCGGCGCGTAGGTGACCTTGGTCCAGGTCGGCAGCTGCTCGACGTGGGCGTTGATCCGCTGGGTCTCGGGACCGGCGCTGCTGTCGACCTTCAGGTCGAGCGTCGGGCGGCCGGGCGCGGTCAGCTGGAAGACCGGCGCGTCGGTCATCTGGGCGTTGAGGTCGAGCTGCGCCGGCAGCGCCGAGAAGCGGGCCTCGATCCCGGTCGGGTCCTTGCGGGCGTCGCCGTCGGGGGTGAAGGTGGCGCCGGTGACCGCGGTCTTCGCGCCGGCGCCCTCCTGGGTGACCCCGACGCTGACGTCGGTCGCGGTCGGGGCCTTGAGCTTGGCCTTGAACGCGGTCGGCGCCGTGTCGAGCCGGCCGTCGTAGCCGAAGGCCATCCGCTTGGCGCCGGTGTACGGCAGCCGCACCTCGACCTTCGTGCGCAGCTTCTGCCCGTTCGGCCAGCCGAGCCCGTTGCGCTTGATGTCGACCGTGGCGCTGGTGCCGGAGATCGTCAGCAGCGTCGCGGTCAGCTCGGGCGCCAGGTCGTCGTCGACGTTGAGCACCGTCGGCACGTCGATCAGCGCCTTGTGGGTGCGGACGATCGGCTGGCCGCCGGTTTCCGTCGTCGTGACGTACTCGTAGCTGAGGGTGTTGCAGAGCTGGGGCGTCAGCTCGCAGACGAGGCCCGCGCGGGCCTCGTCGGTGGTGGGTCCGGTCAACGCTGCTCCCAGCACGATCGCCAGAAGCAGCAGCTTGCGGAGCGTTCTCACGTCTCTCTCCTCGTCGGCGGGGCGCCGCCTCCCCGACGGCGCTCCCTGCCTGGGAGACTCGGCCCGGCCACCGCGCCTTACGGCGCCGCGACCGGCACCAGCGCGTCGCAGCGCTCGCGGTAGGCGGCCAGCGCCGCGCGGACGTCGTCCAGGTGGTCGCCGCCGAACTTGGCCAGGCAGGCGTCGGCCAGCACCAACGCCACCATCGCCTCGCCGACCACGCCGGCGGCGGGGACCACGCAGGAATCGGTCCGCTCGCGCAGCGCCGCCGCCGGCTCGCCCGTGCCGAGGTCGACCGAGCGCAGCGGCCGGGTCAGGGTCGGGATCGGCTTCATCGCGCCGCGGATCACCAGCGGCTCGCCGGTGGTCATCCCGCCCTCGAGCCCGCCGGCGTGGTTCGTGCGCCGCTCCAGGCCCGGGAACAGCTCGTCGTGAGCCGCCGATCCGGGCCGCGCCGCCAGCGCGAAGCCGTCGCCGAACTCGACCCCCTTGCAGGCCTGGATCGAGCAGACGGCGGCCGCCAGCCGCCCGTCGAGCCGCTGCTCCCAGCTGACGTGCGAGCCGAGCCCGACCGGCAGCCCGAAGACGACCACCTCCCAGACCCCGCCGATCGACTCGTTGGCCTTCCGCTGGCGGGTGATGTGGTCGACCATCGCCGCCCCGGCCTGCGGGTCGAGGCAGCGCACCGGGTGCTCGTCGACGCCGGCGAAGGCCGCCAGCTCGCGCGGGCGCAGCGCGGTCTCGACGTCGCCGATCCGGGTCACGTGCGAACGGACCTCGACCCCCAGTTCGCGCAGCAGCGCGCGGGCGAGCGCACCGCCGGCGACGCGGGCCGCGGTCTCGCGGGCGCTGGCCCGCTCGAGCACGTCGCGGACGTCGCGGTGGCCGTACTTCAGCAGCCCCGCCAGGTCGGCGTGGCCGGGACGCGGCAGCCGCACCGGTGGGATCTCGGCGTCGACCGGCCACGGGCTCATCCGCTCGGCCCAGTTGGCGTGATCGCGGTTGGCGACCTGGAGCGCGACCGGCGACCCGAGCGTGCGGCCGTGGCGGACGCCGGCGGTCACCTCGACCCGGTCGCGCTCGATCCGCATCCGCCCGCCGCGACCGTGGCCGAGCTGGCGCCGGGCGAGGTCGTCGTCGAGCGCGTCGCGGTCGAGCGGCAGCCCGGCCGGCAGGCCCTCGACGACGCAGGTCAGGCCCGGCCCGTGCGACTCGCCGGCGGTGATCATGCGCAGGCGCACGTCAGCTCCCGGCAGGCGTCGACCGGATCGGGGGACGCCATCAGCGCCTCGCCGACCAGCACCGCGTCGACCCCGGCGGCGGCCAGCCGGCGGACGTCGTCGGCGCCGCGGATCCCCGACTCGGCGACGACCGTCGCGCCCGCCGGCATCCCGTCGAGCAGCCGGTAGGTCCGCTCGACGTCGACGCTGAAGTCGCGCAGGTCGCGGTTGTTGACGCCGACGATCCGGGCGCCGATGCTGCGCGCCACGTCCAGCTCGACCGCGTCGTGGACCTCGACCAGCACGTCGAGCCCGAGGTCGAGCGCCGCGTCGTGGAGGCTGGCCAGCTCGCGGGTCGGCAGCGCCGCCACGATCAGCAGCACCGCCGACGCGCCGGCCGCCCGGGCCTCCAGCAGCTGGTAGCGGTCGATCACGAAGTCCTTGCGCAGCAGCGGCAGCTCGGTCACCCAGGCGGCCTCGATCAGGTCGTTCAGCTCGCCGCCGAAGTGCCGCTGCTCGGTCAGCACCGAGAGCGCCGCCGCCCCGCCCCGCTCGTAGTCGCGGACGACGTCGGCCAGCTCGCGGTCGGCGCGGATCGTGCCCCGCGACGGCGACCGCCGCTTGTGCTCGGCGATCACCGACAGGCCGGGGGCCCGTAGTGCGGCGGCGAACGAGGCCCGCCGCGGCGCGGTCAGGGCCCGGGCCTGCAGCTCGGCCGGCGAGGTCCGCCGCTGGCGCCGCTCCAGGTCGTCGGCGGTGGTCCGGACGATCCGGTCGAGGACGTTCATGCCGCCACCGCCTCGGGGACGCGGGCGACGACCCGCTCCAGCACCATCCGCGCCGCGCCGCTGTCGAGCGACGCCCGCGCCAGCGCCCCGGCCTCGCCGAAGGTCGCCGCGCGGCCGGCGACGTAGATCGTGGCGGCCGCGTTCAGCAGCGCCATCTCGCGGGCGCTGCCCGGCTCCCCGGCCAGCACCGCGCGCAGCCGCTCGGCGTTCTCCTCCGGCTCGCCGCCGGCGACGTCGTCGATCGGGCGGCGGCCGAGGCCGAACGCCTCCGGCCCGATCCGGGCGTCGCCGACGATCCGCCCGTCGCGGACCTCGATCACGCGCGAGTCGGTCTCCAGGCTCAGCTCGTCGAGCCCGTCGTCGCCGCGCACCACCAGCACGTGGAGGGCGCCGAGCCGGGCCGCGGCCTCGGCCACCAGGCCGACCGCGCCGGCGTCGGCGACGCCGATCACCTGCCGCCGGACCCCGGCCGGGTTGGTCAGCGGGCCGACGAGGTTGAAGATCGTCGCCACCCCCAGCGCCCGCCGGACCGGCACCACGTGGCGCATCGCCGGGTGGTGGGCGGGGGCGTAGAGGAACCCGAACCCGGTCTCCTCGATCGTCGCCGCGACCGCCTCCGGCGCCGCGCCCAGCTCGACCCCGAGCGCCCGCAGGACGTCGGCCGAGCCCGAGCGGCTGGTGCTGGAGCGGTTGCCGTGCTTGGCCACGCGGCAGCCGGCGCCGGCGGCGATCAGCGCCGCCAGCGTCGAGACGTTGAAGCTCGGGCGGCCGCCGCCGGTGCCGGCCGTGTCGACGAGCCCGTCCGGGTCGGGCAGCGCGACCGGGGTCGCCAGCGCCCGCATCGTGCGGGCGACGCCGATCAGCTCGTCGACGGTCTCGCCGCGGGCCCGCAGGCCCAGCAGCAGCGCCGCGGTCTGCTCGGGCGCGGCGCGGCCGGCCATGATCACGCGGATCGCGGCGCCGGCCTCGTCGGCGGTCAGCGGCTCGTGGCGCGCGATCCGCCCGAGGGCGGCGCGCAGGTCGCCGGGGGTGCTCATGCTGCCTCCAGGAAGTTGGCGAGCAGGCGCTTGCCGTGCTCGGTCAGGATCGATTCGGGGTGGAACTGGACGCCCTCGACCGGCAGCGTCCGGTGGCGCAGGGCCATCACCACGCGGGTCCCGTCGACGACCGCGTCGGCGCTGCACTCCAGCGCCGGCGGCAGGTCGGCGTCGACGACCAGCGAGTGGTAGCGGCCGACCGGGACCGGCGACGGCAGGCCGTCGAAGAGCGAGCGCCCGTCGTGCTCGATCGGCGACGCGACGCCGTGGGCCGGCGCGTGGCGGACCACCCGGCCGCCGAACGCCCGCGCGATCGACTGGTGGCCCAGGCAGACGCCCAGCAGCGGCACCCCGGCCTCGGGGAACGCCCGCGCCAGCTCGACGCTGATCCCGGCCTCGTCGGGCGTGCACGGTCCGGGCGAGATCACCGCCCGGTCGTAGCCGCGGGCCAGCAGCTCGGCGGTCGTCGCCGCGTCGTTGCGGACCACGTCGACCTCCGCCCCCAGCTCGGCCAGGTACTGGACCAGGTTGTAGGTGAAGGAGTCGTAGTTGTCGACCATCAGCACGCGGGTCATGCCGCACCGCCCGCCCGCTCGACGGCGCGCACGACCGCCCGCGCCTTGTCGACCGTCTCCTGCCGCTCGCGCCCGGGATCGGAGGCGGCGACGACGCCGGCGCCGGCCTGGACGTGGACCCGGCCGTCGCGGATCACCGCGGTCCGGATCACGATCGCCGTGTCGAGGTCGCCGTCGTGGCCGAGCCAGCCGACCGCGCCGCCGTAGGGCCCGCGCTTGACCGCCTCCAGCTCGTCGATGATCTGCATCGCGCGGACCTTCGGCGCGCCGCTGAGGGTGCCGGCGGGCAGCGTGCTGCGGAGCGCGTCGATCGCGTCGACCCCGGGCGCCAGCGCCCCGTCCACGCGCGAGACGACGTGCATCACGTGCGAGCAGCGGACGACGTCCATCAGCCGCTCGACCCGCACGCTGCCCGGCGCGCAGACGCGGCCGAGGTCGTTGCGGCCGAGGTCGACCAGCATCGTGTGCTCGGCCCGCTCCTTGTCGTCGGCCAGCAGCTCGCGCTCCAGCCGCTGGTCCTCGGCCTCGTCCTCGCCGCGGCGGCGGGTGCCGGCGATCGGCGACGTGCTGGCGACCCCGTCGCGGACCCGCAGCAGCGGCTCGGGGCTCGCGCCGCAGAGCTGGAAGTCCCCGAAGTCGAGGAAGAACAGGTAGGGCGCGGGGTTGACCGCCCGCAGCGCCCGGTGGACGTCGAACGGGTCGCCGGCCAGCGGCGCCGACCAGCGCTGCGACGGCACCACCTGGAAGGCGTCGCCGGCCTCGATGTAGCGGACGCAGGTCTCGACCATCCGCTCGTAGCGCTCGGGCGCGGTCCCGCCGCGGAAGCCGCCCGCGGCCACCGCGGGTTCCGGCATCGGGTCGAGCGGCGACTGCAGCCGCTCGCGGACCTCGGCGATCCGGCGCGCGGCCTCGGCCCGGCCGAGCGCCGGGTCCTCCCCCGGCCGCACCGTCGCCATCACCGTCACCTCGTGGGCGACGCGGTCGATCGCGACCACCACGTCGGTCACCATCGCCGCCAGGTCGGGCAGGCCCAGCTCGTCGGGCGGGGTCGGGCCGAGCGACTCGACGGTCCGCACCAGGTCGTAGCCGAAGAGCCCGACCGCGCCACCGCGGAAGGGCAGCGGCGGACCGGCGTCGCGCGCCGCCCGGCCGGCCGCCTCGGCCACCAGCCGGTACGGGTCGCCGGGATCGCCGAGGTGCCAGCGGAGGACGGCCGCGGGCCGCACGCCGATGTAGGCGTGGCGGCCGGCGGCGCCGTCGTCGCCGGCCGGCTCGAGCAGGAACGACGGCCCGTCGCCCCGCAGCCGCTGGTACGCGGCCACCGGCGTCAGCTCGTCGTCGAAGAACGTCGTCCAGACGGTGGCGCAGGAGCCCTCGCGCAGCGCGTCGCGCACCGCGTCGACCGAGGGCCGGACGCCGAGCGTCCGCTCCGGGACCGCGATCGCCATCGTCCTAGGCCCCGAGCGCGACCGGCGCGGCGGCCGCCTGGCGGCCGGTGGCGGCGACGACCCGCGCGACCGCCTCGGCGTAGCCGGCGAAGTCGTCGACGTGCAGCGACTGGCGGCCGTCGCAGACCGCCTCGTCGGGCCGCGGGTGGACCTCGACGATCAGCCCGTCGGCGCCGGCGGCGGCCGCGGCCAGCGACAGCGGGGTCACCCACTCGCGGCGGCCGGCGGCGTGGCTCGGGTCGACGATCACCGGCAGGTGGGTGCGCTCCTTCAGGACCGGGATCGCCGAGACGTCGAGCGTGAACCGGTAGGAGGACTCGAAGGTGCGGATCCCGCGCTCGCAGAGCAGCACCCGCTCGTTGCCGCCGTGGAGCACGTACTCCGACGCCGCCAGCAGCTCGTCGATCGTCGCCGCCAGGCCGCGCTTCAGGAGCACCGGCCGGTCGCAGCGGCCGAGCTCGGCCAGCAGCGTGTAGTTCTGCATGTTGCGGGCGCCGACCTGGATCACGTCGGCGTGCTCGACCGCGTCCTCGACCTGGCGGGCGTCCATCACCTCGGTGACGACCGGCATCCCCAGCTCGTCGCGGATCTCGGCCAGCATCCGCAGCCCGGCCAGCCCGAGCCCCTGGAAGGCGTAGGGCGAGGTCCGCGGCTTGTAGGCGCCGGCGCGGAACATCGTCGCGCCGGCGGCCTGGACCGCCTCGGCCGTCTCGCGCACCTGCTCGGCCGACTCGATCGTGCATGGTCCGGCGATCAGGGCGAAGGTCTCGCCCCCGATCCGCCGGTCGCCGATCGCGAAGACGCTGTCCTCGCCCCTCCGCACCGAGAGCCGGTGGTGAGGATGCTGGCTGGTCGCCCCCTGCGTGGTCATAAGTTCCCGCTCCGTTCCGTCGTCGCTGTCGATGCGGCCCCTGCCGCCGTCGGTTGCAGTCGAAGACGGAGCGGGGTGGCCGGGCCTTACCCACGACGGGAACGCGATGACGACCACCACCCCCACCGACGCCGGCCCCGCTCCGGCGCCCCCGCCGACCGACGCGCCGCCGCGGCCGCCGTTCGGCGGCCGCTTCGTGCCCGAGCCGCTGGTGCCGGCGCTGATCGAGCTCGACCGCGCCTGGTCGGCCGCCCGCCAGGACCCGCTCTTCGCCGCCGAGCTGACCGCGCTGCTCGACCGCTTCGCCGGCCGGCCGACGCCGCTCCACCGGGCCGCGCGCTTCAGCGAGCTGGCCGGCCACCCGGTGCTCGTCAAGCGCGAGGACCTGCTCCACAGCGGCGGCCACAAGATCACCAACGCGCTCGGCCAGGCGCTGCTGGCGCGGCGGCTCGGGCGCGAGCGGCTGATCGCCGAGAGCGCGTCCGGCCAGCACGGGATCGCGACCGCGACCGCCGCCGCCCAGCTGGGCCTGGCCTGCACGGTCCACCTGGCCGGCCCGGCGACCGGCGCGGCCGCCGCCCGGATCCGGATGCTCGGCGCCGAGGTGGTGCCGGTGGCGGGCGCCGAGGACGGGGTCCGGGGCGCGTTCGCCCAGGCCCTGCGCGACTGGATGGCCGACGGCGAGCGGGCCCACTTCCTGCCCGGGTCGTGCGTCGGACCGGCGCCGCTGCCGGCGATCGTCGCCGACCTGCAGGCGGTGATCGGCCGCGAGACCCGCGCCCAGCTGCGGGCCGACGGCCAGTGGCCGGCGCGGGTGGTGGCCTGCGTCGGCGGCGGCGCCAACGCCTGGGGGATCTTCTCCGCCTTCCTCGAGGACGACGACGTCGAGCTGGTCGGGGTCGAGGCCGGCGACGGCTGGACCGCACCGCTGACCAGCGGCGCGCGGGCCGGGATCCTGCACGGCGCGCGGGTGCCGGTGATCCGCGACCGCGACGGCCACGCGGTCCCGCGGCGGTCGATCGCCGAAGCGCTGCGCTACCCCGCCGCCGGGCCCCAGCACGGCGAGCTGCGCGACCGCGGCCGGGCCCGCTACGTGGCCGTCGACGACGCCCGCGCCGTCGCCGCCTACCGCGCGTTCGCCCGCAGCGAGGGGATCCTGCCGGCGATCGAGGCCGCCCACGCGCTGGCCTGGGT
The DNA here is from genome assembly GCF_034096925.1 of Patulibacter defluvii. NCBI lineage: Bacteria > Bacillati > Actinomycetota > Thermoleophilia > Solirubrobacterales > Patulibacteraceae > Patulibacter > Patulibacter defluvii. Next base: position 55,928 of record NZ_JAWZSQ010000020.1, read on the forward strand.
GCTGGAGCACCCATCGCCGCTGACCGTGGTCTGCCTCTCGGGCCGCGGCGGCAAGGACCTGGCGCGGGTCGAGGCGATCGCGTGAGCGGCGCCCAGCGGCTGACCGAGGCGATCCGGCGCGCGCCCGGGCGGGCCGCGCTCGGGACCTTCGTCGTCGGTGGCTTCCCGACGGTCGAGCTGAGCTGCGCCGCGGCCGCCGCGTCGGCCGCCGCCGGGGCCGCCTTCGTCGAGGTCGGACTGCCCTCGCACGACCCGACCGCCGACGGCCCGGCGATCGCGACCGCCGGCCGCGCGGCGCTCCAGCGCGGGGCCACGATCGACGGGATCCTGGGCGGCGTGGCGATGATCGCGCCGGTCGTCCCGGTGGTGGTCATGTGCTACGCCAGCGCCGTCCACGCCCGCGGGCCGGAGCGGTTCGCGGCCGCGCTGCGGGCGGCCGGCGTCTGCGGCCTGATCGTGGCCGACCTGCCGGTCGACGCCGCCCTCGACGTGCAGGTGGCGTGCGCCCGCCACGGGATCGGCTGGATCCCGGTGGTCGCGGCGTCGACCCCGGCCTCGCGGCTGCGGGCCGCGACCGCCGCCGGCGGCGGCTTCGTCTACGTCGCCCAGGCCGGCGGGGTGACCGGCGAGCGGGGGGCGATGCCGGAATCGACCGCGCCGACCGTCGCCCGCGTCCGCGAGCTGACCGAGCTGCCGGTCGCGGTCGGCTTCGGTGTCTCCACGGCCGAGCACGTGCGGGCGGTCGCCGCCACCGGGGCCGACGGGGTGATCGTCGGCAGCCGGCTGGTGCGGGCGATCCTCGAGCACCGCGACCCGGTCGCCGCGGTCGCCGCCGTCACCCGCGAGCTGGTGGCCGGGCTGGCCCCGCCGACGCCGGCCGCGCGCGCGGCGCCGTAACTCGGGCCGCGCCCGGCGGTTGTCCGGGCGTGACCTCGCCACGCCCGTCGACCCCTGCCCACGACCAGCCGGTCCCCCCGTGGCCGATCGCCGTCCACGACGGCGTGGCCGTCGCGACCATCACCGGCACCCCGGCGAACCGCCAGGACGAGCGCTTCTACGCCGCTCTCCACGCGACCCTCGACCGGCTCGACGACGAGCACCGCGAGCGGCCGCTGGTGCTGACCGGCGAGGGCCGGACCTTCTCGGCCGGGCTCGACGTCCGCTACGTCGCCGAGCTCTTCCGCGACGGCGACCACGACGCGCTGCTGGCGTGGAAGGATCGCTACTTCGCGACCAACCTGCGCCTGTTCGCCTTCGATCGTCCGCTCGTGGCTGCCGTCAACGGACACGCCTACGCCGGTGGCCTCATCACCGCGCTCTGCGCCGACGTCCGGATCGGGGTTCGCGGACCCGCGCGCTTCGCCCTCAACGAGGTCCCGATCGGGATCCCGATGCCGCGCACCTACCTGGAGCTGCTGGCCAGCGCGATCGGCGGCCCGGCTACCACCCGGCTGGCGCTGCGCGGCACCGAGCTCGACGTCGACGGCGCCCACGCGATCGGGATCCTCGACGAGCTCTGCGCCCCCGACGAGCTGCTGCCGCGGGCGATCGCCGAGGCGGCGCGGCTGGCCGGCGGCTCGCTGCCGGCCTTCCGCTTCACCAAGCGCGCGCTCCGGGCCCCGGTGCTGGGCCGGATGCACGAGGCGGCCGAGGGGATCGACCGCGGCTTCGTCGAGGTCGTCCGCTCGCCCGCCTCGCGGGCCGCGATCGGCCGGCTGCTGGAGACCCTCGACCGCTGATGGCCGGGCTGACCGAACGCGAGCGGGAGCTGGCCATGCTGACCGGCCGCGTCGAGCGACTGACGGCGGCGCGCCGCGGCGGGGCCGTGGTCGTCGCCGGGCCGCCCGGGGTCGGCAAGACGACGCTGCTCGACGCGACCGCCGCCGCGGCCGAGGCGGCCGGCGCGGCGGTCGTGCGGGTGGTCGGGCGCGAGATCGAGTCGCCGCTGGCGCTGGGGCTGGTCGAGCGGCTGGTCGACGCCCTGCCGGACGCGGTCGGCGGGGTGCCGGCCGGCCCGGCCGCGGCCGCGGCGCCGCTCGACGAGGGCGAGCTCGACCCGGGCCGGATCGCGCCGCGGATCAGCGAGCTGCTGGAGGGCGCCGTCGCCGAGCGGCCGCTGCTGGCCTGCGTCGACGATCTCCAGTGGGCCGACCGCGCCTCGCTCGACGTGCTCGGCTGGTTGCTGGAGGAGTGGGCCGAGGAGCTGCCGCTGCTGTTCGTCGCCGGGCTCCGCGACGCCGACGGCGGCGGCCCGCTGGCCGAGCGGCTGGCGGCGCTCGGGGCGACGGTCGTCCGCCCGCGGCCGCTGACCGTCGCCGGCGTCGGCGCGCTGCTCGCCGACCACGGGCTGCGGCCGACCGCGGCCGAGCTCGACGGCTTCGTCGCCCGCAGCGGCGGGATCCCGTTCCTGGTCGTGGCCCTCGCCCGCCAGCGGCTGGAGGGCGCAGACGCCGACGACGTGCCGCTGAGCGTGCAGGAGGCGGTCGGCCGGCGGCTGGCCGCGCTCGACCGCGACGCGCTGCGGACCGCCCGCGCGCTGGCGGTCCTCGACGGTGCCCCGCCGGCGGTCGCCGCCGCCGTCCTCGACCGGCCCCCGGAGGCGGTCGCCGCGGCCACCGAGCGGCTCCGCGGTCGCGGGCTGCTCGGCGACGACGGCGGCTTCGAGCACCCGCTGGTGCGCGAGGCGGTGCTGGCGGCCATCCCCGCCTCGGCCCGTTCGCTGCTGCACGGCCGGGCCGCGCAGGCGTTGCTCGCCGCCGGCGACCGGCGGGCGGCCGCCGTCCACGCGCTGGCCGCCGCGCCGACCGGCTCCGAGCCGCTGGTGCGGGCGCTCGGCGACGAGGCCGCGGTGGCGCGCCGCGAGGGCGACCCCGAGCACGCCGTGCGGCTGCTGCGGCGGGCGATCGAGGAGCCGGCCCCGCGCGACCGGCTCGGCGACCTGCTGCGCGAGCTGGCCGAGCTGCTGATCGAGCTGGGCCGGTTCGACGACGCGATCGCCACCGCCCGCCGGTTGCACGGCCTCGACCGCGGCGGCGACGGCCCCGAGTCGCTCGCGGCCGAGCTGCTGGAGGCGCGGGCGCTGACCGTCTCCGGCCGCAGCCGCCAGGCGATGGACCGGCTGCGGGCGGTCCTGCGCGGGCCGGCCGCCCGCGATCCCCACCGGCGGCTCGAGGCCGAGGTGCTGCTGACCACCGCCGCCGCGGTCACCTTCCCCGCCTTCGGCGGCTGGACCCCGGACGAGATCACGGCCTACGACGAGGCCTACGCGATCGAGCCGCTGCTGGCCTGGAGCACGCTCAGCATGCGGGCCCGCTACGAGTACCTGGCCCGCGGCGACCGCGAGGCGATCCTGGAGCTGTCGCGGCAGGGGGCGACGCCGCCGCCGGACGTGCCGCTGACCCCGATCGTGACCGTCCAGCTGAGCGTCGCCGCGACCGGGATGGTGGCCTGCGGCGCCGCCCGCGAGGCGCTCTCGCTGCTGGAGCCGCTGCTGACCCGGGCGCGGGCGTCGTCGTCGCGGATGGCGGTCGCGCTGCTGCTGGTCGGCCACGCCACCGCCTGCCTGGCGCTCGGCGACCTGCGCCGCTGCGAGGAGGAGGTGACCGAGTTCCGCGGCCTGCCCGGCGCGCCGCGCTGGGACGCGATCATGCTGCCGCTGCTCAGCCAGTGCCTGCGCGAGCAGGGCCGCTTCGAGGAGGCCGCCGCCGCGGTCGTGCCGGTGCTCGACGCCAGCGACCCCCAGCACCGGCTGCGGGCGCTGCACGCCGACGCCGAGCTGCGGCTGGCCCGCGGCGACGACGCGGCCGCGCTGGCGGGGTTCCTGGCGCTCGGCGAGGAGGAGCGCCGCGACCCGGCGCTGGCGGTCCCGATCCGCACCTGGCGCGGCGGCGCAGCGGTCGCGCTGCTGCGGCTGGGCCGGACCGGCGAGGCCCGGCGGCTGGCCCAGGAGCACCTGGAGCACGCCCAGCGCTGGGGCGGCGGGGCGCTGCTCGGCGAGGCCCACCGGGTGCTCGGCGAGGTGACCGGCGACGCCGCCCTGGTCGAGCGCGGCCTGCCCGCCCTGCGCGACGCCGAGCTGCGGCTGGAGCACGCCCACGGGCTGCTGGTGGCCGGCCGCCTGCACCGCCGCGCCGGTCGCCGCGGGGTCGCCGCCGACCGCTTCGAGCACGTCCTGCGGGCCGCCCGCTGGTGCGGCGCCCACGCGCTGGCCGAGCAGGCCGCCGCCGAGCTGGCCGTGCTCCGCAGCCGCCCGCGGGCGCTCGCCTTCAGCGGCCTCGACGCGCTGACCGCGGCCGAGCGGCGGGTGGCCCGGCTGGCCGCCGACGGCCTCCGCAGCGAGGAGATCGCGCGCCAGCTGTACGTCAGCCGGCGGACGGTCGAGAACCACCTCGGCCGCACGTACCAGAAGCTCGGCGTCCGCGGCCGCGAGGAGCTGCGCTCGCGGATGGCGGTCGACGCCGTCGCCTAGCCGCCGCCGGCCCGCCGCAGGGCCCGCACCAGCTCCTGGCGCGAGCGGACGCCGAGCCGGCGGTAGATCCGCCCCAGCTGGTTCTCGACCGACTTCGGCTGCAGCACCAGCGCGTCGGCGACCTGGCGGTTCGACAGTCCCTCGGCGACCAGCTCGGCGATCCGCCGCTCGGCCGGGGTCAGCCCGAGCGGGTCGTCCTCGCGGGCGCTGCGGCGGCCGCCGGCGTCGCGCAGCGCCTCGTCGACCAGCCGTGCCCGGCGCGGGTGGCGGTCCGGGTCGAGCCGGTCGAGCGCCGACCGCAGCCAGCGGCGGGCGGCCGGCTGGTCGCCCGCTCCCAGCACGGCCTGGCCGAGCAGCTGCTCGACGGTCGCCTGGACGTAGCCGTCGGCGACCGGCGCCGGGTCGTCCTGCTCCAGCCCGACCAGCCGCGCCGTGGCCTCGGCGACGGCCAGCGCGCCGGGTGCGCCCCAGCGGCGAGCGTGGTCGCGGTGCGCGGCGGCCAGGGTCCGGGCGGTCGCGGCGTCGTCGCGGTCGTGGGCGATCCGGGCCGCCTCCAGCCGCCACGGCGTGGCCGGCGAGAAGGCCATCCCGGCCCGCGCGTCCGCCTCGCCGACCGCGCGGAAGGTCGCCGCCGCGGCGTCGTCGTCGCCCGCGGCCCGCTCCAGCAGCCCGCGGGCGTGGAGCAGCGGGTTGGTGAGGGCGGTCGCCGGCAGCGGGAAGGCGACCCCCGCCCGCTCCAGCTCCGCCCGCGCGTCGTCGACGCGGTCGAGCTCGATCAGGGCCCGGATCCGGCAGCTGAGGGCCATGAACCCGAGGCTGGCGTGGGCGCCGGTCAGGTCGAGCGCCTCGGCCGCCCGCTCGGCCGCGGCCGGGTGCTCGCCGACGGCCAGCGCGTCGTAGGCCCGCAGCATCAGCAGGCCGGCGGTCCCGAAGAGGGCGTGGAGGTCGCGGGCGGTCCGCTCCCAGCCCGCCAGCGCGTCGGAGACGAACGGCCGGTCCTCGGCCAGCAGCAGCGCGAACGACGCGTAGTAGCCGGCGTTGCGGAGCAGGAAGGCCTCGATCGCGACGGTCCCGTGGGCCAGCCCGCGGCGGGCCAGCGAGACCACCTCGTCGCGCGGCTCGCCGGCCACGAACGCCCGCCAGGCGAGGATCGAGAGCATCTGCTGCTCACCGTCCTCGCGGCCCTCGAGCGTGCGGTGGCGGTCGACCGCGGCGGTCACCGCGGTCGGCCGGAAGAGCAGCTCGTTGGCCAGCAGGCAGGCGTCGGCGGCCAGCGCGGCGCTGGCCGAGACGCGGCCCGCGACCTGCTCGTGGACGGCGGCGAAGGCCGCGAACGCCGCGTCGATCGTGTCGGCGTGCGAGGTCATCATCGTGTTGCGCTCGATCGCCCACCGCAGCCGGGTCTCGTCGTCGGGCGCGTCGGCGACGGCCCGATCGATCGCGTCGGCGGCGGCGACCGGGTCGCCGGTCTGCCAGTGGGCGAGCGCCAGCAGCGCGTGGACGACGGCGTCCTCGGCCGGGGCGGCGTCCTCGGCCAGCGCCCGCCGCAGGTAGCGGACGGCGGTCTCGGGGGCACCGGCCAGCAGGTCCTCCTGGCCGGCCCGGACCAGCGCCTCGCGGGCCCACGGCAGCCGTCCGGGGCGGGCGGCCAGCACGTGGGTGGCGACGTCGCTGGCCGGCGCGGCGCGGTCGGCGAAGCGGCGGGCGGCCTCCTCGTGCAGCTGCTGGCGGCGACGGAGCCCGATCGCCTCGTAGAGCGCCGAGCGCAGGATCGGGTGGTGGAAGCCGGCGTCGTCCTCCGACAGCAGGCCGACCTCGGTCAGCCCGTCGAGGTCGGTGGCGACCGCCTCGACCGGACGGCCGGCGAGCGCGGCCAGGTCGTCGATCCGGGCCCCCGGTCCGAGCACGGCGACCGCCTCGGCGACCGCGGTCGCGTCGGGCCCGACCGCCTCGGCGCGGGCCAGCAGGTGGTCGACGAAGCGGTCGAGGCCGCCCTCCAGCAGCGCCAGCCCGGCCGCCGCGCCCTCGCGCCAGCGGGTCCGCAGCTCGGCGACGACCTCGACGGTCAGGAACGGGTTGCCGCCGGTCAGCTCGTGGCACTGGCGGCCGAGCCGCTCGATCCCGGGATCGCGGAGGGCGCCGGCGACGATCGCCGCGGTCGCCCGCTCGCTCAGCGGCCGCAGCTCCAGCAGCTGCGCGTCGGCGGGGTCGCCGAGCAGCGCGGCCGGCGCGGCGACCGGGTCGCCGTCGCCGGTCCGGACCGCGGCGACGAGCACCAGCGGCTGGTCGGCCAGCCGCTGGGCGAGCAGCGCCAGCGTCCGCCGGCTCGGCTCGTCGACCCACTGCAGGTCGTCGACCACCAGCAGCGTCGGCCGCTCCGCCGCCAGCTCCAGCAGGTAGTCGCTGAGCCCGCGGGCGATCACCTGCGCGCCCTCGCCGAGCATCACCGACGGCGCCGCCGCGCCCGCCTCGGCGACCACCCGCCAGGCGCTGGCGGCGCGGGCCCCGCGCGGCGGGCGGGCGCCGCGGGCGGCCAGCGCCCCCAGCAGCTCGCGGACGCTGCCGTGGCCGACGGTGGCGCGGGTCGGGACCCCGCCGACCGCGGCGACCAGCGCCCCGGCCGCCTCGCCCTCCTGGCGGAAGGCGGCCAGCAGCCCGCTGCGCCCGATCCCGGCCGGACCGCGGACGAGCAGCACCCGCCCCCGCCGCAGGACGGCGGCGTCGCGCAGCGCCGACCGCAGCGCCGCCAGCTCGGCGTCGCGCTCCAGCAACCGCTGCCGGCCCCAGCGGGCCACCCCGTGCTCGAACTCGTCCTCGACCCTCACGCCGTCCCCCACCCGGTCACGGCCCGTACCGGCCGCACGCTACCGGCTGGCGGTCGGCGGGACGAGCGTCCGCGCGCGCTCAGACCGCCACCGGCTGCAGCGCCTGGTTCAGGTTGCGCCGCGCGCGGTGGAGCATCTGGGCGACGTTGTTGGCGTTGCTGTCGATCCGGTCGGCGATCTGGTGGTAGGTCAGGTCCTCGGCGACCCGCATCACCATCACCTCGGCCTGGCGCGGCGGGATCGCCCGCAGCGCGGTCAGCAGGTCGCCGCGCAGCTCGGACGAGAGCGCCCGCCGCTCCGGGTCGTGACGGGGGTCGGTGCTGACCGGGTCGGCCGCGCGGTCGCCGGCCTCGGCCAGGGCGTCGAGGCTGAGCACCGCCCGCCGCCGGCGCAGCAGGTCGCAGCAGGCGTTGCGGGCGGTCGCGAAGACGTAGGTCCGGAGCGCGTCCGGGTCGTCGCGGACCGCCGGCTGCCGCCGCAGCAGGTTGAGGAACGTCTCCTGCGTCGCGTCCTCCGCGGCGGCCGGGCATCCCAGCACGCGTTGGCAGAACGCCTGGACGCGCGTCGCGTACGCGTCGAAGAGCTCCGTGATGTCCTGCGCCGTCAGCTGCTTGGTGCCCATGAGGTCCGCCTCTCCCGTGAGTGCGGAACCGATGCTGCGCTCCGGCGGCGGGAACCTCATGAGGCGCCGACCCCCCACTTACGGCGGGGGCGCGCGAGCGCGTTGGAGGGGGCGTTACCCAGTCGCGACCAGCGTGCGGGCGCGGGTGCGGGCCAGGTGGCGCGAGATCACCAGCCGCTGGATCTGGTTGGTGCCCTCGAAGATCTGCATCACCTTCGCCTCCCGCATCAGCCGCTCGACCGGGAAGTCCTTGGTGTAGCCGTAGCCGCCGAGCACCTGGACCGCGTCGGTCGTGACCCGCATCGCGGCGTCGGTGGCGACCAGCTTGGCGATCGACGCCTGGCGGCTGAAGGGCAGCCCGCGGTCGCGGCGGCGGGCGGCCTCGAGCATCGTCGCCCGCGCCGACTCGACCGCCGCGGCCATGTCGGCGAGCAGGAACCCGAGCCCCTGGTGGTCGATGATCGGCTTGCCGAACGTCTCCCGCTGCTGGGCGTAGGCGACCGCGTGGTCGAGCGCCGCCTGGGCCAGCCCGACGGCGACCGCGGCGATCCCCAGCCGCCCGCTGTCGAGCGCGGCGAGGGCGATCGGCAGCCCCTCGCCCTCGTCGCCGATCCGCCGCTCGGCCGCGACCACGACGTCGTCGTAGACCATCGTCGCCGTCGTCGACCCGGTCAGCCCCATCTTCGCCTCGGGCGGCTCGGCGCTCAGGCCGGGGGCGTCGCCGGGGACCAGGAAGCAGCTGATGCCGCGGGTCCGGTCCTCGTCGGTGCGGGCGAACAGCGCGTAGTAGTCGGCCTCGCCGCCGTGCGTCACCCAGGCCTTGCTGCCGCGGATCCGGTAGCCGCCGGCGGTCGCGTCGGCGGTCGTCCGCAGCGCCGCCGCGTCCGACCCGGCCTGGGCCTCGGAGAGGCTGTAGCCGCCCAGCAGCTCGCCAGAGAGCAGTCCCGGCAGCCACCGCTCGCGCTGGGCGTCGCTGCCGTGGGTGGCCAGCGGGTAGCACGACATCACGTGGACGCTGACCCCGACCGCGACGCTCGACCAGGCGCCGGCCAGCTCCTCCAGCGCCTGCAGGTAGACCTCGTATGGCAGCCCGCCGCCGCCCAGCTGCTCGGGGTAGGGCATCGCCAGCAGGCCCAGCTCGCCGAGATGGCGGAAGACGTCGCGGGGGAAGGCGGCCTCGGCCTCGGCGCGGGCGGCCCGCGGCGCCAGCTCGGCGGCGGCGACGTCGCGGGCCATCGCGACGACGGCCTCGGCTTCGGGCGAGGGCAGGAGGCGGTCGGCCGGCATGGCCACACAGTACCAAGAGCGATACTGCAGTACTGATCGTGGGATCATCACGCTACCCTTCCGGGATGGCGACGACGGTGACCGAGCGGCACGTGGAACTGCTCGACGAGGCGGTCGAGCTGTTCCTCGCCGAGGGCTTCGCCGGCTTCACCCTCAGCGACCTGGCCGCACGGCTGCGCTGCTCGAAGACCACCCTCTACGCGCTCGGGCGGACCAAGGAGCAGCTGACCGCCGGCGTCGTCCGCCACTTCTTCCGCCGCGCGACCGCCTTCGTCGAGCAGCGGACCGCCGCCCACGACGACCCGGCCGAGCGGATCGTGGCCTACCTGCGGGCGGTCGCCGACGCCCTGCGGCCGGCGTCGCCGCGGTTCATGGCCGACCTGGCCGAGCACGCCGCCGCGGCCGAGGTCTACGAGCAGAACACCGCCGCCGCGGCCGCCCGCGTCCGGCGGCTGATCGCCGAGGGCGTCGACGGCGGCGAGTTCCGGGCCGTCCACGCCGCGTTCGTGGCCGACACGGTCGCCGCCACCATGACCCGGATCCAGGACGGCACCGTGCTGCGGACGACCGGGCTGCACGACGCCGACGCCTACGAGGAGCTGGCCGCGCTGGTGCTCGGCGGCGTCCGCCGCTGACCGCCCGCGGGCGGCGGGAGACGACCCCTCCCCGCCGTAGACTCGGGCCATGGCGGTGGAGGCGGACGCGGACCCGGGCGACGGCGCCGCCGGCCTGGCCGCGCCCGGCGGTCCGGCCAACGTCACCGCCGCTCGCAGCCCCGAGCGCGGCGGCGCCACCGCCACCCGCGCCGTCCGCGACATCGCCCGGGCCGAGGTCGACCTGGTCCGCGCCCGCCTGCGGAGCCTCGGACCAGGACCGGACGAGCGGCTCGACCGGGCCCGCTACCTGCTGTCGTTCGCGCGCCTGACCGCGTTCGAGCCGGGGGTCGCGCTCGGCGAACCGGTCGGCCGCCGGCCCGACGTCGACCTGACCGCCGAGCTGGCCGGCTTCCGCGCCCAGGTGATCGCCGAGCTGGCCGCGATCCGCCGCGCCGGCGCCGACGGGCCCGACCTGGCGACCGCGATCGGGGCCCTGGTCGAGCGGCTGGAGGAGCCGCTGGCCGAGCGGCGGGCGGCCGTGATCGCCGGCCACGGCGCCGACTTCTCGGCCGCCGAGCTGGACGCCGAGGTCGGCACCCGGGTGCTGGTCAACGCAGCCGGCGGGGGCGGCGGCGCCGGCTACGTCTACCTCGGCGCCTACCAGCGGCTGGACGAGGCGGGGATCCGCCCCGCCTACCTGATCGGGGCCTCGATCGGGGCGCTGATGGGCGTCTTCCGCGCCCGCCACGCCGACCCCGACTGGGCGGCGCTCGACGCGATCGCCAAGTCGACCGACCGGCGGACGCTGTTCACGTCCGGCACCACCCGCCGCCGGTTCGGGATGCCGGGGCTGCTGCCGCTGCGGCTGCGGAAGGCGTTCGGCGAGCAGTTCGCGATGCCCGACGGCGAGCCGATCACGCTCGCCGACCTCGAGGTCCCCTACGAGGCGGTGGTGGCGGGCGTCCGCCGGCGGCCCTTCCAGCGGCTGCCGCGCCACTTCCGGGCCGAGGCGACCGAGCCGGCGCTGGAGGACCCGGGCGCCCGCCACTCCCCCGCCCGCGTGACGCCGGCGATCGCGACCCGGATGTGGCAGGCGACGGCGTTCTTCGACCCGCGGCTGGTCGAGCCGGTGGTGATCGGCGCCGAGCCGGGGACGACCGCCTGCCGGGCGCTCGACGCGGCCGGCTTCTCGGCCTCGATCCCGGGGGTCCTCCACTACGACCTGGCCCCGGACGACGACCACCCCGGCGCGCAGGCGTTCGCGGCGCTGATGGAGCGGCGCGAGCTGGCGGCGCTGATCGACGGCGGGATGGTGGCCAACGTCCCCGCCGAGCTGGCCTGGCGGCGGGTCCAAGCCGGGCGGCTGGGCACCCGCAACGCGCTGGTGCTCGCGTTCGACTGCTTCCAGCCGCAGTGGGATCCACGTCACCTGTGGCTGCATCCGATCACCCAGGCGGTGAAGATCCAGCTGCGCCGCAACGCGCTCTTCGCCGACGCGATGGTCCAGTTCACGCCGACGCTGTCGCCGGCCAACCTGGTCCCGTCGGCGGCCTCGATCGACCACGCCCGCGGCTGGGGACGGGCCTCGGTCGAGCCGCTGCTGCCGCTGCTGCGGGAGCTGCTGCGGCCGATCCGCTGGAGCGGCGCGTCGGGTTGACGGCGGGGTCGGCGCGGTCGAGGATCGCGACGACCACTTCGAGGGGAGCAGCGATGGCCGTCACCGCCGCGGTGCGCCGGCGCCGCGAGGCGCTCGTGCGCGAGCACATGGAGTCCGAGAACGAGCACGACTACGACACGACGCTCGCCACCTTCCACCACCCCCGCTACGAGCTGATCGCGACCGGCGACGTCTTCGACGGCGAGCAGCAGGTCCGCCGCTACTTCCAGGAGACGCGGACCGCGTTCCCCGACCAGCGCAACGAGCTGATCGCCCTCCACCACGCGCCCGAGGCGGTGATCGTCGAGTTCTGGCTGCTCGGCACCCACCTGGGCTCGTTCCGCGGCCTGCCGGCGACCGGTCGCAGCTTCCGGGCCCAGATGACGTCGTTCTTCCTCTTCGAGGGCGAGAGCGACCGCCTGGTCGCCGAGCGGGCCTACTTCGACAGCGCCACGATCCTGCGCCAGCTGGGGATCGCCCACGACCCGGCGACGCTGGTCGGCCGGATCGCGACGGTCGCCAACCACCCGCTGACGATCGCCCGCGCGCTCTGGCGGCAGCGGCGGACGGGCTGACCTCAGCCGTGGACGTGGAGCCGGTCGTCGACCCCGCGGACGCCGTCGACCGCGGCGACGTCGCGCACCAGCTCGTCGCGGACGTCGGCCGTCGCGACCGCCCCGCGCAGGTGGACGACTCCGTTCTCGGCGTCGATCACGACGTCGCCCTTGGGGGCGTCGGGCGCGCGAAAGACCTCGCTCTTGACTCGGTCGGTCAGGGTCCGGTCGTCGGGGTGGGCGCGAGCGGCCGCCCGCTGCGCCGCCTGCCGGCGGGCGCCGCGGTGGCGCGGGTCGACGAGCAGGGTGACGAGCGCGCCGACGACGGCGCCGAGCGCCAGCAGGACGCCGGAGCGCAGCGGCCGGCGGCGCAGCTTCGAGGCGGTCCCGTGGCGCGCGTGGCGGACGACGGCGCGGGTCGCGCGGCGGGTCAGGTAGCTCTGGGGCGTGGTCATGGGGTCGGTCTCCGCGGTCGGGGACATCGGACGGTTACCCGACCCCCGCGGCCCAGAAACCCCCCCCACCCGAACTGGTGTCACCTCACCCCTCCCCACCCGAACTGGCGTCATTCCACACCGCTATCCGGAGCGGAACGACGCCAGTTCGGCGGGGCGGGGACGGAATGACGCCAGTTCGGCCGGGCCGCGAGGGGCTAGGCTCGCGACAGGTCGCCCGAAATCCTATTTGCCTAAATCCTGACCCGGATATAGACTTTTATCGTGTCCTGTCGCCGCCGCCCGCTCCGCCCGTGACCACCGCCCTCGTCCTCCAGTGCCAGGACGACGCGCCCCCCGGCCTGCTCGGGCCCTGGGCGCGCGAGCGCGGGATCGCGCTCGACGTCCGCCGGGTCGACCGCGGCGAGCCGCTGCCCGACCCCTACCGCTACGACCTCGCCTTCGCGCTCGGGTCGGACGCGTCGCTGGCCGGTCCGCCGCCGTCGTGGGCGCGCCCGGTGATCGACTGGCTGCGCGACGCCGAGGCCGCCGGCGTCCCCGTGCTCGGCATCTGCTTCGGCGCCCAGGCGCTGGCCGTCGCCCACGGCGGTCGCGTCACCCGCCTGCCGCAGCCGGAGATCGGCCTGGTCGACATCGACAGCGCCGACGCCGATCGGGTGCCCGGCGGCCCCTGGATCGCGTGGCACGAGGACGTCGTCTCGCTGCCGCCGCTGGCCTACGAGCTGGCCCGCAACGAGGTCGGCCCGCAGGCCTTCTGCGTCGGCCACGCGCTCGCCGTCCAGTTCCACCCGGAGGCGACCGCCGCGATCCTCGCCGACTGGGCCGACGCCGACGACGGCCGCGCGCTGGCCGACGTCGGGATCGAGCGCGGCGCGCTCGAGCAGCGCGCCCGTCAGGTCGAGGCCCAGGCCAGCAGCGCCGCGTTCCGGCTCTTCGACCGCTTCGCCCGGGCGACGATCCCGCTCGCCAACGCCTCCTGACCCCGCGCCGGCGGTGACGTTCCGGTCGCTCGCCGTCCGCAACGTCGCGCGCAGCGGCGGCGTGCGACGGCGGCGCCCGTCACGATGGTCCGGTGCCGCTGGCCGTCGAGACCGTCACCCTGCCGCTGGGCGTCGACCTGGCCGCGGTCGCGGTCGGGGCGATCTTCGGCGCGCTGGTGGCGCTGCGCCGCGACCTCGACCTGACCGGGACGATCGGCCTCGCCGTCTGCGGCGGGCTCGGCGGCGGCGTCGTCCGCGACCTGCTGCTGAACACGATGCCGGTCGCGCTGACCAAGGGCGCCTACCTGCCGGTGGCGCTGGGGACCGGGATCGTGATGCTGGTCGCCCACCCCCAGGCGCGGCGGCTCGACGACCTGCTCGACCTGGCCGACGCGGTCGCGCTCGGGCTGTTCGCGATCGTCGGCGCGTCGAAGGCGCTCGACGCCGGGCTCGGCTCGGTCGCCGCGGCCGCGGTCGGGGTGGTCGCCGCCACCGCCGGCGGCGTCCTCTGCGACCTGCTCAGCGGCGAGCGGCCCTACATCTTCGGCCCCGGCCCGATCTACGGCCTGGCCGCGGCGGCCGGCAGCGCCGCCTACGTGCTGGTCGAGCGGCTGGGAGCGAGCATCGCGCTCGGGATCGCCGTCTCGCTGCTGGTGACGATCGGGCTGCGGCTGCTGGCCGTCCACCGCGGGCTCAGCACCCCGGTCGCGACCGCGACCCGGCTGCCGCGACCGGCCGAGGGCGCCAGCTGGCGGCTGTCGGTCCGCGGCCGCGACCGCACGCCACCGCGCCGCTGACCAGACCGGAGCCCGCCTCCGCTCGGCCCCGGATCGCCCGTCCCGACGGGCCGCCGCGGCCGGCCTGGCAGCATGGACCGGGTGAGCGACGTCGCCCTCTCCGTCCTGGACCTGGCCCCCGTCGTCGACGGCTCGACGCCCGGCCAGGCGCTGCAGAACTCCGTCGACCTGGCGCGGCTGACCGAGGCCCTCGGCTACACCCGCGTCTGGTTCGCCGAGCACCACAACATGCCCGGGATCGCCAGCTCGGCCCCGGCCGTCCTGATCGCCCACATCGCCGCCGCCACCGAGCGGATCCGGGTCGGCTCGGGCGGCGTGATGCTGCCCAACCACTCCTCGCTGGTGATCGCCGAGCAGTTCGGGATGCTGCAGGCGCTGCACCCCGACCGGATCGACCTCGGGCTCGGCCGCGCCCCCGGCACCGACGGCCCGACCGCCGCCGCGCTGCGCCGCACCAGCGACCCGTTCGGGCTCGAGGACGAGTTCCCCCAGCAGCTGGCGGAGCTGCGCGGGTTCCTGCGCGGCGAGCTGCCCCCGGACCACCCCTTCCGCAGCATCCACGCGGTCCCGAACGTCGGCCAGGAGCCGCCGATCTGGCTGCTCGGGTCGAGTGGCTTCAGCGCCCAGCTGGCCGGCGAGCTGGGGCTGCCGTTCAGCTTCGCCCACCACTTCAGCGCCCAGAACACGGTCCCGGCGGTCGACCTCTACCGGGCCAGCTTCAAGCCGTCGGCGGTGCTCCAGGCGCCCTACGTGATGCTCGGCGTGGCCATCGTCGCGGCCGAGGACGACGAACGCGCGGCCTACCTGAACGGCCCCTCCGGGCTCCAGTTCCTGCGCCTGCGCCAGGGCCGCCCAGGCCTGCTGCCGACCCCCGAGGAGGCGGCGGCCAAGCAGTACTCGCCAGCCGAGCAGCAGTTCCTGGAGGGTCGCAAGGCATCGCAGATCGTCGGCGGTCCCGACACGGTCCGGGCCGGGATCGAGGCGCTGCTGGCGCGGACCAACGCCGACGAGCTGATGCTGACGACGATGGTCCACGACCACGAGGACCGCCGCCGCTCGTACGAGATCGTCGCCGACGTGATGGACCTCGCCCCGCGCGAGCCGCGCCCGCGCCCCGTGTGACCTTCCGGTCGCCGGGCGACCGGAACGTCACATCCGGCGGGGTCCGGCGCGGCCCGGCGCGCCGCCGCGGGCATGACATCCGTCACGGGCAGGTCACGACGGACACCACTTCCGGGCGGGGGGAGCCGGTCCTAGGTTGGGGGCATGTCCTCCACCACCACGTCCGACCGCCGCCCGGGGCGGACGGACGCCCCCTCGCCGCCGGCGCCGCCCGGCATCGCCCTGGCCGGGCTGGCCAAGGCGTTCCGCACCCCCCAGGGCCCGGTCCACGCGGTCCGCGGCGTCGACGTGACGATCACCCCCGGCGAGACGGTCGCGCTGCTGGGCCCCAACGGCGCCGGCAAGTCGACCACGATCGAGATGCTGCTGGGGCTGACCGTGCCGGACAGCGGCAGCGCCTCGGTCTTCGGCCGCAGCCCCAACGCCGCGGTCGACGCCGGGCTGGTCGGGGCGATGCTCCAGACCGGGGCCCTGATCCGCGAGGTCAAGGTCCGCGAGCTGGTGGCGATGATGGCCGCCCTCTACCCCGCGCCGCTCGACGTCGACGAGGTGCTGGAGCTGACCGGCCTGCAGGAGATCGCCGGCCACTGGACCCACAAGCTCTCCGGCGGCCAGACCCAGCGGGTGCGGTTCGCGATCGCGCTGGTCAGCAACCCCGACCTGCTGGTGCTCGACGAGCCGACGGTGGCGATGGACGTCGAGGGCCGCCACGCCTTCTGGACCACCATGCGGGCCTTCGCCGCCCGCGGCAAGACGATCGTCTTCGCCACCCACTACCTGGAGGAGGCGGACGAGTTCGCCGACCGGGTGGTGCTGATGGCCAAGGGCCGGGTCGTCGCCGACGGCCCGACGACCGAGATCAAGGCGATCGTCGGCCTGCGGACGATCCGGGCGACGCTGCCCGGCGCCGACCTGCGGGCGCTCGGCGAGCTGCCGGGCGTGAGCGCCAGCGACCGCCGCGGCGACGCGGTGGTGCTCAGCTGCAGCGACTCCGACGCCGCGATCCGGGCCCTGCTCGCCGCCCACCCCGACGCCCGCGACATCGAGATCAGCGGCGCCGGCCTCGAGCAGGCGTTCCTGGCGCTGACCGGCGACCACCACGACGACCAGACCGAGGACGACCGATGACCGCGCTCGCCTACACCCGCTTCGAGCTGCGGCGGACGCTCCGCAACCGCCGCTTCCTGTTCTTCGCGCTCGGCTTCCCGCTGGCGCTCTACTTCCTGATCGCCGGCCCGAACAAGAACGAGACGAACCTGAGCGGCTCGGGGATCTCGGCGCCGGTCTACTTCATGGTCAGCATGGCCGCCTGGGGCACGATGATGTCGATGCTCTCGACCGGTGCCCGGATCGCCGGCGAGCGGGCGGTCGGCTGGAACCGGCAGCTGCGGATCACCCCGCTCTCCAGCCGCTCCTACCTGGCGACCAAGGTCATCACCGCCTATGCGACCGCGCTGCTGGCGATGGCCACGCTCTACGTCGCCGGGGCGATCCTCGGCGTGCGGCTGGAGGCCGGCCGCTGGGTCGAGATGAGCCTGCTGATCCTGATCGGGCTGGTGCCGTTCGCGGCGCTCGGGATCCTGATCGGCCACCTGCTCTCGACCGACTCGGTCGGCCCGGCGATGGGCGGCGGGGTCGGCATCCTGGCCTTCGTCAGCGGCTTCTGGTTTCCGCTCGACGACGGCAGCTTCCTGCACGACCTCGGCGAGCAGCTGCCCTCGTACTGGCTGGTCCAGGCCGGCCACGTCGGGCTCGGCGGCGACGCCTGGCCGCTCCACGCCTGGATCGTGGTCGGCGCCTGGACCCTCGTGCTCGGCCTGCTGGCGGCCCGCGCCTACCGACGCGACACGGGCCGGCAGTAGCCCCCCCCATCAGCCGCCCTGGTGCTTGACCGCGGTCGGCGCCAGGGTCAGGCTGATCCGCTGCTCGCCGGGCTGGAGGAAGGGGTAGTCCTTCCCGAAGTACTTGTGCGACAGCTCGTCGATCTGCTCGCGCGCCCCGTCGTGGGTCGCCTCGGTCAGCCGCGCGCGGATCTCGACGTACTCGTAGGGGTTCTCCTCGCTGCGGACGACGATCAGCGCCTCGCCCCGCTCCCGCAGCTGGCGCGGCCAGCGGCGGCCCTCGGCCGAGTTGAGGATCACGGCCTGGCCGTCGGTGTGGACCCAGACCACCGAGGCGTAGGGCCGGCCGTCGCCGTCCTGGGTGACCACGGTGGCGAAGTTCGGGCCGGCGAGCAGCTCGGCCGGGCGGCCGTCGAGGGTGGTGCTCATCGTTTGCGCTCCTTGAAGGGGACGGGCCGCACCAGGGTCGCGGTCGTCCGCCGCCCCGTCAACCCCCGCCGCCGGCGATCTCGGCGACGGGCCCGTACGATGGCGCCGATGCGTGCCGTCCCCGCGCGCCGCCGCGCCCGGCGCGCGCTGGCGCTGGCCCTGCTGGTAGCCCTGGTCGGCCCCGGCGCCGCGGCCGCCGCGGCGCCGACGCTCGGCCCGCCGGCGCTGGTCGCGGGCGCGGTCCCGGGCGACTGGGCGGGGCTGCTGCCGGGCCGGCCGGTGCCCTTCCGGCCGTCGGCATCGCCGGTCTGCCGCGACGGCGACCCCCGCTGCATCGAGGTCACGCTCGCGACGATGCGGCGGCGGCTGGCCGGCCTCGCCGCCCGCTGCGACCACGACGCCGTCTTCGCGCTGGTCTACCTGCGGGTGACCGAGGAGGTCCGCCGCGCGCTGGGGGCCGGCGACTACCGCGACCCGCGCTGGGTGGCCCACCAGGACGCGGTCTTCGCGGCCGACTACTACGCGGTCTACGACGACTGGCACGCGGGCCGTCGCGCGCGGGTGCCGGCGGCCTGGCGGATCGCCTTCGACGCCGCCGACCGCGGGACGGTCTCCGGACTCGGCGACTTCGTGCTGGCGATGAACGCGCACATCAACCGCGACATGCCGTACATGCTGGCCCGGATCGGCCTGACCCGGCCCGACGGCCGCTCGCACCGACCCGACCACGACGTCTTCGACCGCCGGCTGGCGCGGCTCTACCGGCCGGTGCTGGACGAGATCGCCGCCCGCTTCGACCCGTCCGCCGACGACGTCGACCTGGGCCCGGTCGACGACGCGCTGGCCCGCGGGCTGCTGAGCGGCTGGCGGGCGATCGTCTGGCGCAACGCCGAGGCGCTGGCCCTGGCCCGCGACCCCGCCGCCCGCGCGCTGGTGGCGAGCGGGATCGAGCGCTACGCCGAGACCCAGGCCACGATCCTGCGCGGCTTGCTGGCCGTCGACCGCCGGGCCGCCGACCGCCGCGACCGCTGGTGCGCGGCCCACGGCGACGACGGCCCGGCGGTCAGGCGCGGCCGCTGACGACCACCTGGCCGGTCGGCGCCGGCGAGCCGCCGTCGGGCTCGTCGGTGACCATCAGCTGGTCGTCGCGCCCCAGCCGACCCGGCACCGCGACGCCGCCGGCCCCCCGGCGGTCGACGTCGAAGAGCGCGTCGGTCGGCTGCGGATCGCCGCCACCCCGGGCGATCCACACCTGGTAGCGGCGGCCCGCCGCGGGCGCCGGCAGGCCGCTGACCTGCAGCCGCCCGTGGCCGTCGCGGAGCAGCAGCCGGGCCGTGCCGCCGGGCGCCAGCCGCCGGTCGACGGTGAAGGCGACCGTCCGCGCCGGCGGCGCCGGCTGCGAGCCGCCGTCGACCACCACCGCGGCCACCACCAGCGCCGCCAGCACCGCGGCCAGCGCGACCGCCGTCCGCGGGCGGGCGAGCGCCGCCCACCAGCGGCGGCGACCGGCGGCGCGATCGACGACGGCGGGCGCGGGGACCGGCGCGGGCGCGGCCGCCTCGGCCCGCACCTGCGCCATCACCGCCGCCTTCGTGGCCGGGCTCGGGGCGACCGGCGGCGCCGGCGCCAGCAGCGCCTCGCGGACCGGCTCCAGCGCGACCAGCTCGGCGCGGCAGTCCGGGCAGACGGCCAGGTGGGCGCGGACCCGCTCGGCCTCGCGGTCGTCGCAGGTGCCGAGGACGAAGGCGCCGAGCAGCTCGGCGACCGCCGGATCGACGCAGCTCACGTCGGGCCTCCCGCGGCGAGCACGTTGCGCATCCGGGCCAGCCCGCGGTTCATCCGCGCCTTGACCGTCCCCAGCGGCAGCTCCAGCATCCCGGCGATCTCGCTCTGGGAGTAGCCGGAGTAGAACGACAGCTCGATCACCCGCCGCTGGTCGGGGCTCAGCTCGCCCAGCACCTCGCGCGTCTCGGCGCCGCTGGTCCGGCGCAGCGCGGCCGCCTCGGTGTCCTGGGCCGCCGGCGCGGCGTGACGCTCGTCGAGGGCCTCGTCGACCATCTCCCGCTCCTTGATCCGGGTCACCCGCCGCAGGTGGTCGATCGCGCGGTTACGCACGATCGTCAGCATCCACGACCGCACGCCGCCCTGGCGTGGGTCGTAGGCCGCCGCCGAGCGCCAGACGGCGAGGAACGCCTCCTGGCAGACGTCGTCGGCCGCCGGGCGGCTGCCGGCGATCCGGTAGGCGAGCGCGAACGCGGCCCCGGCGTGGCGGTCGTAGAGCGCCTCGAAGGCGTCGGCGTCACGGGCGACCACCCGCTCCATCAGGGCGGCGTCCGGCAGCGCCTCGAGCGGCGACGGCGACATCGCGCGTCCGACCTTACGCCCCGGAGCGGATCAGCGGGGTGATCGCGCGGACCACGGCGTCCTTCTCGCTCGCGACGTCGAACCCGCGCGGGGCCGGGTCCTTGCCGCGGAGCAGCCGGATCACCGCCGCGTGGCGGGCCTCGACCTGGACGATCGAGCCGGCGGCGGCCAGCACCTCCTTGCTGCGGATCGCCGGCGCGGCGCCGTTGTAGGCGCTGACGCCGGTGTCCTCCAGCGTCGTCGCCAGCCGCAGGAAGCTCGCCTCGTCGCGGACCGGGAAGCGGAAGCGCGGGGCGGCGGCCGGCTTCCCGCCCAGCTGCTCGATCGTCGCGGTCAGGGCGGCGACGTGCTCGGCCTCCTCGCGGCCGAAGCGGCGGGCGGTGGCGGCCACCTCGTCGCGCAGGTCGAGCGTGCGACCGACGCGGTAGAAGGCGGTCTCCAGGTGCTCGAGGGTGAGCGCGAAGTTGAGGACGTCGACGTCGCCCATCTCGCCGGCCGCGAGCGCGCGGCGGACGGTCGGGCCGACGAGCCCGACGCCGGACGCGGCGGCGCCGGCCAGGACCGCCTTCAGCAGGAACGCCTGGCGGGTGTCGCCCGCGACCTCGATCGCGGCCAGCGGGGCGGTGGTCTCGTTGCGCACGGGTGGCTCCTCAGTCGACCAGGAACGGCTTGACGGCGGCGAGCACGGCCTGCTCGTCCATCGGCTTGGCGAACGCCCCGTCGGGCGTGGCGGGACGGCCCAGCAGGTGGTTCAGCGCGGCGGCATGACGCGCCTCGACCGAGTGGATGCTGAGCGCGGCGGCGAGGATCTCGGGATCGCGGATCTCGCCCGCCTTGCCCAGGTAGGCGGCGGCGCCCAGGTTCTCGACGGTGGCGGCCAGCTCCAGCACCGCCTTCCGCTCCTCGACCGGGAACTTCGAGCGGGGCGCGGCCGGCGGCGTGCCGCCGAGCTTCCCGATCGTCGCCTTCAGCGCCTCGACGTGCTGGCGCTCCGACTCGCCGAAGCGCTTGGCGACCTCCTGCTCGGCGCCCTTCAGCACCCCGGCCGCGACGACCGCGGCGTAGAAGTCCGCCTCCAGGTGCTCGAGCGTCAGCGCGTACTCGAGGATCTTCAGGTCGCCGCCCGCCGCGTCGGCCTTGGTGGACGCGGTCGCGGCGGTCGACGCGCCGCCGTCGTCGTCACCGCAGGCGGCCAGCAGCAGCGCGGCGGCGCCGGCGCCGCCGGCCCCGGCCAGGCGCAGGAAGCCGCGGCGCGAGCCGGCGTCGCTCGGCGGGGTGGGTGGGGCGGTGGCGGTCACGGGCGGGTCCTCTCGGGTCGTTCACCGGGAGGAACGACCCACGGGCCCGATCGGATGCACCCCCGCTCAATCGCGTCGGCAGAGCGCCAAGCCGAAGCGCCGCTCCCCGTCGGTCAGCAGCCGGTCGAGGGCCAGGCCGGCCGCGGCCAGGTCGGCCCGCAGCCGCTGCGGGGTGAACTTGCTGGAGATCTCCGTCCGCAGGTCCTCGCCGGCCGCGAACGGCACCTCCAGCTCGAGCGCGTCGATCGTCACCAGGTGGTCGCGCGGCGCCCGCAGGCGGATGTCGATCCACTCGTGGCGACGGTCGAAGAAGGCCACGTGCTCGTAGTCGTCGACGGCGAAGTCCGCTCCCAGCTCGCGGTTGATGACCGTCAGCACGTTGCGGTTGAAGGCGCTCGTGACCCCCGCCGCGTCGTTGTAGGCCAGCTCGATCAGCGCCGGGTCCTTGACCAGGTCGACCCCCAGCAGCAGCCAGCCGTCGCCGTCGAGCAGCGTCGCCAGCCGCCGCAGGAAGTGCCGGCGGCTGCCCGGCGGCAGGTTGCCGATCGTGCCGCCGAGGATCGCCAGCAGCCGCGGGCCGATCGGGTCGGGGATCAGGTCGAGGTCGCGCTCGAAGTCGCCGACGATCCCGTGGACGGGGATCCCGTGGGCCCCGGCCACCGCCCGCCCGGCGTGGTGGACGGTCGGCTCGCTGACGTCGAGCGGCACGTAGCGCCGCAGCGTCCCGGCGGCGTCGAGCGCGTCGAGCAGGACCCGGGTCTTGGTCGCGAAGCCGGAGCCCAGCTCGACCAGCTCGACGGCGCCGGTCCGCGCGGCGATCTCGCCCGCGCGGTCGACCAGGATCGAGCGCTCGGTGCGGGTCGGGTAGTACTCCGGCAGCTCGCAGATCGCCGCGAACAGGTCCGATCCGTGGTCGTCGTAGAGGTGCTTCGGCGGCAGCTCCTTGAACGGCTGGGTCAGCCCGTCGTAGACGTCGTCGGCCAGCGTCCGCGGGGCCGGGTCGGCGTCGGCCACGACCACCCGGACCAGGTCGGGAGCGGCGACCGCCGCCGTCCGCGAGGCGCTCATGCGAGGTCCCCCGCCAGCCGCGCGCCGGCGAAGATCTGCCGTCGCTGCGGCAGGTCCCAGTTGCGGAAGCTGGCCGAGGCGACCCGCGGGTGAGCGGCGAACGATCCCCCGCGCAGCACCCGGTAGCCGCGGTCGAAGAAGACCTCCGAGTACTCGCGGTAGGGGTGGGCGCGGAAGCCGTCGTAGCCGGCGAAGACGCTGGCCGTCCACTCCCAGGCCGCGCCGACGCCCGCCAGCCGGCCACTGGCCGCGGCGTGCTCCCACTCGACCTCGGTCGGCAGCCGCAGCCCGCGCCAGGCGGCCAGCGCCTCGGCCTCGAACCAGCTCAGGTGGCAGGCGACGGCGTCGTCCGCCACCCGCGCCGGCGGCCCGGGCGGCCCCTCGCGCTCGCCGCGCCAGGCCCAGCCCTCGTCGCTCCACCAGCGGCGGTCGCCGTCGGCCTCGGCCACGAACGCCCGCCACTCGCCGGCGGTCAGCGGCGCGCGGGCGATCCGGAACGGGGCCAGCGGGCGCCGGTGGCGGGGCCGCTCGTTGTCGTAGGCGAAGCCCTCCTCCCCCGCGCCGATCGTGGCGACGCCGCCATCGATCTCGACCAGCTCGCCGGCGCCGGCGACCGGGCCGGGCAGCGCGTCGAGCCACGGGGCCAGGTCCCCCAGCCGCAGCGCCTGCAGGATCGTCTCCGTGTGCTGCAGCTCGTGGCGCAGGACCAGTTCGTGGAGGACCGGGTCGGCGCCGCGCTCGGCGACCACGTCGTCGACCCGCCCGCGGACCTCGGCCAGGAACGCCCAGGCGCCGGGGACGTCCAGCAGCTCGACCTCGCCGCGGACCGCCCGCGGGGTCTCGAAGGCGTCGTAGACCGCCGCCAGCTCCGGGTGCAGCAGCGGCCGGTCGCCGTGGCGGTGGACCAGCCACAGGTCCTCGTAGGCCGCGATGTGGGCCAGGTCCCAGACGATCGGGCTCATCAGCGGCGAGACCTGGCGCTCGAGCTGCTCGACCGTCAGGCCGGCGACGAGCGCGCGGGTGCGGCGGCGGACGGCGGCCAGTGCCGCGTGCGGGTCCGCCGGCAGCGGGGTGCGGAGGGCGGCGACGGGATCCTCGACCGCGCCGAGGCCGTTGAGCGACTCGCCGGGGGCCGGATCGGGGTCGCCGCCGGGCCGCCGCGGACCCGGCGGGGCCGCGCAGGGGCCGTCCTCGCCGGTCGGCGGCGGGGTCGGAACGGACAGGGGCTCGGCGTGGGGCACGGCAGCTCCGTCTGGTCGTCGCGCCCGGTGGCCGGACGCGTTGACGGACCACGGCCGGCCGACGCCACGCTGGGGCGCTTGACCGTCCGCGATCGGGGACGGATGGAGTCTTGCGCGTCCGGCGGACGACGGCAACCCGCCCCGCCTCGCGTGGCGGATCCGCCCCGGACGCCGGGGGTCAACCGCCACGCGAGGCGGGTCGGCGGGCGGGTGGGCGGGTGGGCTCCGGGGGGCCTAGGGCTGGAGCCGCTCGACCGCCCAGGCCCCACCCTCGTCGCGGCGGTAGAGGAAGCGGTCGTGCATCCGGTTCGGGCGGCCCTGCCACAGCTCGACCTCGACCGGAGTCACCCGGTAGCCGCCCCAGTGCGGCGGCAGCGGGATCTCGCGGTCGTCGGGGAAGCGCTCGGCGGCCCGCGCCATCCGCGCGTCGAGCGCAGCGCGGTCGGCGACCGGCGCGCTCTGGTGCGACGCCCAGGCGCCGCGGCGGCTGTCCGGCGGGCGGGTCGCGAAGTAGGCCTCCGCCTCGGCCCGGTCGACCTCGGCGCAGGGCCCGGTGACCCGGATCTGGCGGAAGAGCGAGGTCCAGTGCAGGCAGAGCGCGGCGTGCGGGTTCTCGCGCAGCTCGTGGGCCTTGCGCGACGTCAGGTTGGTGTAGAAGGTCAGCCCGCGGGCGTCGAGGTCCTTCAGCAGCACCATCCGCACCGACGGCCGGCCCTCGGCGTCGGCGGTCGCCAGCGCGATCGCGTTGACCTCGGTCGTGTCGTCGAGCGCGTCGCGCGCCTCGGCCACCCAGCGGGCGACCTGCACCATCGGGTCGGGGTGCAGGTCGCCGCGGTCCAGCGGGGTGCCGTCGTAGGTCCGTCGCAGCTCGCCGAGTCCGCCCATCGACGGATCGTCGCACGGCCGCTCAGGCGTCGGCGTGGACCGTCCGGTGGCGGCCGTAGGCGATCGCGCCACCGAGCCAGGCCGCGATCCCGAACACGGCCAGCCCGGTCGGCACCGCCAGCGCGTCGCCCATCTTGTCGGCCAGCGACGCGCCGCCGACCAGCTCGGTGACGGAGACCGGCGGCAGCAGCGCCAGGAACCAGTCGGGGGTGGTCGACAGCGAGCCGGCGATCGGCACGATCCCGAGGGTCAGGGCGAGGACGCCGCCGATCACCGGCGCGCCGCCGAGCCCGGCCGACCCGAGCCCGAGCGCGCTGAGCGCGATCACCAGGTCGGTCACCAGCACCGCCGGCAGCTGGTCGATCGCCCACGACCAGGTCATCGGGTCGGCGCCGCCGGAGCGGATCGCCGCGCCCAGCAGGCAGGGCACGGCCCACGAGGCCAGCGCCAGCGGCACCACCACCGCGACCACCGCCGGCACCCGCGCCCAGAAGAGCGAGGTCCGCGGCCGGCCGGTGGCGGCGAGGGTCGCGAAGACCCCGGCGCTGCGATCGGCGATCCCGGCCGTGACGCCGACCATCGCCGGGCCGACCAGGCCCGGGCCGAGCACCAGCGCGATCGTGATGTCGGCGGCGTCGATCCCGCCGATCCGGGTCGCGCTCGAGATCAGGTTGAGGAACAGGGTCCCGAGCGGGACCAGGATCACGGTGAAGAAGCAGGCCACCCAGACGGCCCGGGTCCGCCGCAGCCGCAGCAGCTCGGCGGGGATCATGCGCGACATCGGTCAGGCCTCCACGAGGGTCGGGGTCGGGGCGTCGGCGCGGTCCTCGCCGCGCGACAGCAGCTCGAGGACCCGGTCCTCCAGCCGCTCGGTCGAGCTGGCCACGCCGTAGGGCGCGAAGCCGTGCCCGACCAGGTCGCGGACCAGCTCGCCGGTGATCTGATGCTCGCCGGCCAGCGACGAGACCCGCAGCCGGACGGTCAGGCGGTCGTCGCCGGCGGTGCTCGCGCCCTGGACGTCGGGGCGGGCGGCCAGCAGCGCCGCGGCCTCGGCGGCGCGGGTCAGCCGCAGCTCGACCCGCGGCTCGCGCGAGGCGGCCAGCTCGTCGAGCGAGCCCTGGGCGACGATCCGGCCGTCGCGGATCACGGCGGCCATGTCGCAGGTCTTCTCGACCTCGTCGAGCAAGTGCGAGGAGAGGAAGACCGTGCGGCCCTCGGCGACCAGCGAGCGGACCAGCGCCCGCAGCTCCTGGATCCCCGCCGGGTCGAGTCCGTTGGCCGGCTCGTCGAGGATCAGCAGCTCGGGGTCGCAGAGCAGGCAGCGGGCGATCCCCAGCCGCTGGCGCATCCCCAGCGAGTAGCCGGCGACCCGGTCGTCGGCGCGGTCGGCCAACCCGACCCGCTCGAGCGCGGCCGGGATCCGCTCCTCGGCCTCGCGGTCGAGCACGGCGGCGTGGATCCAGAGGTTCTCGCGGCCGCTCATCTGGCCGTGGAAGCGCGGCTCCTCGACGATCGCGCCGACCCGCCGCAGCGCCTCGCGGCGGTCGGCCGGCAGCTCGTGGCCGAGCAGCTCCATCGCGCCGCCGTCGGCCGCGGTCAGGCCGAGCAGCATCCGGATCACGGTGGTCTTGCCGGCCCCGTTGGGGCCGAGGAAGCCGAAGGCGACGCCGCGCGGCACGTGCAGGTCGACGCCGCGAACGACGTCGCGGTCGCCGTAGCGCTTGCGGAGCCCCTGGGTCTGGAGGACGGGACGGGATTCGCTCATGGGGAACGATCCTGCGCGGCCGCGGCTGGACCGGCATCGGGCGCGCGATCCGACCGCCCTCGGTCGCAGGAGGGAGCGCGCGGCCGCGAGCCTCCGTCGCAGGAGGGAGCCGGCGCCGGTTGCGTACGCTGCGGCGATGGCCGTCGATCCGCTCGCCGAACGGGGCTTCGCCCACGCCGCCGACCGCTACGAGCGGGGCCGGCCGGGCTACCCGCCGGCGGCCGTCGAGCGGCTGATCGCCGCGCTCGGCCTGGCCGCCGACGCGACCGTCTGCGACCTCGCCGCCGGCACCGGCAAGCTGACCCGCGAGCTGACCGGGCGGGTCGGCCACGTGATCGCGGTCGAGCCGTCGGCCGGGATGCGGGTGCCGCTGGCCGCCGGCTCGCCCACCGCGACCGTCCTCGACGGGACCGCCGAGCGGATCCCGCTCGACGACGCCAGCGTCGACGCGGTCTTCGTCGCCCAGGCGTTCCACTGGTTCGACGTCCCGGTCGCCGGGCGTGAGATCGCGCGCGTGTTGCGGCCCGGCGGCGGGCTGGCCGTGCTCTGGAACCGGGCGGTCGGCGACGGTCGGTTGGAGGACCTGCTCGGCGAGCACCTGCCGTCTCACCGCACGTTCCCGGGCGGCGACCACGAGCGCTGGAGCGAGGCCCTCGCCACCCTGCCCGCCTTCGGCCCGATCGCCCACGACGGCGTCGACCACGTCCAGCGGCTGGACGTCGAGGGCGCCGTCGCCCAGGTCGCCTCCTACAGCTGGATCGCCGCGCTGCCCGACGACGAGCGGGCGCGGGTGCTGGAGCGGACCCGGGCCGCGATGGCCGACCGCGACACGATCGACCTGCGGCTGCGCTGCGGGCTGTACTGGACCCGCCGCCGCTGACGGCGGCATGGCGTCGATCGGGGACGATGGACCTCCACCGTCGACCGGAGGACTCCATGAGCACCACCGCCGCCTTCGACCTCCCGGCGTTCGTCGCCGCGATCGAGGCCCGCGACGCCGAGACCCAGATCGCGCTCTTCGCCGAGGACGCCGTGGTCACGACCTGCGACCACGAGCATCCGCCGAGCCGCCCGCTGGTCGCCCGCGGCCGCGACGAGATCGCGGCCCAGCTGCGCGACGTCGTCGGCCGCGACATGACCCACCGGGTGACCGACGCGCTGGTCACCGACGACCGGCTGGTCTACGCGCTCGACTGCGCCTATCCCGACGGGACCCACGTCCACTGCCAGGTGATCGCGCAGCTGGCGGACGGCCGGATCAGCGCCCAGAGCGGGGTCCAGACCTGGGACCACTGACTCAGCGCGAGAGCGTCCCGCCGGAGCCGTCGCCGGGGCGCGGCTGCGGACCGCCGCCGCCGTCGCCGCCGCCGGGGGCCGGTCCCTCCCCCGCCGGCGGCGCCGACGAGGTCGCGCCCTGGCGCGCCAGCCGCTGGGCCAGCGCCGCGGTCGGCGCGTAGGCGATCGTCACCTGCGCGCCGCGGGCGGCGACGGCCACCCCACCGCCGTCGGCCATCCAGGCGCCGCGCCCGGCGGCCCGGGCCCCGCGCCGGCGGGCGACGATCCGGCCGTAGGCGGCGGCGAGCTTGGTCGCGTCGTCGGCGCTCGCCATCCGCAGCGCGCCGACGAACGCGTCGCGGCTGACGCACGGGGCCACGCAGCCCTTGCCGTCGGCCGCCCGCCGGCGCAGGTAGGCGTAGCTGCCGCCGCGCCAGGCCATCACCAGCGGCAGCGCGGCGGCGGCGTCGGCCTCGCGGGTGACCAGGATCCCCAGCAGGTTGGCGGCGGCGAAGTCGTCGTCGTCATCGTCGGTCAGCGACACCCACCCCGGTCCCAGCAGCCGCGCGGCGTGCACGCGCACCCGGGCCGGGCGCGCCCGCTGCGCGTAGCGGCTGGGATCGATGATCTCGGCGGTCGTGCGCGGCGGGCGGGCGACGAACGCCCCCGCCACCAGCGGCGCCGGGCCGGGCGCGCCGAGCGACTGCACGAACGCCTGGCCGAAGGCGTACGGGAATCCGAGCATCAGCAGCTGGCCGTACGGCAGCTGCTTCTGCAGCCGCTGCAGCTGCCGCTCGTCGCCCGGGTCGCGGTCGGGCACGTGGTAGCGCGAGACGTAGGCGCTGGCGACCGCCTCGGCGCTGCCCTCGACCACCGACAGGTAGGCCAGCGCCCGGTCCTCGTCGCCGCCGCGCTGGAGCCGCTGGGCGCGGCGGAAGATCCCGAAGTGCTGGTCGTCGATCGCGTGCACCAGCTCGTGGGCGATCGTCGACTCGGCGCTCGGCGGCAGCCGCGGCCCGCGCTGGACGATCACCATCTCGTTGCGCGAGCCGTCGTAGAAGCCGAGGAAGCCGTCCTCGGCCAGCGTCCGCTGCATCCGCTCCAGGTCGGCGTCCGCCGGCAGCATCCGCAGCAGCTTCAGCATCGCCACCGTCACCCGGTCGTCGCGGCTGACCGCGGCCTCGCCGTCCTGCCGCTGCTGGCGGCGGATCAGGGCCGAGATCTCGCGGCTGGGGACGACCCGGAAGCGCGGCCGCTTGCGCAGCTTCAGCCCGCGGATCGCCTCGACCCGGCGGATGATCCGGTCGGGCTGCAGCTCGGCCAGCGAGCGCGCGCCCGGGGCCGCCGCCGGGCGGTCGCCGCCGCCGTCCCCGTCGTCGTCGCGGAGCAGCAGCAGCGCGCTGCCGGCGATCGCCGCCAGCACCAGCAGCAGCGCCAGCCGCACCGGCGGCCGGCGCAGCGCCCGCATCAGCGGACCCCCTGCTCGCCGGCGCGGACGACGCCGTGCTCGTAGGCCCAGACCACCGCCTGCACGCGGTCGCGGACGTCGAGCTTGCGGAGCACGTTCGAGACGTGGGTCTTGACCGTCGCCTCGGTCAGCACCAGCCGCTCGGCGATCTCCAGGTTCGAGAGCCCGCCGGCGATCAGCCGCAGCACCTCGCGCTCGCGGTCGGTCAGCTCGGCGACGGCCGCGTCCTGGACCGGCGCCGCGGCCAGGTCGCTGCCGAACCGCTCGAGCAGCCGCTTGGTGATCCGCGGGGCCAGCAGTGCGTCGCCGCCGGCGACCACCCGCACCGCCTCGACCAGGTCGGCCGGGCGGGTGTCCTTGAGCAGGAAGCCGGAGGCCCCGGCCCGCAGCGCGGCGTAGACGTACTCGTCGAGGTCGAAGGTGGTCAGCACCACGACCTTGCCGGCGTCGGCGGCGACGATCCGGCGGGTCGCCTCGATCCCGTCGACCTCGCCCATCCGGATGTCCATCAGGACCACGTCCGGCCGCTTCAGCCGCGCGGCCTCGGCCCCGGCGGCGCCGTCGTCCGCCTCGCCGACCACCTCGATGTCGCCGGCGGCCTCGAGGATCATCCGGAAGCCGGAGCGCAGCAGCGCCTGGTCGTCGACGAGCAGCACCCGGATCGCCATCGCGCCATCCTGACGGAGCGGCCGGCGTCAGGTCGCCCGCGTCGCCGTCCGCTCGTCGCGCGGCAGCGCGGGGGTCAGCGGCACGACCGCCTCGACGACGGTGCCGCCGATCGGGCCCGGTCCGATCGCGATCGTGCCGCTGAGCACCGCCACCCGCTCGCGCATCCCGACGATCCCGTGGCCGCCGCGCCGCTCCGGGTCGAGCGCGTCGCGGTCCTCGCGGGCCGCGACCAGCCCGACCCCGTCGTCGGCGATCCGCAGCACGACCGTCTCGTCGGCGACCGTCACGGCGACCTCGGCGCGGCTGGCGCGGGCGTGGCGGAGGACGTTCGTCAGCGCCTCCTGGGCGACCCGCAGCAGCGAGACGTCGGTCGCCGGGCCCAGCCGCCCGAGGTCGCCGCGGACCTCCAGCTCGACGTCGAGCCCGGCCGCCCGCACGTGCTCGACCAGCTCGCCGAGCCGCGCCAGCCCCTGCTGGGCGCGGCGCTCCGCCCCCTCGGCCTCGTCCTCGCCGCCGCGCATCGCCTGCAGCATCGCGCGCAGCTCCTGCATCGCCGAGCGGCCGGTCTCCTCGACCGCCCGCAGCGCGTCGCGGGCGCGGTCGGGGGCGGTCTCCCAGACGGCGTCGGCGGCCGAGGCCTGAACCACCATCACCGCGACGTTGTGGCTGACGACGTCGTGCAGCTCGCGGGCGATCCGGGTTCGCTCCTCGGCCACCGCGCGCGCCGACTGGGCGTCGCGCTCGCGCTCCAGCCAGAGGGCCCGCTCCAGCAGCGCGTCGCTGTAGCGGCGGCGGGTGTGGAGGGCGTAGCCGACCAGCCAGGCCGCGAACGAGGCCATCGCCGGCAGCGCCACCCCCAGCGCCAGGTCGACCGCCTCCTGGCTGCTGGCGGCGACGCCCTCGATCTGGCTCGCGGTCAGCGCCAGCACCAGCGTGGTGGCGAGCGCCGCCGGGACCGATCGTCGGGCCGGCCAGGCGGCCGAGAGCGCGGCCAGCGGCAGCACCGGCACCAGCAGCAGCAGCAGGTAGACGCCGCTGTTGTCGACCGACGCGCCCGAGAGCACCACCGCCTGCGAGGCGATCCAGGACGCGAACGGCCACCGCAGCCGGGTGGCGAGCAGGATCGCCGTCGCCATCGGCGCCAGCAGCCACCACTGCAGCCGCGGATCCTGGTAGCCGAGCCCGATGGCCGCGACCGCGCCGATCGCCAGCGGGACCAGCGACGGGCCGTAGGTCCACAGCGCGGCCAGCCAGCGCGGCGTCTCGAGGACCGCGGGCAGCGGCTCGGGGTCGGGTCGATCGGACGGCTCCGCCATCGCCACCATCGTCGCGGGTGACGTCCCCGCGCGCATCCGTCGCAGGCCGGAGATCAGGATCCGTCGCGCGACCGATGTCGGTGGAGACGGCCGCTGCAACCGTTGTTGCAGCCCAGAACGACCTCCCCCGGAGTCCACCGCCATGTCCGCCCTCACCGCCCCCGTCACCGCCGCGCCGGCCCCCGCCCACGGGGCGCCGCAGCAGCGCCCGGGCCTGCGGCTGCGGGAGATCGCGCGGCTGCTGCTCGTCCCCGACGCGGCCGCCGCGGTCACCCCCGCCGCCCAGGCCCGCGACGTCCAGGAGCTGCTGGTCCGCGCCGGCTACCTGGGCCCGGCGGGGATCACCGGCCGCTGGCGGCCGGTGACCGTCGACGCGGTGCGGCGCTTCCAGCGCGAGCACGGCCTGCCCGAGGACGGGGTCGCCGGAGCGGCGACGGTCGACCTGCTGCTCGAGGTCGTCGCGCTCCGCGACTGAGCGACCGGGCCGGGCCGGACGTCGCGCTCAGCCGGCGACCGGCTCGGCCGCCGGCAGCCCGAAGTCGACGCCGGTCAGCTCCTGCGACCGCTCCCACAGGGCCCGCGCGACCTCGCGGTCGTGGCCGGCGCGGGTCGAGGGGACCTCGCCGATCGGCCCGCGGTTCTGGGCCAGCCGGGTCGGGCCGACGTAGGCGCCGCCGGAGACCTCGGGGTGGGTGGCGGCGTAGAGCGTCGGCTGGGCGCCGTAGCTGTCGCTGGTCGCCAGCAGCCCGTTGCCGATCCGGCCGGCGAGCCCGTTCAGGCGATCGCCGATCCCGCGGCCCTGGCCGGGGCCGGCGGTCTGCAGGTGGGTGGCCGAGTAGCCGGGATGGGCGGCGGCGCTGCGCAGCGGCAGGTCGCCGGCGTCGGCCCGCCGCTGCAGCTCGCGGGCGAACAGCAGGTTGGCCAGCTTGGACTGCCCGTAGGCGGCCCAGCGGCGGTAGGGGCGGCGCTCCCAGTTGAGGTCGTCGAGGTCGATCCGGCCGATCCGGTGGAGGCCGGAGGAGACGGTCACCACCCGCGGCGCCGGCGCCGCCCGCAGCCGGCCCAGCAGCAGCCCGGTGAGGGCGAAGTGGCCGAGGTGGTTGGTGCCGAGCTGCTGCTCGAAGCCGTCGGCGGTCCGCCGCTCGGGGGTCGCCATCACGCCGGCGTTGTTGATCAGCAGGTCGAGCGGCCGGCCCTCGTCGTCGAGCGCCGCCGCCAGCTCGCGGACCGAGGCCAGCGCGGCCAGGTCGAGCGGGCGGACCTCGACCTCGGCGTCGGGCAGCTCGGCGCGGATCGCGGCGGCGGCTTCGTCCCCGCGGCCGCGGTCGCGGCAGGCCAGCGTGACGTGGGCGCCGGCCCGCGCCAGCTCCAGCGCGGTCTGCCGGCCGAGCCCGCTGTTGGCGCCGGTCACCAGCGCCCGGCGGCCGGCCAGCGAGGGGATCTGCTGCGTGCTCCAACCCATGCGCGGCAGGATAGTCGTGGACGTTCGGCTGGTTCCGCGGACGGCCGCGCTACCGTGCGGGGATGGGGCTGCTCTCGACCTTCGCCACCGTCGTCCGGGGGCCGCGGCGCGAGCTGCCGGGCCGGGTGGTGTCGATCACCGGCGGCGCGCGCGGGATCGGGCTGGCGACGGCGCGGGCGCTGGCCGCCGAGGGCTGCCGGGTCGCGCTGGCCGACCTCGACGGCGACCTGGCCTCGATCGAGGCGGCCGCCCTGCCCGGCGGCCCGCACCACGCCGCCGCGCTCGACGTCCGCGATCCCGAGGCGCTGGCCGCGTTCGTCCGCGGCACGGAGCAGGCGCTGGGGCCGCTCGACGTGCTGGTCAACAACGCCGGGATCCTGGTCACCGGCGACTTCGCCCGCCAGCAGCACGAGGCGGCGCGGGCGATGGTCGAGGTCAACGTGCTCGGTGTCGTCGCCGGCTGCCGGGCGGCGCTCGACCGGATGCTGCCGCGCGGCCGCGGCCAGATCGTCAACGTCGCCTCGGCGGCGGCCCGCTCGCCGGTCGGCGGCGAGGCGGTCTACGCGGCCACCAAGCACGCGGTGCTCGGCCTCGGGCGCTCGCTGCGGCTGGAGCTGCGCGGCAGCGGGGTGACGGTGACGACGATCCTCCCGGGGCTGGTCGAGACCGAGCTGGCGCAGGGGACGACGACCACCCGCGGGCTGCCGTGGATCACGCCGGACGAGGTGGCGGCGGCGATCGTCGACGTCGTCCAGCGGCCGTGCGCCGAGCGCGCGGTGCCGCAGCGGCTGGGGACGATCCTGTGGGCGCAGGGCCTGCTGCCGCCGGTGGTCGCCGAGCCGGTCGCGCGGCTGTTCGGCGCCGACCGGGTCGGGCTCGACACCGACGCCCGGCTGCGCGGCGCGTACCACGACCGCGCGCAGGGCCCGATCGGCTAGCCGGCGGTCACCGGCAGGATCACGACCTCGTCCTCGCTGCCGGGCCAGCAGCGGGCCATCGCGCGGACGATCTGCCGCGCCTGCTCGAGGGTCGCGCAGCGCGCCAGCGACCGTCCCGACAGCAGGTCGTCGACCTCGAAGCGGGCGGGCGCGTCGGCGGGCGTCTGCATGCGCCGACGCTACGCCGCCCGCGGCGGTCGCGACCACGGCGACGGCCGTCCTTCCCACCCGGATGGGTGGCGACGGCCGAACGAGCGTCCAGGCCCGCTAGCCCTCGCGTCCGGCGCGGGCCCGCGAGGGGCGGCCGCTGGGGACGCGGGCGAGCAGGAAGCGGGCCAGCTCGCCGAGGTTGACGCGCCAGACGTCGAGCCCCGGGTAGCCGGGGTGCGGCGGGTGGACGGTGGCCGCGCCGATCCCCTCGCGCGAGACCAGCACCGGGATCGGGGCCAGCCCGCCCAGCCGCTCGTCGCGGACGCGGGTGGCGACGGCGGCCAGCCGCGCCAGGTCGAGATCGTCGCCGGCGTCGGTGGCGAGCAGGACGACGAAGGCCAGCCGCTCGTCGCGGGCGATCACCAGCGCGGCGTCGCCGTAGGCCCCACCGAGCCCGAGGATCCCGTCGACGACGGGGACCAGCGGCTCGAGCGCCCGCTGGAGGGTGGCCTGGCGCTCGCGGCCGCGGCGGAAGCGGCGGCGGCGCGAGGGTGGCGTGGTCCCCGGGAGCGGCCGCGCGACGGCCACCTCGACCGGGGCGACGACCGGCGGCGGGCCGGTCAGCGAGGCGGGCGGGACGTCGGGGACGACGACGCCGGAGGGCAGCGGCGGCAGCGCCACCGAGCGCTCGACCGGCGACGGCAGGTGGGCGGCGGGGCGGGTGCGGACCGGCGGGGCGCTGCGGCGGTGCGGCGCCGAGGTCCGGCGGGCGGCGCGCTCGCGGCGGAGCCGGCGACGGCGGAGGCCGCGCAGGAGCAGCGCGCCGAGCCCGGCGACCAGGACCATCAGGGCCGGGACGAGGAAGCGGACGACCGGGTCGAGCGTGGCGGCCAGCGAGCGGCCGACGACCGGGTCGAGGAAGGCACCGATCCGGCGGTCGACCAGCTGCGAGCCGCGGCGGAGGACGGTCGGATCGCTGCCGGTCCGGACCAGGTAGCCGCAGAGCCGCACGCGCTCGGTCGGCAGGGCGACGGTCCCGACCATCGCGAAGGCGCGGCCGGCGCCGAGGCGGGTGCCGGGACGGAGCGCGCTGAGCGACTGCCAGCCGACGCGCTCGCTGCCGGCGGGGGCGGTCAGGCGACCGCGGCCGTCGACCCGCGGGGCGGGGCAGCGGGCGCTGGCGGCGGTGGCCAGGACGCGGACGGTGACGGCGGCGCCGTCGGCCAGGCGGGCCGGCGTGCGGCCGCTGATCTCCAGCCGGGCGCGCTCGCGGGCGCCGCTGGTGGTGCGCTCGGCCTGCAGCCGCAGCGGGCCGGCGGTGGCGGCGGGCAGCTCCGCGGCGTGGGCGCGGTGCAGCAGCATCGGCGGCGAGAAGAGCAGGAACAGCCCGACCGCGACCAGCACGAGGATCGCGACGAGCAGCCGGGTCGATCGCGTGGCGTGCTGGTGCCTCACACCGAGAACGTCGTCGTCCTCCCCGCTCGTGTGAAGGGGTGCGGGGCGTCGACGGACGGACGTTGGATGGCGCCGCCCGCGCGCACGCCGTCCACCCTCAGGGACGGGGCCCGAAGCCGGCCGCGATCCACGGACGGAGCTCCGGCAGCAGCGCGTCGAAGTCGGGGTCGGCTTCCCGTTCGAGCAGGTCGCAGGCGAGCTGGCGGACCGCGTAGATCAGCCCCACGAAGGCGACGTGGCCGACGTCGGGCAGGCGCGGGTCGGCGTCGCGCAGCCGCCGGTGGCGGTCGCGCAGCGCGGCGGCGAAGCGGTCGAGCGAACGGCGCCGGCGCTCGCGCGCGGCCGGGCCGACGGCGTCGATCTCGACCTGGAAGGCGCGGCCGACGACCAGGTCGCGGCGGAGGGTCGAGAAGTAGGCCCCGATCGCGGCCCCCAGCACCTCGTCGACGCTGCCGGTGGTGGCCAGCGCGTCGCGGACCTCGGCCAGGAGCACCTCGATGAAGCGGTCGTAGGCGGCGAACGCGCAGGCCTGCTTGTCGGCGAAGGCGACGTAGAACGCGCTCCGCGAGACCCCCGCGCGGCGGGCGACGTCCGCGACCGCGACGGCGGCGAAGCCGCGGTCGGCCAGCAGCTCGGTGAAGGCGACCATCAGCCGCTCCCGCTGGGCCGCGAGCACCGCGGTCCGCGGCAGCCGGTGGCGCCCGCGCGGCAGGGCGACCGGGGGATCGAAGAAGACGCCCGGGTGGACGGGCTGGAGCGGCGGACCCACGGCGGGAGGGTGGCAGACGGCGAGCGGCCCCGTTGACAGCGGCCCACCGCCTCCGCCAAGATCGGAGGACGCCGCGTTACTCCGATGGGACCGGAGGATCGCGGCGAGCGGCTGGGAGGGCCGCGGGCGCGGTGCGGGCGGGGGGCGGCCCGGCGGCGCGGACAGGGACGGCCCCGGAGGACGCTCATGGAGGACCCACGCCTGACCCGCCGGACCGTGCTCGGACGCGCCGCGGCGGGCGCATCGGGGCTGGCGCTGGCCGGCGCGCTCGGTGGCGGGCGGGTCGCGGCGGCCACCGCCGGATCCCGCGGCGTCGTGCCGCTGCCCGGCGCCGCCGAGCTGCGCGCCGACATCCAGCGGATGGTCGACTTCGGCCCGCGGCTGACCGGGACCCCGGCCCACGAGCGGTTCATCGCCTGGATCGAGCGCGAGCTGGAGGCGGCCGGCGCGACGGTGATCGCCCGCGACGAGCACGAGCTGACCTCGTGGGAGGCGACCGGGCGGGCGCTCGAGCTGCGCGGCGGCCCGTCGCCCGGGCCGGTCCGGGTCGCGACCCAGGTGACCCGCTCGCGGGAGACCGGCCCGGCCGGGGTGACGGGGCCGCTGGTCTACGGCGGCGCGCTGCCGCTGCCCAGCGTCAACACCCTCGGCACCGACCTCCAGGGACTGCTCTCGGCGCTCGATCGCTATCCGGCCGAGCTGCTGAGCGCGGTCACCGCGCTGGTGGCCCAGATCCCGCGGATGTCGATGCGGGGAGCGATCGTCGTCGTCGACCTGCCGTTGCCGTTGCCGCTGCCCGAGTCGACGTTCCTGCCGCTGCTGAGCGGCTTCCACTGGCCCGGGCACAGCGTCGCCGACATCGCGCTGCGCGACTACAAGCGGCTCTGGATCCCGCTCGGGACGAGCACCGGGGTGTTCGAGCAGGCCGGCGCGGCGGGCGTCGTGTTCGTCTTCGACGCCTCCTACGAGGCGCTCGAGGGCAACGACTCGCCGTTCCTCGGGCCGTTCGAGCCGCTGCCGGCGCTCTGCGTCGACCGCGACGCCGGCCGCCGGCTGCGGGAGGCGGCCGCGGCGGGCGCCGACGCCCACCTGACCCTGACCGCGAACCGCCGCCGCACGACCTCGCCCAGCATCGTCGCGGTCCTGCCCGGCAGCAGCGACGAGGCGACGATCCTCAACACCCACACCGACGGCCAGAACTTCGCCGAGGAGAACGGCGCCGTGGCGATGGTCCACCTGGCCCGCCACTTCGGTTCGCTGCCGCGCGGGCAGCGACTGAAGCGCTCGCTGGTCTTCAGCGCCGTCACCGGCCACATGGCCTCGGGCCTGCCCCAGACCGAGGGCTTCATCGAGGACCACCCGGAGCTGGTCCGCTGCGCCGCCGCCGCGATCACCATCGAGCACCTCGGCTGCACCGAATGGGTCGACGTCGTCGGGCGCGGCTACCGCGCGACCGGCGACCCGGAGATGCTCGGCCTGTGGGTCTCCGACACCCAGCTCCGCGGCCAGGTGATGGCCAGCGTCCGGGAGCACGCGATCCCCCACACCGTCTTCGTGCGGCCCGGCCTGCAGTTCGGGATCGGCGGCGCCTTCCAGACCGCCGGCGTCCCCCAGGTCGGCTTCCTCGCCGGGCCGAACTACCTGGTCTCGATCACCGAGAACGGCCACATGGACAAGCTCGACGCCGAGCTGGCGGCGCGCCAGGTCCGCTGGACCGCCGACATGATCCGGCGGATCGACCGAATGTCGCTGGCCGAGCTGCGGACCGGCGACCCGCTGCTGCGGCCGCGCACGACCGCCGGCTGCCCGCGGTTCCCGGTCCGGCCGCCGCGGCCGGCGGCCCCGGCGACCCGGGTCGTGCTGCGGCTGCGGATCGACCGGACCAGCGCCCGCGGCCTGCGGCGCCGTGGCTGGCTGCGCGGGCGGCTGCGGGTCGGCGCCCCCGGCCGGGTCCGGCTGCGGGCGACCGTCGAGCGGCTCGGCGGCCATCGCGTGCGCTCGCGGCTGGCCGAGGACGTGGTCCGCGTCGGCCGGCCCGGAACGCGACGGTTCTCGCTCCGCCTGACCGCCCGCGGCCGACGCGCGCTGCGCAGCGGCCGGCGGTTCCGGGTCACCGTCGTCGGCCGCAGCCACCAGGACGGCCGGCTGCTGCGGCGGACGGCCCGCCGGACGATCGGGCGCTAGCGGCGGCGGCCGCGGCCGCTGAGGGCGCGCAGCACCAGCAGCAGCAGGACCGACCCGAGGATCGCGATCGCCCAGGTGCCGGTGTCGTAGAACGAGCCGATCTCGCCGACGTCGGCCGCCGAGGCGATCGCCCCGCCGATCAGCGCGCCGAGCACGCCGACCGCGGTCGTGGTCAGGCAGCCCTGGGCCTGCGACCCGGGAACGACCGCCCGGGCCAGCAGGCCCGAGATCAGTCCCAGCACGATCCAACCGAGAATGCCCATCGAGCCAACGGTATCGCGCCGAGCGCGCTACCCTTCACGGCCCTCGCCTCCGTAGCTCAGCTGGTAGAGCACTTCACTCGTAATGAAGGGGTCAGCGGTTCGAGTCCGCTCGGAGGCTCCTGGAGAACGCCCTGCACCCGCGGGGCGTTCGTCGTTTCGGCGACGTCGTCACCGTCGATCCGTCCAGCATTGGACGATCGACCACTGGCCACCGCTGCGATCGGTGTGCGAGCGTCGGTCCAACGACCGTGGAGGAGCCGTGGGAGACGCCGGGGACGAGCAGCTGCCGACCGACGAGGAGGTCGAGCGGGCGCTGCGCCGCGCCTGGTTCCCGGTCGCCCGGATCGCCGACCTGGAGCGGCCGCGGCGGGTCGAGCTGCTGGGCGAGACGCTGGTCGCCTACCTCGACGAGGGCGGCACGCCGCAGGTGGTCGCCGACCGCTGCGGCCACCGCGGCGCCTCGCTCGCCGACGGCCACGTCGAGGGCGACCGGATCGTCTGCCCCTACCACGGCTGGCAGTGGCGCGGCGGCGACGGCCGCTGCGTCCACATCCCCTCGCTCGGGCCCGAGGCGGTGATCCCGCCGCGTGCGCTGATCGCCCGTCACCACGCCCGCGAGCAGTGGGGCCTGGTCTGGTGCTGCCTGGACGAGCCCGCGGTGCCGCTGCCGTGGCCGGACGCGCTCGACGGCAGCGGCTGGATCCACGGCCCCGGCCGCCCGATCGCGATCGCCGCCGGGCCGCGGGCCGCGACCGAGAACTTCCGCGACGTCGCCCACTTCCCCTTCGTCCACGCCGGCACGATGGGCCACCTGGACGCGGTCGTCGCCCCGCTGGCGGTCGAGCGCGACGGGACCGAGGTGCGGATGTCGCGCACCTACGACGCCCGCGGCGGCCAGGACGCGCTCTGGCAGGAGCGGATGACCTTCGGCTACCACGCGATCGCCCCGGCCTTCGTCTGCCTGCGGATGGAGCACGAGGACGGCGCCGTCCGCTTCCTGCTCAACGCGCCCAGCCCCCACACCGCCCCGACCGCCCCCGGGCGTCCGCGGTCGACGATCTTCTGGGTCGAGGGCTTCACGCCCGACTACCGCGCGATGACGCTCGACGAGGTGCTGGAGTCGGAGGCCCAGGTCTACGACGAGGACAGCCCGATCCTCGACCGGCTGGAGCCGGGCGAAGCGACGCTCGACAACGGCGCCGAGGTCCACACCCCCGCCGACCGCTACACGCTCGCCTACCGCCAGGCCTTCCGCGCCTTCGTGCGGCTGGCCAACGGCGCGCCCGCCGCCGAAACCGCCGCGAGCGCGGCGGCCGACTGAGCCGCCCCGAGCCCCCGTCCACCCCGCGCCCGGCCGCCGGCCGGGGCGGGTAGGCTGCGCCCGTGCAGCCTGAGACATCGGGACGGATTCTGCGCCTTCTGCTCGGCCTCGAGGCGCTGCTGGGCCTGGTCGTGCTCGGCGGTCTCGGCGTCTACACGGTGATGGGTCCCGGCGGCGGTGCCAGCTGCGGCGGCTCCTGCGACCAGTGGGAGTCGATCGCCACCACCGCCCTGACCCTGGCCGCGATCGTCGGCGGCGCGCTGCTGGCGGCGATCGTCGTGGTCGGCGCGCTGGGGCTGGCCGGGGCCGCCCAACGGGCCCGCGGCGGCCGTTGACCCGCGGCGGCCGTTGACCCGCGCCCGCCGTCACGTTCCGGTCGTCCAGCGACCGGAACGTCGCAGCCGGCGACCTGCACGCGCGCCTGCACGCCGTCCTCGGCCCCGCGTACGGTCCCCGGCCGATGCTGCGGGAAGCGAAGAGCGCCCGGTTCGCGCGCCGGACGACCCTGCTCGGGCGCCGCTACGGGCTGGTCCACGGGCACGAGCAGGCCACGGTCCGCTGGAGCCCGCGGGCCTTCCGCGCGCTCCAGGCCGAGCAGCTGGAGCACCCGGTGCCGCTGCTGCGCGACGACCGGCGAACCTGGTGGGCGTTCGAGGACCGGGTCTACTGGGAGGACGACGACCTCTCCGCCGACGACGTGCTGGCCCTGGTCCGCGACCGCGAGCGGCGCCAGCGACGGCGGCTGGAGCGGGCCCACGCCGCGCTCGCCGGCGACGGCGCCGACGACCTCCCCCGCCGGCGCCCGATCCCGCGCGAGCTGCGGCGGACGGTCTGGGAGCGCGACGGCGGCGCCTGCGTCGAGTGCGGTGCGACCTTCGAGCTCCAGTACGACCACGTGATCCCGCTCGCCCTGGGCGGGGCCGACAGCGTCGAGAACCTGCAGCTGCTCTGCGCCCCCTGCAACCAGCGCAAGGGGGCGTCGGTCGGCTAGGAGCCCTCCGGCCCCAGCCCCCGCCACAGCAGGTCGACCGCCTGCGCCGCCCACTCCTCGACCTCCATCGGGCGGCCGGCGACGTGGCGGGCGAAGAACGAGCCGACCAGCAGCTCCATCGCCAGCAGGCCGTCGAAGTCGGGCCGGACCTCGCCCCGCTCCTGCGCCGCCCGCACGATCCGGGCCATCCGCTCGCGGTGCGGATCGACCACCCGCTCGCGGTGCAGGCGCAGGATCTCGCTGTCGTCGCGCTCGACCAGCATCGCGCCGAGCACGTCGAGCCCGACCCGCTCCAGCTTGCGGCCGAAGGCGACGAGGAAGGCCAGCAGGGCGTCGCGCAGGTGCGGTTCGCGCTCGGCGGCGTCGACGTCGACGTCGAAGCGGGCGATCGCGGCGGTCGCCAGGTCGCCGCGGTTGCGGTAGCGGCGGTAGATCGTCGTCTTCGCCACCCCGGCCGTCTCGGCCACCGCCTCGACGGTCAGGGCGCTCAGGCCGCGCTCGCCCAGCAGGTCGTAGGTCGCCCGCAGGATCCGGTCGTCGACGTCGGCGCTCACCGCGGCTCCGCCTCGGGCCCCGCCGTGGCGACCACCGGTGGCCCCTCCCCCGCGCCGCCCGCCAGCGGCGCCTGCGAGACGACGAAGTCCTGCCGCCGGACCAGCAGCGCCGCCCCGACCGCGCCGACCAGCGCCACGATCGCGGTGATCACGAAGAGCGTGTTGAGGCCACTGGTGAAGGCCCCGTGCGCGACCTCGCGCAGCCGCTCGACCTGGGCCGGATCGGCGCCGGCCGGGATCGCCGCCAGCGCCCGCTCGGTCTGCCCGGCCGTCACCGCCGCCGCCAGCTGGTCGGCGTGCGCGGCCGCCGGCATGCCCGCCGTGCCCTGGGCGATCAGCTCGTGAACCCGGTGCTGGAAGACGGCGCCCAGGGCCGCGATCCCCGAAGCGATCCCGACCTGGCGGAAGGTCGAGTTGATCCCCGACGCCATCCCGCTGCGGCGCGGCTCGACGACGCCGATCGCGGTCGAGGCCAGCGGCGGGTTGACCAGGCCGCTGCCGAGGCCGGCGACGATGAAGCCGGCGATCAGCACCGTCCAGGTGTCGCCTGGCTCGACGCCGTGCATCAGCAGCAGGCCGACGCCGACGAAGAAGAGCCCGCCGCCGAGCAGCACCCGCACCGGCACGATCGCCGACAGCCGTCCGGCGACCGGGCCGACCAGCAGCATCAGGCCGGTGATCGGCAGGAACCGCAGGCCGGCCTCCAGCGGGCTGAAGCCGAGCACCCCGCCCTGCAGGTAGAGCGTCAGGTAGAGGAAGATCGCGAACAGCGACGCCGACATGCAGAAGGCGACCATCGACGCCCCGAGGAAGGTCGGCTTGCGCAGCAGCCGGAGGTCGAAGAGCGGGTTGTCGCGCCGCAGCTGGCTGACCGCGAACAGCGCCAGCAGCAGCACCGATCCGCCGAGCGAGGCGACGATCGTCGCGCTGCCCCAGCCCTCGGCGTTTCCGCGCACGAGGCCGAAGATCAGCAGGAAGAGCGCGGCGCTGAAGAGGATCGCCCCCAGCCAGTCGATCCCGGCCGGGTGCGGATCGCGCGACTCGGCCACGCGGGTCAGGGTCAGCGTCGCGGCGACCAGGCCGATCGGCAGGTTGACGAAGAAGATCCACTCCCAGCCGAAGGCGTCGGTCAGGACCCCGCCGACCAGCGGCCCGACGGCGACCGCCGCGCCGGTGACCGCGCCCATCACGCCGAACGCGACCCCGCGGTCCTTGCCGTGGAAGGCCTGCGCGATCAGGGCCAGCGAGGTGGCGAACATCATCCCGCCGCCGATCCCCTGGACCCCGCGCAGCAGGTTCAGCAGCAGCGGGTCGTTGGCCAGGCCGCAGCCGAGCGACGCGAGCGTGAAGACCGCCAGCCCGCCGACGAAGACCCGCCGGCGGCCGATCAGGTCGGCCAGCGACCCGGCGACCAGCAGCGACGCGGCCAGGGTCAGCGAGTAGGCGTTGACGACCCATTCGAGGTCGGAGAACGACGACCCCAGGTCGCTGCCGATGTCGGGCAGCGCGACGTTCACGATCGTGACGTCGATCAGGAGCATGAACACGCCGAGCGCGATCGCGATCAGCGTCCACCACTTCGAGTCCACGTGACCCTCTCTCGGACGGAAACGCTACGTAGCGTAGCGGCGCCG
Source organism: Patulibacter defluvii (assembly GCF_034096925.1). Taxonomy (NCBI): domain Bacteria; kingdom Bacillati; phylum Actinomycetota; class Thermoleophilia; order Solirubrobacterales; family Patulibacteraceae; genus Patulibacter; species Patulibacter defluvii. The sequence goes on from NZ_JAWZSQ010000020.1 coordinate 98,631, forward strand.
GGCGGCCGTTCCGGCAACCCGGCGCGTGGCCGCTCGCGACTGGTCCGGTCCCGCTCCACGCGCCATGATGGACCGGTGCAGGCGCGGGACGTGATCACGGTCGCCCGCCGCCGCGCCGGACTGACGACCGGCCGGCTGGCCGCGGCGCTCGGCGTCGCCCCGGCCACCCTCGAGGCCTGGGAGTCGGGCGCCGGCGACCCGACCTACGGCCAGGTCCAGGAGGTCGTCGCGCTCTGCGGCTTCGACCTCCACGTCGGCCTGCCGCACGCCGACGGCGCGACGCCCGACCGGGTCGCCGCCCAGCTGGCCCTGGCCCCCGCGGCGCGGCTGGCGGCGCTGGCGGTCGGGCCCTTCGACCACGGCGAGGTGCTGGCCACGGCCGCCGGGTCCGGTGCCCGCTTCGTGGTGATCGGGGAGACCGCCGCCGCGCTCCACGGCTGGCCGCTGCCGCTGGCCGGCCACCGGGTCGAGCTGGTGCCTCACCCCGCCGACCACGACGCGCTGCTGCTGGCGCTCGCCGCGCTCGAGCCGGCCGCCCACGGTCCCGGCCGCGTCGACCTGCTGGAGACGCCGCCCGGCACCGGCGGCTACGACGACCTGGCCGCCGACGCCGCGGCGGTCGCGCTCGCCGCGCCCGCGGAGGCGGTCGCCGTCGCCTCGCTCGTCGACCTGCTGCGGATCGACCAGGCGACCGGCGGCCACCACGCCGGCGTGCTGGTGACGACGCTGGCCGTCGCTCGCCGCGCCGGCGCCGCGGGCGAACCGCTCAGCGGCTGACGCGGATCGTGCGCTCGGCGCCGTCGCGGGCCCCGGCGCCGTCGCTGGCCGCCACCCGCACGGTCAGCCGCCGCGCCGTGCCGGCCCGCCGCCGCTGGGCGGCCGTCAGCCGCACGACCAGCCGCTTGCGGGCGCCGGCGGCCACCCGCACCGCGGCCAGCTTGCGCAGCGTCCGCTTGCCGGCCAGCACCCGGCCGTCGATCCGGCACGAGACGCTGGCCGCCGTCGGGCAGCGGACCTCGACCCGCAGCCGCCGGCCGGAGAGCCGCACGCCGGGCCGCGACAGCCGCAGCGTCGGGGTCGTCACCGGCGGCGCCTCGGGACCGATCGCCACCAGCCGCGGGGTCGCGAAGCGGACGGTCGTCGACGCGCCCGAGGGCACTTCGACCCGGGCCGTCACCTGGACCCGGTAGCTGCCGCCGCGGGTCAGCGCCTTGGGGTCGATCCGGACCGGGCCGAGCACGTGGCGGGTGCCGTCGCGCTCCAGCGCCTGCTCGGGGACCGACGCCACCGCGGCCCCGCCGGCGGCCGGGACCAGGTCGAGCCGGGCCCGCGCCGTGGCGCCGCCGGGACCGTCGAGGCGGGCGCCGTAGGAGACCCGCACCGCCGAGGCGTCGTGGCCGTCGGCGGCGTCGTAGCGGAAGCTGTCGGAGCTCATCGTGACCGTGCCGCTGCCCGGCAGCAGCAGCGGGCCGTCGAGCCGCATCCCCGAGAGGTCGGCGTCGCTGCCCGACGACGGCGCGGGCACGGCGGTGCCGGTCGCGCAGAGCAGGAAGCAGCCGCCGACGTCCAGCCGCGCCGGGCCGAGCGGGGTCAGGTAGAGCGTGTCGCCGACCGTCGCGCGGTCGCCGCCGCGGTCGAGCGCACGGATCACGGCCGGCGGTGCGCCCGCGTCCCCGTCGGCGGCGCCCGCCGCCGACGGCGAGACGGCGAGCGCGAGCAGCGCCCCGCCGGCTCCGAGCACGCGCACCGCCACCGTCATCGGCGCACCCGCAGGACGACGGTCCGGGCCGCCGAGCGGTCGGACTGGTCCTTGACGCTGACGCGGACCGAGAGCCGGCTGGCGCGCCGGACCCGGCTGTTCTGGCCCTTCGCCGTGGTCAGGCTCACGGTCTTCGAGGCGCCGGCGCGGACGGTGGTCGGGCCGCCGCGGGCCAGGATCCGGCCGCCACCGCGGACGACGGCGCTCGCCCGGCAGCTGGTGGTCGCGTCGCGCGGGCAGGCCACCCGCAGCCGCAGCCGGTTGCTCTTGCGGCTGAGCGCGGTGCTGCCGATCTTCAAGCGCAGGGCCGCCGTCGGCTTCGGCTTCGGCGGGTTGGTGGTGCCGCCGCCGGGGCCGGGAGTGCCCGGTCCGGGGTTGCCGGGGCCGGGGCCGGGCGGCGGGGGAATCAGGTTCGGGTCGAGCGCCAGCAGCACGTCGCGCGTCACCTGCAACTCGATCGAGGTCGTCGTGTCGCCGGGCTTGACCGTCGCCGCGTCGGTGTCGGCTCCGCCATCGAGCGTGTCGGCTCCGTTGCCGCTGCCATCGAGTCGATCGTAGCCGTCGCCGCCGCGGAGCACGTCATCGCCGTCGCCGGCGGCGACGCCCGCCTGGTCGCTGCCGAGCAGCAGGTCGTTGCCCGCGCCGCCGTCGATCGTGTCGCTGCCGGCGCCTCCGACCAGCAGGTCGTGGCCGGCGCCGCCGTCGATCCGGTCGTCGCCGGCGCCGCCGTCGACGCCGTCGTTGCCGGCGCCGGTCCAGATCAGGTCGTTGCCCTCACCGCCGAGCACCGCCGTCGGCACCGCGACCGTGCGCGACTCCCAGGCGTCGTCGCCGCCGCGCAGCTGGGCGACGATCGCCGACACGCCCGCGCTCGGGCACTCCGCGGTGTTCGGCGCCACCAGCGTGCAGCCGGCGCCGACGGCGATCTGGGCGCCGACGAAGCGGATCTGATCGCCGCGCGGCGTCACGATCACGCTGTTGGGGGCGTCGCTCCCGAGGTACTCGATCCGTCCCGACGTGGCCGAGACCACGCCGCCGTCCGGGATGTCGCGGGCGGCCCGCAGCTGCACGCCGTCCCAGCCGACGATGGCGCCGCTGAACCCGAACGGGACCTGGTAGCGGACGGTCAGCCGCAGCCGGTACGACTGGCCGCGGGTCAGGGCCGTGGGCGAGACCGACTTGGTGACCGACGTCCAGCTGGCCGCCGGCGACGAGGTCAGGAACTCGGGCACCATCGGCGTGGCGACCACGGCCGAGGTGGTCGCGTCGATGATCTGCGCGCTGGTCGAGACGACGGCCGTCGCGTCCGGGAGCATCGGCAGGCGACCGACCGTCAGGCTGACCGAATCGGGGTCCTGGCCGCCGGCGCCGTCCCAGACGAAGGCCGGGCTGGTCCAGACCACCGAGGTGTCCGCCCGCACCGTCAAGCCGCCGGCCAGCTGAGTCAGCAGGTAGCCGTCGGCCTGCCCGCCCGCCGGCTGCCAGGTCGCCGAGCCCTCGGGGCAGGTCGCGCTCGGCGTGCAGTCGCCGTAGCTGGTGGCGGCCGTCCAGCCGCCGGCGCTGGCCGTGAAGGTGCGAGCGTCCGGGGCGAGCGGATAGTCGCTGGACACGACGTCCGCACTCGCCGGGGCCGCGCACAGCAGCATCCCCGCCATCGTCGCTAGAACCGCCCGCGTCCGTCCCATCAGCACACCCCTTGGAGACCGCCGCCCACCCCTCGTGATCGGCGTGTGCGAGGCAGCCTAGATCATCGGCTGCGCCCGCAGCGCGGGTCCCCGAGACGGTTGTCGAAGGGACGGCTGGGCCGCGTCGGGGACGGTGTGCGCGTCACCCCCGGACGGCCCCGCCGGCGGCCGGGACGGGGCTACGGACACATCCGCGCGCCGCCCCCGAGCGGCTGCGGCGCGTCGTCCGTCGCCACCAGCCGCACGCCGACCGTGCGCTTCTGGCCCTTCTTCACGGGGAACGAGAGCAGCGCCACCCGCCGGGTCCGGCGGCTGGTCGTGGGAGCGCCGACGCTGGCCAGCCGCAGCCGGGCACCGTCCGGCAGCGTGCAGAGGCCGACGCGGTAGCCGCCGTGGTCGGCCCGCAGCAGCAGCCCCTCGGCGCCCTTCGCGTTGACGGCCGTCCCCCGCAGGCTGCCGACCTTGCCGCCACGGCGGACCAGCCGCACCGACGGCGCGGTGCCCCAGACCGGGAAGCGGACGGTCGCGGTGCCGTCGCGGGCGGCCTCGACGCGGCGGGTGACCACGATCGACTGCTCGCCGAAGCGGGTGCTGACGTCGACCGCGCCGGCGCTGGTCCGCACGCGGCCCTCGGCGACCACGCCGCGGCCGACGACGCCCCGTAGGTCGCGGCTGCCGCCACGGCGGACGCTCAGCGTCGTCTCGCCCCGCAGCGCGGCCTTCGCGCCCGGCTGGGTGTCGAGCACGATCCGGCCGCCGCGGGCCAGGTCGAGCCCGAACGCCGCCCGCCCGCTGCCGCCGGTGCCGGAGACGGGGTCGCCGGCGCCCGACAGCAGCCGCGCCATCTCGATCCCGCCGTAGTCGTCGGTCGGGTGGCGGACGAGGATCGCCGTCGAGTAGCGCGGGCTGGAGACGGCCAGCCGCTGGGCGTCGGGGTCGTAGGCGAACCACGCCGGCGGCGGGCTGGCACGGCGGGCCCCGATCTGGAGCTGCGCCATCCGGGCGGCGTGGGCCTGCATCCGCGAGGCGGTGAAGACCGGGTCCTGGACCGGCGCGCCGTCGCGGCCCTTGACGTCCCAGAGCGCGCTCGGCAGCTTGCCGCCGGTCTCCGCGGCCAGGTGCTCGTAGGTCTCCAGGCCGCGGTCGGCGATCCAGCTCGCCCAGCCCTCCTGGCCCGGCACCGCCGCCAGCCGGCGGGCGGTGATCAGCGTCGTCAGGCCCTGCTGGGCGAACCCCCAGTAGCGGGTCAGCTGCCAGCGGCGGGTGCCGAGGCTCGTGTCCCAGTTGAGGTAGCCGGCGTGGGTCCAGTCGCCGAACAGCACCCGCTGCGACCACTTGCGCAGGACCGCCTCCTGGCCCGACGGCAAGGGCTTCATCCCCTTCGCGACCGCCCAGTCGTAGTGGCGGAGGCCGGAGAAGACCAGGTTCTCGTACTCGGGGCTGGAGAGCAGCGCCGCGCCGCTGGCGTTGGCGTTGCGGGGCGAGTAGATCATCCCCAGGCCCTTGTTCAGGTAGGCCGTGCGGCCGGCGACGATCGGCGTCTTCGCCCCCTTCGCGAACCGCAGCAGCTGCAGCCGGTAGTCGGCCAGGAACGACGGGTTGCCGGTCACGCGGGCGGCGAAGGCGTCCATGTCGGCGTGCCAGTTGAACTGGGTCAGCAGCATCGCCGGGTAGCGGAAGAACGGCGACGCGGCGACGTCGGTGATCGTCTGCTGGATCCGCAGCGCCAGGTCGGGCGGCATCTCGACGACGTCGCGGGCCTCCCAGGCGGCGGTCAGGGCCTCGGCCACCTGCGGGTCGACGGCGACGTGCTGGCCGCCGCGGCGCTGGGTCGACGAGGTCCAGCCGGGGACGTGCGTCTGGCCGGTGGTGTTCGGGTCCGGCGGCTGCAGGTAGGCGGGGAAGCGGGTCAGCGCCCGCGCCAGCAGCACCACCCGGTCGTCCTTGCGCGACGGGCCCTGGTGCTTGGCGAGGGCGGCCGCCGCGTGGGTCAGCAGCATGTTCGCGTCCAGCCGCACGTCGTCGATGCTCTGGACCGGCAGGTAGACGCCGAGGTCGGCCCGCCACTGCGGCTCGACGTCGGCTTGGCGGCGATCGGCGAAGGCCCAGTAGTCGCCGTCGCTCAGCTGTCCTCCGGGGGCCGCGGTGGCGACCGCCGGGGCGGCGGCCAGCAGCGTGGCGGTGGCGGCGAGCGCCGCGATCCGCGCCCTCACGGGCGCCGGCCCGCCCCGTCCGCCGGTGCCCGTCCGGGAGCGGACGGCGGGAACGGAAGGACGGGCAGGACGGATGACGCTGGCACCCCGCCAGCCTTCCCGATCGGCCGTGCGGCCGCAACCGGGAACCGTCTCCGCTACCCGGCGCGGGCTAGCGTCCGTCGGCGACCGGGGCCGGGTCGTCGGCGTCCGCCGACTCGCGGTCGGCGGCGCGGGCGGCCTCGCGGGCCGCCTCGAACGCGGCCTCGTGCCGCTCCTGGTCCTCGAGCGTCGCGTGAACGATCAGGACCGGGATCGGGCTGTGGTGGAGGACGTGGTGGCTGACGCTGCCGAGGACGGTCGAGCGGACCGTCCCGCGCCCCCGCGAGCCCATCACGATCAGGTCGTGCTTGCCGCTGCGGGCGGCCTCCAGCAGCACGTCGCGGATCGGCTCGCGGCGGAGGCAGATCGTCACCGGGACGTCCTGCGGGACCTGCCGCTCGGCGGCGCGCAGGATCGCCTGCGACTCGCTCTCGCACTCCTCGGGGTGCTGGATCGCGCCGGCGCCGGCCGCGGCGGCCGCGACCCAGGGCGAGGGCCGCATCAGCGAGGTGACGATCGTCAGCCGCCCGTGCGAGGCGCGGACGATGTCGATCGCCTCGGCGAGCGCCCGCTCGGCGTGGGCGGATCCATCGGTGGCGACGAGCACGTTGAGGAACATCTCAGATCCTTGCCTATGCCAAGCTATTGTACCGCGCTCGACGCTCGAGGGGAACCGGATCGGCGCCCGCGGACGGCGGCGCACCGCGCCTGGCCAGGTGGCCATCGCTCAGCTCTCGGTCAGCACCGTGTCGGCGTCGGCGTAGGGCGGCGCGCAGCAGCAGAGGATCGCCAGCTCGCCGTCGGGGTCGGCGAACAGCTTGTGGCGGGCGCCGGGCGGGATCACCACGCAGTCGCCGGCTCGCAGCGGCCGCTCCTCGTCGTCGATCCGGATCCGGCCGCGGCCGCGGGTCACGTAGTACAGCTCCTCCGAGCGCCGGTGGTAGTGCTCCGTGGTGGCGCCGCCGGCCGGCACGGTCGCCTCGGCCAGCGACTGGTTGGCCGTCGGCAGCGAGACCGGCCCGGCCAGCTCGCGGATCGTCGATCCGTCGAGGGTCGTGAACGGCCGCGCGTCGGCGTGGTTCCCCAGCAGCATGGGCGCGAACGTACCAGCGGTCGCCCGCCCCGCGGGGCGGTCCGCGCCCGCCCGTCGCCCGTCGCCCGCCGATCGGGGATGATCGTCCTCGGGATGACCCCTGACTCTCGGGCCGCCGCCGCGTTGCCGATACGTGGGATGTGCCCGCCGCACCGATGACCCCCTCGATCGCCGCCACGCTGCGCCTGCGCCGGGATCCGGCGCTCCGTTCGCGTGCGGTGCGGGGGGACGCGCAGGCCTTCGCGCTGCTCTACGAGCGGCATCATCAGGCGCTCTACCGCTACGCGCGCTCGATCCTGCAGCACGACGAGGACGCCCGCGATGCGCTGCAGAGCGCGATGGCGCGGGCCTTCTCGGCGCTGCAGGAGGAGGAGCGGGACTTCGAGCTGCGGCCGTGGCTGTTCCGGATCGTGCACAACGAGGCGATCTCGCTGGCCCGCCGGCGGCGGCCGACGAGCGAGCTGGAGGAGGCGCGGACGCTCGGTCGCGACGACCTGGAGCGGACGGTCGAGACCCGCGAGCGGCTGGCGCACCTGCGCCACGACCTGCGGGACCTGCCCGAGCGGCAGCGCTCGGCGCTGGTGCTGCGGGAGCTGAGCGGGCTCGGGCACGACGAGATCGCCTCCGTCCTGGAGACCAGCCCGCGGGCGGTCAAGCAGACGATCTACGAGGCGCGGCTGGCCCTCGCCGAGTTCGCCGAGGGGCGGGCGATGGAGTGCGCTGACGTCCAGCGCCAGCTGTCCGACGGCGACGGCCGCGTGCTGCGGGCCCGCCGCGTGCGGGCGCACCTGCGGAGCTGCACCGGCTGCCGCCGCTTCCAGGCCGCGCTGGCCCAGCGGCCGGGCGACCTCGGCGCGCTGGCACCGCCGCTGCCGCTGGCCGCGGCGAGCGGGATCCTGGCCGGCCTGCTGCCGGGCGGGGCCGGCGTCGCCGGCGGCGGGGCGGCCGCGAGTGCCGGGGCGGCGGGCGCCGGCGCGGTCGGAGCCGGCGGGCTGACGCTCGGCGGGCTGTCGCTGGGCGCGCTCGGCGGCGGGGCGAAGATCGGCTTGGCGCTGGCGGTCGGTGCGGGCGTCGCCGGCGGCGTCGCGGTGACCGCCCACGAGCGGCCGCCCGAGCGACCGGCGGTCCGCTCCGTCCCGGTCGCGCCGGCGCGACCGCCGGTGGTCGCGACCCCGGTGGTCGAGCGGACGGCGCCCGCCGGCGGCGCGGCCGCGAGCGACTCGGCGAAGCCCGGCGGCGACCGCCGCCGGACGGACGAGCGCCGGCGGGAGGGCCACGGGAAGCACGGCCACGCCGCGACCGCGGCCCCGTCCGGAGCCACCGCGCACGGCGGCTCCGGCGCGAACGGCCCCGGCAAGGGCCACGGATCCTCGCCCGGCCGCGGCAGCGGCAGCGGCGGCGGTTCGCCGAGCGGTCGCGGCACCACGGGCGGCGGGAAGGACGCCGCTCCCGGTCGCGACCGCGGCGGTCCCGCTCGCCGCACCGCCAGCGGTCCGCCGGCCCACGCCCGCGGCCCGGCCCGCCGCGCCGACCGTGGCGGCCCGTCCCGTTCGACCCCGGCGGCCCGCCGGCCGGGGCCGGAC
>NZ_JAWZSQ010000021.1:0-106776 GCF_034096925.1 Patulibacter defluvii
GCGCGGGCCGTGGACGACCGCCGCGTGGACCCGGCCGGCGCGCAGGGCCCGGCGGGCGGCGCCGCTGGTCGCGGGGGCGGCGATCGTCCGCTGGTCGCCCTCGCGCGGGCCGAGAGCGGCGGCCACCGCCAGCGCCGGGTCGCAGCCGGCCACCAGCGCGCCGCCGCGCTGGCCGCCGGGCAGCAGCCGCGGGCCGTCGGCGGCGATCAGCGCGTCGGCGGTGGCCCACTCCCCGTCGGGCCCGGCCAGCGGCACGGCGACGGTCCGCGCGCCGACGGTCGCCAGCCGCACCAGCGCCCCGGCCGCCGGTGCGTGGCCGTCGATCGTCGTCGCCGCCGGCGCGTCCGGCCCCAGGTCGGCGTCGGGACCGAACAGCTCCTCGACGGTGCTGCCGACCGCCGCCGCCAGCCGCAGCGCCGTGTCGACCGCGGGCCGGTGCCGGCCCCGCTCGACGGCGCTGACCAGCGCCCGGCTGACCCGCGCCCGCTCGGCCAGCTGGGCCTGCGAGAGGCCGGCGTGCTCGCGCAGCGCACGCAGGCGGACCGGAGCGGCGTCCATGCCAGGAATCTAGCGCGGCGCCAGGAAGCTGTCAGGGGAGCGAACGTCACACGCCACCGCCGCCCCTCATCGCCGTGTCACGTTCACCGTCACCGGCGGTGGCGAACGTCGCACGGCGAGGAGCGCGCGCCGGGCGTGCGACGTTCACCCCGGGCCCGGGACCTCCCCTTCGCCGTCGGGCCTAGGCCCCCGGCACCGCCACCACCTCGATCGGCTCGCCGGCGGCCAGCGGGCCGTCACCGGGCGGGACGATCGCCAGCACGTCGCCCTCGGCCAGCGGACGCAGCCGGTGCGAGTGCTGGGGACCGAGCACCCGAACCCCGAGCACGCCGTCGTCGCCGAGCGCCGCGACCGCCCGCAGCGCCCGCATCCGGCGGCCGTCGCGGGGAGCGTCCTCCAGCAGCCGCGCGCGGCGGACCGGCTCCGGCGGACGGCCGAGCATCGCCCGCAGCGCCGGGGCCGCGAACAGCGCCGCGGTCACGAACGCCGACGCCGGGTTGCCGGGCAGGCCGAGCACCGGCCGCGCGCCCGCCGCGCCGGGCAGGGCCCCGATCCAGGTCGGCTTGCCGGGCTGGAGCGCGATCCCGAAGACGCTCTCGGTCGCCCCCAGCGCGGCGAGCGCCGGCCGCACGTGGTCGTGGCGGCCGACCGAGACCCCGCCGCAGGAGACGACCAGGTCGCCGTCGGCGTCGCGGAAGGCGGCGATCGTCGCCTCGCGGTCGTCGCCGACCCGCACCACCTGGACCTCGCCCGCGCCCGCCGCCCGCAGCAGCGCCGGGATCGCCAGCCCGTTGACGTCGTGGACGTCGCCCGCGCCGAGCGGTCCGCCACCGGCCACCACGACCTCGTCGCCGGTCGCGATCACCGTCGCCCGCGGGGCCCGCCGGACCGCGACCCGCTCGATCCCGACGCCGCCGAGCAGCGCGATCCGGCCCGGGTGCAGCAGCTCGCCCGCGGCGACCGCCGGCTCGCCCGGCTGGACGTCCTCGCCCGCCGGCCGCACGTCGTGGCCCGCCGGTACCGCGACCCGGATCGCGACCGTCCCGTCGGCCTCGTCGGTGTCCTCGACCCGCACCACCGCATCGGCCCCGGCCGGTATCCGGGCGCCGGTGCTGATCCGCATCGCCTGGCCGGCGGCCAGCGCGCCGTCGCTCGGCCGGCCGGCCCGCGACTCGTCGACCAGCCGCAGCCGCGCGGGCGCGTCGGCGCTGGCCCCCGCGGTGTCGGCGGCCCGCACCGCGTAGCCGTCCATCGCCGAGCCGTCGAACCGCGGCAGCGCGATCGGCACCGCCACCGCCTCGGCCGCGATCCGGCCCGCGGCGGCGGCGATCGGCACCCGCTCGACCGCCGTCGGGGCGGCCGTGCCGAGGGCGATCGCGGCCGCACGGGCGTCGTGGGGGGAGGTCAGCGGCGCCATCGGCCGCAGCCTAGTCGGGCGATCGCCCACCGGCTGCGACCTTCCGGACGCTCAGCGACCGGAACGTGACAGCGGGCGAGCTCACGCCGGCGCGGGAACCGGGACGGCCACCTCGACCGGGATCCCGTTCAGGACCGCGGTCCCGCTCAGCGGCTCCAGCGTCTCGCCGTCGGCCAGCCGGTTGGCGTTGACGCCGGCCACGCCGCGCGCCACCTCCATCCGCGCGCCGGCCGCGTCGTGGCCCCAGCCGTGGGGGACCGACACGACCCCCGGCCGGATCCGGTCGGTGACCGTCGCCGGCAACTCGATCGCGCCGACTCGCGAGCTGATCCGCAGCGGCTCGCCGTCGGCCACGCCGACCCGCGCCGCGTCGTCGGGGTGGATCCACGCCGTGCAGCGCGCGGGGCCCGAGACCAGCAGCGGCAGGTTGTGCATCCAGGAGTTGTTCGAGCGCAGGTCGCGGCGGCCGATCAGCAGCATCCCGTCGGCCGGCTCGTCGAGCGCCAGCGCCAGCCGCTCGACGTCCTCCAGCAGCGCCGCCGGCGCCAGCTCGACCCGGCCGCTCGGCGTCGCCAGCACCTCGGGCAGCCGCGGCTCCAGCGGGCCCAGATCGATCCCGTGCGGCGCCGCCTCCAGATCCGCGAGGGTCAGCCCGTAGGCGCCGCCGCGCAGCAGCAGGTCGAGCAGCCGCTCGGGGCCGACCCGCGGCTCCAGCTCGGCGAGCAGCCCGTCGAGGTCGCGCCCGTGGAGCGCCGAGCGCTCGTCCCCGACCTCGCGCTCGGCCAGCCCACGGGCGACGAAGGCGTCGATCGCGGCGACGTCGGCGTCCGGGCCCTGGCCGGTGACCACCCCGACCAGCCGCAGCAGCGACTGCCACTCGTCGAGCCCGTCGCGGGCCAGCAGCGGCGGGCTGTAATTGGCCACGTTGCGGATCGCGAAGCCGTAGAGCGCCAGGTCGTAGTGGGCCTTCTCCAGCGGCGACGGCGCCGGCAGGATCACGTCGGCGTGGCGGGTCGTCTCGTTGACGTAGATGTCGAGCGCGACGTAGGCGTCGAGCCCCGGCAGCGCCTCGGCCAGCCGGCCGCCGCCCGGCGCCGAGAGCACCGGGTTGCCGGCGATCGTGATCAGCGCCCGGACCTGGCCGGGACCGGGCGTCTCCAGCTCCTCGGCCAGGCAGGCGGCCGGCAGCTCGCCGAAGACCTCGCCGACGCCGCGCACGCGCGAGGTCCAGCGGCCGAAGCGCGCTCCGCGTCCGCGGCCGGCGCCGCGCTTGCCGTGGGCGGGCAGCGGGAACATCGCCCCGCCCGGCCGGTCGAGGTTGCCGGTGACCGCGTTGAGGACGTCGACCAGCCACGAGGCGGTGGCCCCGAACCGCTGGGTGGTGGTGCCGATCCGGCCGTAGACGCAGGCCCGCGGGGCGGCGGCCAGCTCGCGGGCGGCGGTGCGGGTGACCTCGGGCGCGATCCCGGTCACGGCGGCGACCGCCTCGGGCGTGAACGGCTCGGCGGCGGCCAGCACCTCGTCGAGCCCGGCCAGGTGCTCGCCCGGCGTGGTCAGCCCCTCGGCGGCGAGCACGTGCAGCAGCGCCATCAGCCAGGCCGCGTCGCCGCCGGGGCGGATCGCCAGGTGCTGGTCGGCCTCGCGCGCGGTCCGCGTCCGCCGCGGGTCGACCACCACCACCTTGCCGCCGCGGGCCCGGATCGCCTGCAGCCGCCCGCGGACGTCGGGCGCGGTCATCAGCGAGCCGTTCGAGACGACCGGGTTGGCGCCGAGGATCAGCAGGTGGTCGGTGCGGTCCAGGTCGGGCACCGGCACCGTCGCCCCGGAGCCGAAGAGGTGGGCCGTGGCCAGCTGCTTCGGGTACTGGTCGAGCGTCGAGGCACTGAAGATGCTCCGCGTCCGCAGCGCCTTCAGCAGCACCCGCCCGTAGAGCATCGCGCTGAGGCCGTGGGCGGCCGGGTTGCCCAGGTAGACGGCGACCTCGTTCGGGTCGGCGGCGCCGACGAACGGCGCCCACAGCTCGGCGATCCGGGCGAAGGCCGCGTCCCAGCCGACCTCGGCGAACGAGCCGTCGGGCTGCTTGACCAGCGGCCGCCGGACGCGGTCGGGATCCTCGTGCAGCTGCTGGAGCGAGGTGCCCTTGGGGCAGACGAAGCCGTGCGAGAAGACGTCGTCGGCGTCGCCGCGGACCTTCACCACGCGGTCGCCGTCGAGCGTCACGTCGAGGCCGCAGGTGGCCTCGCAGAAGGGGCAGGTGCGGACCGGCATGGCGCGATCCTACGCCCGCCGTCGCCGCCCGCGGGAGCGGTGCTCCGCGCTCAGCCGCCGGGCGCCGGCTCGGGCTGCGGCGCCGGGTAGCGGTGGCCGTGCAGCAGCGGGGCCAGCAGCACCGTCGAGGCGACCAGCACCGCCGCGCCGGCGAGCACGACGCTGACCGGGAACCAGTGGTCGCCGTGGTGCTCGACCGCGATGTAGGCGGTGGCCACCGCAGGGGCGTGCAGCAGGTCGACGCCGCGCATCAGGACCGCGGCCGCGGCGGCGGCGAGCGCGATCGCCAGCGTGCCCTCGCCGACCAGCGCGCCGACGGCGACCCCGACCAGGGCGCCGATCAGGTGGCCGCCGATCACCCGCCGTGGCGCCACGATCGGGCTGTCCGGCGCCGCGTGCTTGAGCGCCGCCGTCGCCACGAAGGGCGCGATCAGCAGCGGCGTGCCCGAGGCCGCGCCGGCCGCCGCCACCAGCACCGTGCTGACGAAGACGCCGAGCCCGAGGCGGAGGTGGGGCAGCAGCTGGGCGGGAGCGATCGGCACGGGCGGCGACCAACCATGCCCACCCAGGTGATCAACTTCAAATATCGATCCTTGAATCAGCAATAATCAATGCTGATGAACCTGCGTCAGCTGGAGTTCCTCGTCGCGCTCGCGGCCGAGCGCCACTTCGGCCGCGCGGCCGCCGCCTGCCACGTCACCCAGCCGGCGCTCTCGATGGCGATCCGGCGGCTGGAGGAGGAGCTGGGCCTGCGGCTCGTGCAGCGCGGCGGCGGCCCGACCGACCTGACCCCGGAGGGCCGGGTGCTGCTCGGCCACGCCCGCCGGGCGGTCGCCGACGTCGACGGCCTGGCCGCCGAGGCCAGCCGGCTGCGGGGGCGGCTGACCGGCACGCTGCGGATCGGCGTGATCCCGACGGCGATGGTCGGCGTCGCCGCGCTCGTCGCCCCACTGGCCCGCGCCCACCCCGGCCTGCAGGTGGAGATCCGGACCCGCTCCGCGGTCGAGATCGCCAGCGGGATCGAGCGCCACGAGCTGGACGCGGGGATGACCTACGTCGACGACCGCCACGGCGACCCGCGGGCGTTCGCGCCGCTCTACCGCGAGCGGTTCGTGCTGCTGCGCTCCGAGCACGAGGGCGACGAGGACGGTCCGCTGCCGTGGGCGGCGATCGCCGGCCAGCCGCTCTGCCTGCTGCCGCCCGACATGCAGCACCGGCAGGCGGTCGACGCGGCGCTGGCCGTCGCCGGCGTCGACGTCCGGGCCCAGATCGAGGCCGACACCTTCACGGCCCTGCTCGGCCTGGTCCGCAACGGCTGGCCGACGATCGTCGGCCACACCTGGCTGCGCGGGCAGCAGCTGCCGGCCGGCGTCCGCGCGCGGCCGCTGGTGGCGCCCGAGGTGGCGCCGACGGTCGGGCTGCTGGCCCCCGACGACGGCCTGGTGCGGCCGGTCACCCGTGCGCTGCTGGCCTCGCTCGAGCACCTCGACCTGCAGGCGCGGCTCGGCCCGCTGCCCGAGTGACGCGCCAGACTGCGGGTGATGGAGCCCCGTCGCCAGCCCCCGGTCGCGATCCTCGCCGGCGGCGCCGCCCGGCGGATGGGCGCCCCGAAGGCGAGCGCCCTGCTCGACGGCCGGCCGCTGCTGGCCCACGCCCTGGCCGCGGTCGCCGCCGCCGGCCTGCGGGCGGTGGTGCTGGCCAAGGACAACACGCCGCTGCCGCCGCTGGCCTGCGAGCGCTGGCCCGAGCCGCAGGAGCCGCGCCATCCGCTGGTCGCCGTCGCCGCCGCCCTCCGCCGTGCCGACGGGCCGCTGGTGACGCTGCCCGTCGACCTGCCGCGGGTCGCCCCCGGCCTGCTGCGGGCGCTGGCCGAGCGACCCGAGCCGCTGGTCGTGGTCGAGGCCGCCGGCCGGCTGCACCCGCTGCTCGGCCGCTTCTCCCCCGCGCACGCCGACGCGCTCGCCGCGGCCGCCCGCGAGGGCGCGCCGGTCACGCGGACCGTGCTCGCGCTCGGCGCCGTCCGGCTCGGCGACGACGAGGTCGCGCGCCACGGCGACCCGGCCGCGCTGCTGGCCAACGTCAACCGGCCCGCGGACCTCGCCGCGCTCGAACGCGACGACCGCGGCTGAGGACCGGCCTCAGCGCGGACGCGGCAGCGGCGGGGCCGGCGCCCGGCAGCTCGGCCCGCGGCAGTGGCGCAGCCGCTCCAGCTCGGTCTGGAGCGCCCGCTTGGTCGCCGCGTAGGAGGGATCGGCGTGCTTCGACGCCAGCTCGTCGGGGTCGCGGCGGAGGTCGTACAGCTCCTCGCTGCCGTCCTCGTAGCGGACGTAGCGGATCCCCGACTGGAGCACGCCCCAGTACTGCGGGATCCGCGGCCCGCTCAGCCGCACGCCGACGCTGCCGCCGTCCTGGTCGAGGTCGCCGCCGGCCGCCGAGGGGCCGATCTCCTGCAGCATCGGCCGCTGCTCCAGCTGCGCGCGCAGCCGCGGCCGCAGGTGGTCGAGCAGCGAGCGGCCGTCGAGCGGCCAGCGGGCCCGGGTGCGGGTCATGTCGAGGATCGTCGCGCCCAGGTCGACGTCGCCGGCCGGCAGCTCCGAGCGGACGCCGGCGGGAATCCCCGGGCCGCGGATCATCATCGGCACGTGGGTCGCCGGCTCGTAGGCCAGCAGCTTGCCGCCCGGCACCCGGTGCTCGCCGTGGAAGAAGCCGTTGTCGGAGGTGAAGATCACGTAGGTCCGCTGCAGCTGACCGCTCTCGCGGAGCGCGCCGACGATCGCCGCGACCGCCTCGTCGACGGCCAGCAGCGACTCGCGGCGGGCGCGGTAGCGGGCGGTGATCTTCTCGATCCCGGCCGCGCCGAGCGGGTGGCGCCAGTTGAGCCAGGCCGGCTTGTCGCTCATGTCGGCCTCGTCGAACGACGGCGGCCGCGCCAGCGGCTCGTCGGCCAGCTGGCCGCGGTGGCGCGGGGCCGAGCGCGGGTTGCGACCCGGGAACGGCCGCTCGAGCCCGGTCTCGCTGTGCGGCGCCACGAACGAGAGCGAGAGGAAGAACGGCGCGCGGCCGGGGGCCGCCTGGCCGCGCACGAAGCGGACGGCCTTCCGCCGGAAGACGTCGGTCTGGTAGAAGCGCGGATCCTCGACCCGCCGCTGGCCGTAGGTCTTCAGCTTCCCGTTCTCGTTCAGCTGGTAGCCCCACATCCGGTAGGCCTCGGTGGCGCCGTACCAGTCGGTCCATCCGGGCGGGATCCCGCGGTGGCGCGGCTTGCCGTAGCCGTTCAGGTACTTGCCGATGTGGGCGGTCCGGTACGGCTGCCGGCGGCGGTGCGAGAGCGCGAACGGCACCGTCTTGCGCTCGCCGTGGCGGACCAGCGCGCCGTAGCCGCCGAGCGGCGGGTTGTTGCCGAGCACGCCGCTGTTGTGGCTGTACTGGCCGGTCAGGATCGTCGCCCGCGCCGGGCAGCAGAGCGGGAACGAGACCCGGTACTGGTCGAAGGTCGCGCCGGCCCCGCCGACCAGCTGCCGGGTCCGCGGCATCACCTCCATGTCGGCCAACGTCTGGTCGTCGGTCAGCAGCAGGACCACGTTCGCCGGCCGGCCGCCGGTCGCCGGACCGGCCGGCAGCGGCCGCTGGGCGGCGGTCGGCAGGAAACGGACGGTCGCGGTCGGCGAGGACGGCCCGCCGCCGGTCGCCAGCAGCACCACGACCAGCGCCGCCACCATCGCCGCCAGCGCGGCGACGAGCATCCGCGCCCGCGCCACGCGCGACGGGCCTGAACCGCGAGCGCCGCTCATCGAGGCGCGTCGTCGCCGTCGGCCTCCGGCGCCCGCAGCGTCGGATCGGCCTCGACCAGCGCCAGCGCGTCGGCCACCGGCAGGCCGCTGCGGCCCGCGATCCAGCAGGCGATCGGCGCCGCCTGGCGCTGCGAGCGGTGGGCCGCGTGGCGGGCCAGGTCGAGCAGGTCGCGCAGCTCGTCGGCGGTCGGCGGGGGCGCGCCGGTGCGGGCCGCGAAGGCGTCGAGCCAGCCGGCGATCGTGGCGGTGTCGGGTGGGCCCTCGCTCATCCCCGCAGATGGTGCCGGAAACGGCGGCGGCCGTCGCCGGTCAGCCGCCGATCGCGCTCATCGGCCGCGCCGGCGGGCGGAAGCCGGGGCGGTGGATCTCGTGGCCCCACTGCTTGCCGGCGACCGCCTCGCGGACGATCCGCTCCAGCTCGCCGTCGTCGGCGCCGGCCCGCAGCGGCCCGCGGAGGTCGGTCTCGCCGTGGGCGAAGAGGCAGGTCCGCAGCTGGCCGTCGGCGGTCAGGCGGATCCGGTCGCAGTCGCCGCAGAACGGCTCGCTGACCGAGGCGATGAAGCCGACCTCGCCGCCGCCGTCGGCGAAGCGGAAGACGGTCGCGGTCGACGAGGGCGCCCGCTCCAGCGGCTCGACCGGCCAGCGGCGGGCGATGGTCGCGCGCAGCTCCTCCGCGGTCAGCACGTCCTGCTGGCGCCAGCGGTGGCCGGCGTCGAGCGGCATCACCTCGATGAACCGCAGCTGCAGGTCGTGGGCGCGGGCGAAGGCCACCAGCTCCAGCGCCTCGTGCTCGACCACGCCGCGCAGCGCGACCGCGTTCAGCTTCACCTGCCGGATCCCCGGCGTGGCCTGGGCGGCGGCGATCCCCTCCAGCACCCGCGGCAGCAGGTCGCGGCGGGTCAGCTCGGCGAACCGCTGCGGGTCGACGCTGTCGAGCGAGACGTTGATCCGGCTGATCCCGGCCGCGGCCAGCGCGCCGACGTGCTTGGCCAGCAGCACGCCGTTGGTGGTCAGCGACAGCTCCTCGATCCCGTCGATCGCGGCCAGCCGCGCGACCAGGCCGGCCAGCCGCGGCCGCACCAGCGGCTCGCCGCCGGTCACCCGCACCGTCCGCACGCCGAGCCCGGCCAGCAGCCGCACCAGCCGCACCGTCTCCTGCTCGTCGAGCCGCTGCTCGCGCGGGAGCCAGGCCATCTGCTCGTCGGGCAGGCAGTAGCGGCAGCGCAGGTTGCAGACGTCGGTGACCGACAGCCGCAGGTCGCGTGCGACGCGCCCGAAGCCGTCCGTCAGCGCGGCGGCCGGCGTCGATCGGGAGAGGGCGGTGCCCATCCCTGCACCTTACGGGTCAGTCGGCGGCGGCCCCCACCCGTGCGCCGCCGCTGCCGTCCGCGGCCGCCGGGACCACCGGCTCGGCCCGCACCGGGACCGCGGTCAGGTGGGCCATCCCGGCCAGCGGCTCGAGGTCGGCCGGGTCGCTCGACATCAGCCGGTTGACGTTGACCCCGCCCGGCCGGCCGACCGGCGCGTCCTCGTCGCCGCCGCCGGCCGCGTTCGCCCGCCGCCAGCCGCCGGTGCCCTTGTGGCCCCAGCCGTGGGGCACGGCGACGACCCCGCGGGCGACCTCGTCGGTGACCAGCGCCGGCAGCTCGATCGCCCCGTGGCGGCTGGCCAGCCGCACCAGCGCGCCGTCCTCGACCCCGATCGCCGCCGCGTCCTCGGGGTGGATCCGGGCCGCCTGGGTGCGACCGCCGCGGACCAGCAGCGGCGCGTTGTGCATCCACGAGTTCTCCGACCGCAGCTCGCGCATCCCGATCAGCCGCAGCGGATAGCGGTCGTCGTCGCGGCGGGCCTGGAGCCGGGCCACCTCGGCCGCGATCGCCGGCGGGTCGAGCCGCACCCGGCCGCCGCGGTGGAGGACGACCCGGCCGAGCACGCCGGCTCGCAGCGCCGGGGCGACGGCGGTCCCGTGCGGGTGCTGCTCCAGCAGCCGCCGGAGGCTCAGCCCGCCGCGGCGGAGGCCGAAGCGGTCGCCGCCCTCGCCCAGCCGCACCAGCGCGTCGACCAGCGGCCGCGGGGTCAGGCGTCGTCCGACCAGCCCGAGGCCGCGGCGGACCAGCTCGGTCCCGGCCAGCAGCGGCGAGGCCCGCCACAGCTCGCGCATCAGGTCGTCGACGATCTCCCACTCCTGGCGGGCCTCGCCGGCGGGCGGCACGACCGCGGCCGTCGCCTGCCGGAACGGGGTCAGGTGGAGGGTCTGGAAGGCGAGCGGGAAGTCGTCGCGCTCGTACATCGTGGTCGCCGGCAGCACGTAGTCGGCGTGGGCGTTGGTCTCGTTGACGTAGAGGTCGATCGAGACCAGCAGCTCGAGGTCGTCGAGCGCCGCCTCCAGCTCGTCGCCGTTGGGGACCGACAGCACCGGGTTGCCGGACGAGACCATCAGCGCCCGGATCCGCCCCGGGCCGGGCGTGGTGATCTCCTTCGCCATCACCGCCGCCGGCTCGGTCCCGAGCACCGACGGCAGCCCGCCGATCCGCGAGCGGTGGCGGTCGGCGCGGTCGATCAGCCGGTTGAGGACCAGGCCGGCGGCGCGCTCGCCGGGCACGCCGAGGGTCCCGAACATCGAGCCGCCCTCGCGGTCGAGGTTGCCGGCGACCAGGTTGACCGCGTCGAGCAGGAAGGTCGTCAGCGTGCCGGCCCGGCCGAGGCAGGTGCCGGTGCGGCCGTAGACGGCGGCCCGCTCGGTCCGGGCCAGGTCGCGGGCCAGCGCCCGCACCTGCGCGGCGGGGACGCCGCTGCGCGCGGCCGTCCGCTCGGGCGCGAACGGGCGGGCCAGCGCCCGCAGGCCGGCGGCGCCGGTGGCCTGGCGGGCGAGCGCCTGCTCGTCGGCCAGCCGCTCCTCGAACAGCACGTGCAGCAGCGACAGCAGCAGGAAGGCGTCGCCGTCGGGCGCGACCGGCAGCCAGTCGAAGGCGCGGGCGGTCTCGGTCCGCCGCGGGTCGACGACCACCACCCGGCCGCCGCGCTCGACGATCCCGTGCAGCTGCTCCTTGATCCGCGGGGCGGTCATCACGCTGCCGTGGGAGACGAGCGGGTTGGCCCCGATCACCACCAGCAGCTCGCTGCGGCCGAGGTCGGGGACCGGCGCCACGATCGACGAGCCGTAGAGCAGCCGGCTGGCCACGAAGCGGTTGTTGACGTCCTGCGAGCCGGCCGAGAAGACGTGCGGCGAGCCGAGCGCCTGCATGAACGCCGCCACCCAGAGCGTGTGGCTGTAGCTGAACGCGCTCGGGTTGCCGAAGTACCAGCCGATCCCGGACGGCCCGTGCTGGCCGTGGATCCGGCGCAGGCGGGCGCCGATGTCGCTGATCGCCGTCTCCCAGCTGACCCGCTCGAAGCCGCCGTCGGCCGTCCGCCGCAGCGGGTGGAGGACACGGTCGGGGTCGTTCTGGATCTCGCTGAAGGCGATCCCCTTGGGGCAGGCGAAGCCGCGCGACAGCGGATGGTCGCGGTCGGGCCGCAGCCGCACCAGCCGGTCGCCGTCGACCGTCGCCACCATCCCGCAGAGCGGCTCGCAGATCCGGCAGAACGTGAGCTTGTCCTCGGTCATCCCGCTCTCCTGTCCCCCGCGCCCGACCCCGGCTCGTGGTCAACGAGCCGCGGCCGGGCGGGTTCCCTCCGCAACCGTGCGAGACGACGTGACGCCTCACGTACCACCATAGTTCGCCGTGGGGCTCCCGCTCAACCCAGGTCGCGCCGCCGCAGGCCGAGCAGGCCGGCGACGGTCAGCGCGACGGCGACCGCCGCCAGGCCGATCAGCGCCGCGACCGACACCGTCCCGCCCGGCAGCGACGGCGCGTGATGGAACGGCGACAGGTCCAGGATCCACCCCGGCAGCCGCAGCGCGGGACCGAGCAGCGACAGCAGCGCGAACGCCCCGACGGCGCCCCACGCCGCCGCCGACCAGGCCGGCCGCAGCCCGAGCAACGCGACGGCCAGCGCGACCGGCACCGCCGCGGCCGGCGTCTGGGCCAGCGCCGCCCCCAGCATCCGCGGCAGCTGGCGGCCGAGGTCGCCGTGGAGCCCGAACGCGAGCCCGGCGGCGAGCCCGGTCAGCAGCAGCAGGCCGACGACGACCGCCGCGGCGAGGACGAGCTGGGCGCCCGCCCACCGCAGCCGCCCGACCGCGGTCGCCAGCAGCGGCTCGACGCGGCCGGCGGTCTCGTCGCCGCGCAGCCGCAGCACCGCCTGGACGCCGGCCAGCGCGGCCAGGATCGCGGCGATCCCGACCGTCATCGCCAGGAACGCGTCGTCGAGTCCCGCCTGGCCGCCGATCCGCTCGATCGCCGACCGCAGCGCGTCGCTGCTGCCGACCAGGTCGTCGAGCCCGCTGGCGACGCCGCCGAGCGTCGCCCCGAGCACCCCCGCGGCCAGCATCCAGCCGGCGACCGCGCCCCGCTGCTGCCGCCAGTCGAGGACCAGCGGCCCGCGCAGCCGGGGCGCGGCGCGAGCCGATCCCGGGCGCGGCGGCCAGAGCCCGGCCCCGAGGTCGCGGCGACGGCCGAGCGCCCGCGCGAGCACCAGCAGCGCCGCGGCCAGCGCCAGGCCCAGCAGCAGCGGCCACCAGCGGTCGGCGGCGAACGGGCGGGTCTGCTGGCTCCAGCCGATCGGCGACAGCCAGCTGGGCCAGGCCGGTCCGCCGTCGCCGGACGCGTCGCCGACGGCCCGCAGCAGGAACGACGCCCCGAGGACGCCGATCGCGATCCCGTTCGCCGTCCGCGCGCTCTCGACCAGCTGGGCGGCAACCGCGGCGACCGCCGCGAAGACCCAGCCACCGACCGCGACCGCGGCGGCGAACAGCAGCGCGCCGCCGGCCGCCTCGCCGAGCACCAGCAGTCCGATCGCGTCGAGCAGCCCGACGGCGAGCACCGCCGCGCCGGTGATCGCGAGCGCCGCGACCAGCGGCGCCTGGCGGCCGACGACCGCCGCCCCGACCAGCTCGGCCCGGCCGCGCTCCTCCTCGGCGCGGGTGTGGCGGACGACGGCGAGGATCGCCATCAGGCCGACGATCAGGACCGAGAGCCCGACCATCCGCCACGCCACCAGCCCGCCGACGCTGTCGTCGTAGACGCGGCCGTAGAGGACGAGGATCGCCCCGGTCTCGTCGGCGCCGGCGGCGAAGCGGGCGCGGGCGGCGGCGGTGTCGTAGAGCCCGGCGTAGGAGACCGCCGTCGAGACCACCGACGCGACCACCGCGTAGACCCAGACCGGCAGCTGGATCCGGTCGCGGCGGGCGGCGATCCGCAGCAGCGTGGCGGTGCCGGCGAGCGCGCTCATCGGGCCGCCGGATCCTGCTCGTAGTGGCGCAGGAACAGTTCCTCCAGCGTCGGCGGGCGGCTGACCAGCGTGCGGACGCCGACCGCGGTCAGCCGTCCCAGCAGCGCGCCGAGCGCCGGCGTGTCGACCTGGCAGCGGACCCGCGCCCCGTCGACCCGCAGGTCGTGGATCCCGGGCGCCGCGGCCAGCTCGGCGGGCGGCGGCGCGGCCAGCTCGGCGTCGATCGAGGTCCGGGTCAGGTGCCGCAGCTCGGCCAGCGTGCCGTGCTCGACGGTCCGCCCGTCGCGGACGATGCTGACCCGGTCGCAGAGCGCCTCGACCTCGCTGAGGATGTGGCTGGAGAGCAGCACCGTCCGCCCCCGCTCCCGCTCCTCGGCGACCTGCTCGCGGAAGACCTCCTCCATCAGCGGGTCGAGGCCGGAGGTCGGCTCGTCGAGCAGCAGCAGCTCGGCGTCGGACGCGAACGCGGTCACCAGCGCGACCTTCTGGCGGTTGCCCTTCGAGTAGCCGCGGCCCTTCTTGGTCGGGTCGAGCGCGAACCGCTCGATCAGCGTCGACCGCCGCCGCTCGTCGAGGCCGCCGCGGAGCCGGCCGAGCAGGTCGATCGTCTCGCCGCCGGAGAGGTTGGGCCAGAGCGTGACGTCGCCGGGCACGTAGGCCAGCCGCCGGTGGAGGCGGGTGGCGTCGCGCCAGGGATCGCCGCCGAGCAGCTCCATCCGGCCCCCGTCGGCCCGCAGCAGCCCGAGCAGCAGCCGCAGCGTGGTCGACTTGCCGGCCCCGTTCGGTCCGAGGAACCCGTGGACCTCGCCGCGGGCCACGCGCAGGTCGAGGCCGTCGAGCGCCTGGGTGCGGCCGAACGCCTTGCGCAGGCCCTCGACCACGATCGCGTCGGTCATGGTCGCGACGATACATCAGATTCAGAACTTTCTGAAACTTCAAGAGACAGTACGATCGGCCGGTGCCCCGCTCGACCCCCCGGCGCGACGACGACCCGCCCCGCGACGAGGAGGCCGTCGCCCGCTTCGTCGAGCGGTTCGCCGCCGCGCTGGTCGAGTCGGGCATGCAGCGGATGCCGGCGCGGGTCTTCGGGGCGATCCTCTCCAGCCCCGACGGGCGGCTGACCGCCGCCGAGCTGGCCGAGCGGCTGCGCACCAGCGCGGCCTCGATCTCCGGCGCCGTCCGCTACCTGGAGCAGGTGCGGCTGGTCGTCCGCGAGCGCGAGCCCGGCTCCCGCCGCGACGTCTTCGTGGTCCACGACGACGCCTGGTACGAGGCGTCGGTCCGCCGCGACGAGCAGCTGCGGCGGTGGGTCGAGGTGCTCGCCGACGGCGTCGGCGCCGTTGGCCCCGACAGCGCCGCCGGCGCCCGGCTGCGCGAGACGCAGGAGTTCTTCGCCTTCGCCGTCGCCGAGCTGCCGCGGATGCTGGAGCGCTGGCGCGCCACCCGCGACGGCTGACGCGGCCGCGCCCCTGAAATTGGGGGGGCGCACTTCACCGGCCTGGCGGGTCTTTCTCCTGATGGACGAAAACCAGGAGGAGACCTACGATGACGGGCATGACCGCGATCGCCCCGCAGCGGATCACCGCGGAGCAGTTCCTGGCGATGCCGGCACCGGCGGACGGCCGGCGCCGCGAGCTGATCGAGGGTGAGGTGGTCGTCCTCACCCAGCCGAAGCCGCTGCACCAGCTGGCGCTGCTCAACCTCGTCTTCGCGATCAAGGGCTGGACGGCCGCCGCACCGGACCGCGGCTTCGTCACGCTGCCGATCGACACCGGCGTCGACCAGTGGAACGTGCTGGCGCCCGACCTCCAGTGGTACGCCGCCGACCGCGAGCTGCCGCCGCTCGAGCGCGGACCGTGGCCGCTCGGCGACCTGGTGGTCGAGGTCCGCAGCCCCTCCACCTGGGCGCGCGACGTCGGCGTCAAGCGGCAGGTCTACGAGCGCTCGGGCGCGGCGGAGCTGTGGCTGGTCGATCCGCCCTCGGCCAGCGTCCTGGCCCTGCGGCGGAGCGGCGACGGGACCGCCTTCGACCCGCCGGTCGCGATCGGCGGCGACCAGCCGCTGACCAGCCCGCTGCTGCCCGGCTTCGCGGTCGCCGCCTCCGCGCTCTTCCGCTGAGGCCGGATCGAGACGGCGGCGGCCCCGGTCGCCCGGGGCCGCGGTCGCTCACTGCTCGCCGTCGCCGGAGGCGGCCAGCGCCGCCGGCTCGCCCGGTCGCGGCTGGGTGCCGGCCTCGGCCAGCAGGTCACCGTCGACCGTCAGCGTGATCTCGCCGTCGGCCGCCCCGACCTGAACCGTCTCGCCGTCCCGCACCTGGCCGCGCAGCAGCGCCAGGGCCAGCCGGTCGGTCAGGTGGCGCTGGATCGTCCGCTTCAGCGGCCGGGCGCCGTAGGTCGGGTCGTAGCCGAGGTTGCCCAGCAGCTCGAGCGCGTCGTCGTCGAGCTGGACCGCGACGCCCCGCTCGGCCGCCCGCTCGACCACCCGCCGGACCTGGATGTCGACGATCTTCGTCAGGTGCCGGCGGTCGAGGCTGTGGAACTCGATGATGTCGTCGAGCCGGTTGATGAACTCGGGCCGGAAGTGGGCCTCGGCCCCGGCCCGGCCGCCGGGGATGTTCGAGGTCAGGATCAGGACGGTGTTCGTGAAGTCGACCGTCCGCCCCTGGCCGTCGGTCAGGCGGCCGTCGTCGAGCAGCTGGAGCAGGATGTTGAAGACGTCCTGGTGGGCCTTCTCGACCTCGTCCAGCAGCACCACCGAGTAGGGCCGGCGGCGGACCGCCTCGGTCAGCTGACCGCCCTCGTCGTAGCCGACGTAGCCCGGAGGGGCGCCGACCAGCCGCGACACGGCGTGCTTCTCCATGTACTCCGACATGTCGATCCGGACCATCGCGTCCTGGCTGTCGAAGAGGAACTCGGCCAGCGCCCGCGCCAGCTCGGTCTTGCCGACGCCGGTCGGGCCGAGGAACAGGAACGAGCCGATCGGGCGGTCGGGATCGCCGAGCCCCGCGCGGCTGCGGCGGATCGCGGCGCTGACGGCGGCGACCGCCTCCTCCTGGCCGATCACCCGCTCGTGCAGGCGATCCTCCATGTGGACCAGCTTCTCGACCTCGCCCTCGAGCAGCCGCGCGACGGGGATCCCGGTCCAGCGGCCGACCACCTCGGCGATGTGCTCCGCGGTGACCTCGTTCTCCAGGAACCGGGTCTCGCCGGCGGAGACCGTCTCCGCCTGCTGCTCCAGCTCGCCGATCCGCGCCTCCAGCTGGGGGATCTCGCCGTAGGTCAGCTCGGCCGCCCGCTGCAGGTCGCCCTCGCGCTGGGCGCGCGCGGCCTCGACCTTCTTCTGCTCCAGCTGCTCCTGGGCCTCGCGGACCTGGTCGACGGCCTCCTTCTCGCGCTGCCACTCGGCGGTCATCGCCGCCGACCGCTCGCGGAGGTCGGCGAGGTCGCGGTCGAGCGCCTCCAGCCGCGCCTTCGAGGCGTCGTCGGACTCCTGCTCGAGCGAGGTCCGCTCGATCTCCAGCTGCAGGATCTGGCGGTCGACCTCGTCGATCTCGGTCGGCTTCGAGTCGATCTCGATCTTCAGCCGCGAGGCCGCCTCGTCGATCAGGTCGATCGCCTTGTCGGGCAGCTGGCGGTCGGCGATGTGGCGCTGGGAGAGGGTGGCGGCGGCGATCAGCGCGGCGTCCTGGATCCGGACGCCGTGGTGCGCCTCGTACTTCTCCTTCAGGCCGCGGAGGATCGCGATCGCGTCCTCGACCGACGGCTCCTCGACCAGCACCGGCTGGAACCGGCGCTCGAGCGCCGCGTCCTTCTCGATGTGCTTGCGGTACTCGTCGAGCGTGGTCGCGCCGACCGCGCGCAGCTCGCCGCGGGCCAGCATCGGCTTCAGCAGGTTGGCGGCGTCGACCGCGCCCTCGGAGGCGCCGGCGCCGACGATCGTGTGCAGCTCGTCGATGAAGAGCACGATCTGGCCCTTCGCGTCGGCGACCTCCTTGAGGACGGCCTTGAGCCGGTCCTCGAACTCGCCGCGGTACTTGGCGCCGGCGATCATCGCGCCGATGTCGAGCGAGATCACACGCCGGTCGCGCAGCGACTCGGGCACGTCGCCGGAGACGATCCGCTGGGCCAGGCCCTCGACGATCGCCGTCTTGCCGACGCCCGGCTCGCCGATCAGGACCGGGTTGTTCTTGCGCCGGCGGCTGAGGACCTGGATCACGCGCCGGATCTCCTCGTCGCGGCCGATCACCGGATCCAGCTCGCCCTTGGCGGCGGCCTCGGTCAGGTCCTGACCGAACCGCTCGAGCGCCTGGAACTTGTCCTCCGGGTTCTGGTCGGTCACCTGGTGGCCGCCGCGGACCTCGGTCACGGCCGGCTCCAGCGCCTCGGGCGTCGCGCCGACCGCGCGCAGGGCGTCGCCGGCCTTCGAGTCGTGGCCGGCCAGCGCCAGCAGCACGTGCTCGGTCGACAGGTACTCGTCGCCGAGCCGCCGCATCTGGTCCTCGGCCCCGCGCAGGACCGCCACCAGCTCGCTGGAGGGACCGGAGGCCTGGCCGCCGCCGGTGGTCGTCGGCAGCGCGTCGAGCGCGGCCGCGACCGGCCGCCGGACCTGCTCGACGGGCACGCCGAGCTTCTGGAGGACCGGGCCGACGGTGCCGCCCTCCTGGTCGAGGAGGACGAGCAGCAGGTGCTCGGGAACGATCTGGGGGTTCTTGCGGCGCTCGGCCAGCTGACCGGCCTCGGCGAGCGCCTCCTGCGTCTTGATGGTGAAGCGATCGGGCTGCATGGGCGACCTTCGGGAGTCAGGAGGACGCGGACGGCCTCCGGGGGATGCACGAGACAGCGTGACGGACCGGGCGACGTTCGGGAAGCCCGATCGGCGCCTGCTACATCTGCGTCACTTGGACTTAGATTTTGCGGGATGACTGAACTCATGTCAAGCGATCCGCTGCACGAGCGCGTGCGCGGACGGCAAGACCGGCTGCAGGAGCAAGGGGCCGGCCGCCGGGCCCCCAACCCAGACGGTCGATGGCCCCTCCCCGTCCCCGTCCCCGTCGTCCCGCCCCCGACCCGCGCCGCGCCCGCCGCGACGCCGCCGCCCGTCGGCGGGCCGCGGTCCGCCGCCGCAGCGCGATCGCGATCCTGCTGCTGGCGGCGGTGGTGCTGGCGCTGCGGGCCGCCTCGCAGGGCGATCCCGGTGCGCCCGGCGCCGTCGCCGGGGCCCGCGCCGCCGCCCCGAAGCGGCCGGCGCCGCCGATCGAGATCGCCTGGGTCGGCGACACCACGCTCGGGTCGAGCCGTGGCCTGCCGCCCGCGAACGCCAGCACGATGCTGGCCGGCGTCCAGGGCCAGCTCGGCGGCGACCTGGTGCTCGGCAACCTCGAGGGCACCTTCGGCACCGGCGGCGCCACCAAGTGCCCGGCGACGACCAAGTCCGCCACCTGCTTCGCCTTCCAGGCCCCGCCCCAGAACGCCGCCGCGCTGCGGGCGGCCGGCTTCGACCTGGTCAGCCTGGCCAACAACCACGCCTGGGACGCCGGCGGCGCCGGGATGGCCCAGACGACCCGCGCGCTCGACGCGGCCGGCGTCCGCTACAACGGCCGCCCGGGCGAGATCACGCTCCTGCGGACCCGCGGGCGGACGGTCGCCGTGGTCGGCTTCGCCGCCTATCCGTGGGCGTCGCCGATCAACGACCCGGCGGCGATCCGCAGCTTCGTCGGCGAGGCGGCGGCCAAGGCCGACACCGTCGTCGTGACCTTCCACGCCGGGGCCGAGGGCGCCGGCGCCCAGCGGACCCCGGCCGGGATGGAGACCGCCTACGGCGAGCAGCGGGGCGACGTCCGCGCCTTCGCCCGGACCGCGATCGACGCCGGCGCCGACCTGGTGCTCGGCGCCGGGCCGCACGTGCTGCGGGGGATGGAGGTCTACCGCGACCGGCTGATCGCCTACTCGCTGGGCAACTTCGCCGGCTACGACAACTTCTCGGTCCACGGCCCGATGGCGCTGAGCGGGATCCTGCGGGTGCGGCTGGCGCCCGACGGACGCGCGATCGGCGGCCGGCTGGTGCCGCTGCGGCTGGTCGGCAAGGGCCTGCCCGAGCCCGACCCGGCGCGGATCGCGATCGACCGCGTGGCCTCGCTCTCGGCCGCCGACTTCGGCGCCGCCGCGGTTCCGATCGATCCCGAGGGCCGGCTGCTCGGCGACGCCCGCGGCCACGTCGACCCGACCACCACCGTCGACCCGCCGGCGGCGACGACCAGCGGATCGCCGGCGCGATGAGCGCCGCCGGTCGCCGGCCGGCCGCGGTCGGGCGATCGGCGCTGCCGCGGGGCGCGGCGCCCGCGGCGGCGCTGCTGACGCTGCTGGCCGTCGTGCTCGGGTTCGTCGTCGGCGGCGACAACCCGGTCACCCGCGCCGACGCCCACGTCGTCCAGTGGGCGGCCGACCACCGCTCGCAGGGGCTGGTGTCGCTGGCGAAGGCGATCACGCTGCTCGGCGACGGACGGGTGGTGATCGCGCTGCTGGTGGTGCTGCTGCTGGCGCTGGTGGCAACCGGCGTGCTCGGCCGCACGGCGGCGCTGGTGGCCCCGCTCTCGCTCGGGATCGGGGCGGCGCTGGTGCCGCCGCTGAAGGACGTCGTCGACCGGCCGCGGCCACCGCTCGACCTGCACCGCGTGGTCGAGACGACCAGCGGCTACCCCTCGGGCCACTCGCAGCAGGCCGCGGCGGCCTGGATCGCGCTGGCGCTGGTGCTGCGTGCGCACGGCCACCGGCGGGCGGCCGCGGTCGCCGTCGCGGCGGTGGTGGCGGTCGGGATCAGCCGCGTGCTACTCGGGGTCCACAGTCCGACCGACGTGCTCGGCGGCTGGGCGGTGGGGACGGTCGTCGCGCTGGCCGCGGTGGCGGTCGCGGCGCGGCTCGGGGTCATCCCCGCAGCGACGTCCCCCGCGCCACCGCCAGCACCAGCTGCTCGTCGCTGAGGTCGGGCGGGACGCCGCCGACCCGCTGGCGGAGGGCGCCGCCGATCGCCGCCGCCAGCCGCTCGCGCTCTGCCGGGTCGAGGGTCGCGTGGCGAGCGGCGAAGGCGCGCGCGGTCGAGCGGTCGTGGTCGGTGAGGGCGGCCGTGTCGAGCCGCGGCGCGGCCTGATCGTCGACGGCCGGGGTCGCCGGGGCGGCGGTCGCGGCGGGGCGGCCGAGCGCGACCGAGGCCCGCCGCGGCTCGCGCACCACCAACGTGCCGCCGAGCAGGTCGCCGACCCGCTGGTGGCGGCGGGTGAGGGTGACCATTGCGATCCCCGGGGCGTAGGCCAGCGGCAGCTCGATGATCCGCAGCAGGTTGCGGACCACGCTCGACGCCGGGTCGACGCGGCGGCCGTCGTCGCGCACCACCCGCAGGCCGAGCGCGGCCTTGCCCGGCGTGCGGCCGTCGTTGGCCAGCTCCCAGGCGACGTCCCAGAAGAAGATCAGCAGGAACGCGAGCACCGACGCGATCGCGATCGTCCAGTCGTCGCCGATGTCCTCCGAGAGGGCTCCCAGCACCACCAGGCCGATCACCGCGACGACCAGCTGCAGGACCAGATCGGCCAGTCCGCTGACGATCCGGGTGCCGGGACCGGCCAGCTCCAGCTGCAGCTCGACACCCTCCGGGGTGGTGATCGCGAGCCGGTCCTGATAGTCGTCCACGCGGTGACCCTATCCCGCTTCCTCGACGATCGCGGCCCCTCGTGGGACCGGCTGGAGGCCCTGCTGCGGCGGGCCGGCTCGCGTCCCGAGCGGCTCGGCGCGGACGGCGTCCTCCAGCTGGGGGCCGCCTACCGCGGGGCGGCGGCCGATCTGGCCTACGCGCGGCGGGCGTTCCCCGGCGATCCGGTGGTGGCGCGACTGGAGCAGCTGGTGCGGCGCGCGCGGGCGCTGGTCTACGCCCGCAGCGGCCCGCGGCCGTCGCTGCGGGCGTTCGTGGTCCGCGGCTACTGGCGGCTGGTCCGCGACCTCGGCGGCTGGCTGGGACTGAGCGCGGCGGCGCTGCTGCTGCCGGCGATCGTGGTCGGGGTCTGGGCGGCGCTCGATCCGGCGGTGGCGGCGGCGATCGTGCCCGGCGACTTCATCGACGGCGCGGCGCCGCCGAGCCTCGACCGCGGGCTCAGCTCGTCGGAGTCGGCGGCCTTCTCGTCGCAGCTGTTCACGAACAACATCCGCGTCACCTTCATGGCCTTCGTCGCCGGCGCCGGCTGCGTGCTGCCCGGGGTGCTGCTGCTGGCCTACAACGGCGCGATCCTCGGCGCGGTGCTGGGGCTGGCGGCGGCCAACGACCACCTCGGGACGGTGCTGCGGCTGGTGACCGCCCACGGCGTGCTCGAGCTGAGCTGCATCGTCGTCGCCGGTGCGGCCGGGATGGCGGTCGGCTGGTCGATCGTCGAGCCGGGCGAGCGGCCGCGGCGGCTGGCCGTCCGCGACCGCGCGCGCCCGGCGATCGGCGCGATCGTCGGAACCGCGCCGGTGCTGGTGATCTGCGGCCTGCTGGAGGGCTTCGTCTCGCCCGCCGGCTGGCCGGCGCTGGCCGTGGCCGCGATCGGCCTCGGCGCCGCGGCGGTCTACTGGACGCTGATCCGCGTCCGCGGCCGGCGGCCGGCCGCGGAGCCGCCGCCGGAGGCCGCCCCGGAGCCGCCGCCCGACGGGCTGGCCGCGCTGCCGCAGCCGGCCCCGGCCTGACATTTCGGGACTTCCCGAAGTATTGTCCCGGCGATGAGCCACGCGCACCTTCACGGCGGCATCGCGCACGTCGACATCGCCGGTCCCGACCTGACCGCCCTCGCCGGCTTCTACGGCCCGACCCTCGGCTGGGACGTCCAGTCGCGGGGGCCGGGATACTCCGGGATCACCACCCCCGCCGGCAGCGCCGACGGCGCGCTGGTCGAGGCCGACGAGCCGTCGATCACGATCGGCGTCACCGTCGACGACCTCGACGCGACCGTGGCGGCGGCCGTCGCGCACGGCGGCGCCCTCGCGATGCCGCCGACCGACAACGGCTGGGTCGTCAAGGCCCAGGTCCGCGACCCGGCGGGCAACCTCCTGACGCTGATCCAACGCTGACCGACCCCGACCTCAACGAGCTGCTGCGGGCCCTCGCCCACGAGGAGCGGCGGGCGCTGCTGGCCGCCTGCTGGGAGCGTCCCCGGACCGCCGGCGAGCTGGTCGAGCGTTCGGCCCTGACCGCGCCGAGCGTCTCCGAGCACCTCAAGGTCCTGCGCAAGACCGGGCTGCTGGTGCTGGAGCGGCAGGGTCGGTACCGGCTCTACCGCGCCGACCCGGAGGTGCTGGAGCGGGTGACGGCGGCGCTCGGGCGGATCGCGCCCGGCTAGAGCGCCACCCGCCGCTTGGCCCGCAGGTAGGCGTGGACGCAGGCGGTCGGCAGCACCTCGGGCGGAGCGGTCAGGACCATCGCCCCGGTCGCGCGCAGGCGGGCGGCCGCGGCGTCGCGGGCGGCCCGGACCTCGACCGCGACCGCCTGCGAGAGCGCGGCCAGCTCGTCGTCGGGGGCCGCCGTCGCCAGCCGCCGCAGGCGCGGCTCCTCGACCGCGGCGACGCAGAGCGCGTGGCGGCGGGCGAGCACCGGCGCGGCCTCCAGCAGCGGGCCGGCGGCGGCCTCGTCGAGCAGGTCGGTGAGGACCAGGACGAACGCCCGGCGGGTGCCGCCGACGGCCTGGAAGGCCCGCGCGTGGTCGCTGTCGACCGGCCGCGGCTCGAGGTCGTGGAGGGCCCGTACGACCGCGTCGCCGCCGGCTCGCCGCGGGGCCAGCCGGCGCCGGATCCGCTCGTCGTAGGCGACCGCGCCGACGTGGTCGTCGAGCGCGTCGGCGGTCGCGGCGACGGCGGCCGCGGCGTCGAGCCAGCGGTCGAGCAGCCGCGCCCCGTCCTCGGCCCCCGCCGGCGCCGCGCCGAGCCGGCCGGCGTCGACCAGCAGCACCACGTCGCGGTCGGACTCGACCCGCCGCTGGTTGCTCATCGGCCGCCCGACCCGCTCGCTGGCGCGCCAGTTGACCTGCCGGATGTCGTCCTCGGGCGCGTAGTCGCGGACGTGGTCGAAATCGGTCCCCAGCCCCAGCGGCCCCTGCCGCCGCAGGCCGCTGGTGGCGCGGCCGGAGCGGATCGCCACCGCCAGCCGCTGGGCGGTCCGGTAGTCGGGCAGCACCCGCAGCTCGACCGCCGCCGCGCCGGCGTGGTCCCAGCGCCCCAGCCGCAGCGGCCCGGTCCGCCGTGCGACCGGCGCCGGCAGCCGGTGGTGACCGCGGCGCAGCGCCGTCACCCGCGCGTCGAGCGCGCCGCGCCCGTCGCCGTCGGCGACCGTCACCGCCGGCAGCCCCGCCAGTCGCAGCCGCAGCCGCGGCTCGGCCCGCTCGGGGGTCACCGTCACCGCCACCGGCAGCCCGCGGGGGGCGATCGCCGGCGCGACGACCCGCAGCCGCGGCGGGTCGCGGCGGGCCAGCAGCCCGTCGACCACCGTCGCCGCCGCCACCAGCGCCGCCAGCAGCAGGCAGAGCCAGCCGGGCAGCAGGATCGCCAGCACGCCGCAGGCGGCGAGCGCGATCGCGACGCGCGGCGTCGGGCTCACGCCGGGCCCGTTGCGAGGATCGCGACCGCCGGGCTCACGACGAGACCGGGACCGGGACGGTGGCCAGGGCGGCCGCCACCGCGTCGACGTCGCGGGTGCCCTCCAGCTCCGCCTCGGGGCTCAGGACCAGGCGGTGGGCGAGCACCGGCTCGGCCATCTCGCGGACGTCGTCGGGGGTCGCGAAGTCGCGGCCCGCCAGCCGCGCCGCGGCCTGGGCCGCCGCCAGCAGGTGGACGCCGGCCCGCGGGCTGGCCCCGAGCGCGACGCTCGGCAGCGTGCGGGTGGCGCGCACGATCGCGACCGCGTAGCCGGCGACGTCGCCGTGGACGTAGGTCTCGGCGACCAGCGCCCGCGCCGCCCGCAGCTGCTCCGGCCCGGCGACGGCGCGGACCTCCTCGAAGGCGGCCGGCCGCAGCCCGTCGCGAGCCGCGCCGACGATCTCGCGCTCGGCCGCCTCGTCGGGGTAGCCGACCCGGATCCGCAGCAGGAAGCGGTCGAGCTGGGCCTCCGGCAGCGGGTAGGTGCCCTCGTGCTCGACCGGGTTCTGGGTCGCCACCAGCAGGAACGGGTCGGGCAGCGCGTGGCGGGTGCCGTCGACGGTCACCGCGCCCTCCTGCATCGCCTCCAGCAGCGCCGACTGGGTCTTCGGCGGGGTCCGGTTGATCTCGTCGGCGATCAGCAGGTTGGCGAAGACCGGCCCGGGACGGAAGACCAGCTCGCCGCCGCGCAGGGCGACGGTGCCGGTGATGTCCGACGGCAGCATGTCGGGCGTCAGCTGGATCCGCGCCGCGTCGACGTCGAGCGCGCGGGCCAGCGTCGTCGCGGTCAGCGTCTTCGCCACCCCCGGCGGTCCCTCCAGCAGCACGTGGCCGCCGAGCGCGGCGGCGGCGACCAGCAGCTCGACGGTCCGGTCGGCGTCGCGGACGACCCGGCCGACCTCGTCGCGGAGGGCGGTCACGAGCTCGTTCATCGGGGACCTCCAGGGGTCGTTCGCTGTTCGAGTGCCGCCAGGGCCTGCCCGGCGGCGCGAGGATCGGGAGTCGTTCCGGTGCCGGCCAGGGCCCGCGCCGCCGCCGGCTCGAGCCCGGCCCGCAGCGCGGCGGCCTCGAGCTCGGGCGGGCCGGCGTCCGGCTCCAGGCCGACCCGCCGCCGCAGGATCGCCCGCGCCCGCTCGCGGGTCGGACGCAGCGCGGCGTCGCGGTCGCGGGTGCGGGCCAGCGCGGCGGCCAGCGCGTCGACGTAGGCCGAGCGGCTCGGCGCCGGGTCCTCGTCGGGGGCGACGGCGGGCCCGAGCCGGCGGCCGCGGGAGAGCAGCGCCGCGACCCCGGCCAGGACCAGCAGCGCCAGCACCACGCCGACCCGCGGCGAGACGCCGGCGGCGGTCGCCGCGCCGTCGCGGACGCGCAGCGCGACCACCCGCCCGCGTCCGGCCAGGCCGACGGCGAGCGCGGCGTTGTCGTCGACTCCGAGGCCGCCGTTCTCGACGGGCCGGCGGCTGGCCAGCAGCAGCAGCGTGCCCTCGCCGACCCGCGCCTGACCCACCACCACCGGCGGATCGTGGAGGACGTCGCCGACGCCGGCGGTCACCAGCGCCCACAGCGCGTGCTCGCTGCCGGGCCAGGCGACCGCGCCGCGGCCGGTGGCGACCCGGTCGACCGAGCGGGTCTCGGGACTGCGGCGAGCCCGCCGCGCGACCGGGCCGCCGGACGCCGAGGCCAGCGGCAGCCCGAGCGCGCGGCCGAGCACGATCGCGTCGCGGCCGGCGGCGACGACCCGGGCCCCGCGGCGGGCCTCGCGCAGCACCCGCCGGGCGCGGTCGCGGTCGAGGTCGCCCTCGGCGAACAGGTAGGTGGTGCGGGGCAGCAGCCGCAGCCGGTCGGCGTCGACCTCGGCCACCCGCACCCCGACGCCCTCGTGCCGCAGCAGCGCCCGCCAGCCGGCCAGGCCCCGGTCCTCGGCGCTGTTCCAGCCGTTGCGCGGCGGCGGATCCTCGCCGCCGCTGCCGAAGAGCCCGAGCACGATCAGGACCACCAGCACCAGCCCGACGACCGACAGCAGCGCCCGCAGCTTCACGGCCGCTGCTCCTCGCCGTGCTCGGCCAGGACCGACCGCCAGCCCTCGCGCGCGGCCCGGCTGGCGTCGGCGTCGACGCCGTGGCTGCCGTAGGCGGCGCGGTCGTAGTCGGCGGCGAGCGGGCCGATCGCGGGGTGCTCGACGCCGCGCGCGACCTGGCCGGCGGTCCGCGCCGCCGCCGGGCGCAGCAGGCCGCGGTCGAGCAGCCGCAGGGTGCCGGCGCGGAACCGCAGCACCACCGAGCGCTCGTGCTCGCCGGCCGCCTCGGCGGCGTCGGCGGCGCGGTCGAGCGCCGCCAGGTCGGGCCCGGACGCCGCAGCCGGACGGACCGCCGTCGGCCGCCGTCGCGGGCCGCGCCGGGCCAGGCGGACGGCCAGCAGCACCAGCGCCGCGATCACCACCACCGCCAGCAGCCGCCAGGCCCAGCCGCTGCCGCCGGAACCGTCGCCGAGCCGGTCGATCGCGTCGCCGCGGTCGCGGGCGTCGGGCCCGCGGCCGGTCAGCTCACGGGCGGTCCGGCGCAGGCGGTCGGCCTCGCCGCGCTCGGCCGCGGTCGGGGTCAGGTCGCCGGCGGCCTGGACCGGGACGTCGGCCGCGACCGCGGGCCCCGGCGCGACGACGGCCGGTCCGGCCAGCGCGAGCAGCAGCGCGACCGCCGCCGCGAGCCCGCGGCGACCGCCCGGCCGGGCTCGCGCCGCCGCCCTCACTCCCCGGACGGATCGGAGGGGCGGGCCCAGCCGCCGCCCGTCCCGCCCGCGTCCGGCTCGCCGCCGGGGGCCGCGGGATCGCCGCCCGACGACGGCGGCGGGCCGCCCTCGCCGCCCGGCGCCCAGCTGCCCGGCTCGGCGGTCGCCCACGGGCCGCTGCCGGCCTCGGGCGCGCGGCCGAAGGCGTCCGGCTCGGCCGGCCGCTGCATCTCCTCCGCCGCCCGCCACAGCGAGGCGGTGTCGGTGCCGGCCAGCGTCCGGTGCGCGACCACCACCGGCGCGACGTAGGCGGCCACGAAGACGAGGCTGAAGAGGACCACCAGCACGATGTACGGGGCCAGCGCCACGGCACCGGCGGTGTCGTCGAGCGCGAACAGCCCGCCGACGGCCAGCTGCAGGACCATCGTGACCACGAAGTTGATCACCCCGACCACGATCGAGACCAGCACCAGGACCCCGAAGAGGGCCCAGAAGCGCCCACGGCTGATCTGCCACGCGCGGCCGAACGAGGCCATCCCCAGCCCCTCCGAGAGGTGCACGACCGGCCACAGGAAGAGGCGCACCCCGACGTAGACGAGCAGGCAGAAGGCCGCGATCCCGACGATCACCGCCAGGCCGCTCGAGGCCTCGGCGACGATCGCCACCACCAGCACCAGGCCGAAGAAGAAGATGATCCAGCCGATCGCGAAGACGATCCCGAGCACGAACAGCTTCGGCACCGCGCGCAGCGCCTGGCGGACGG
This sequence comes from Patulibacter defluvii, assembly GCF_034096925.1. Classification (NCBI taxonomy): domain Bacteria; kingdom Bacillati; phylum Actinomycetota; class Thermoleophilia; order Solirubrobacterales; family Patulibacteraceae; genus Patulibacter; species Patulibacter defluvii. Next base: position 27,496 of record NZ_JAWZSQ010000021.1, read on the forward strand.
CGGCCTTCAGCGGCAGCGCCGGCTCGCCGGCCAGCGCCCGCTCGGCGCCGCGGACGACCGAGACGTAGGCGGCGATCGTCGCCCAGGCGAGGATGATCGCGATGATCGTCACCGCGATCACGACGACCACCGTCTGGCCGTCGGTGAAGTCGGGGACCTCGTAGACCTCGAGGCTGCTGTCGCCGAAGAACGAGCTCTCGCGGCGGGTCTCGAGCGTGGTGGCGACGTCGCCCAGCGACAGCCAGCCGACGACGCCGACGATCACGGCGATCACCATCGCCACCAGGTTCAGCGCCAGCTGCGGCAGCAGCAGCGGCCGGGCGTGGCGGCGCAGCAGCGCGAAGCCGGCGTCCAGCGTCGAACCGACGGCCAGCGGCGGGGGTGGATTCTGGGTCTCGGCGGTGCTCATGGGACGTCCTGGCGCGTGCTGGGCAGCGGGTGCGCGCCACCCTAATGCAGACGGACCCGGTTCTGGGCCGCACCTGGACGATCCTGGGGGGGGCTCCCCCTAGCCGCCGGCGGACGCCGTCCACGGCCCGCGGGGCGTCAGTCGCCCTCGCGCTCGATCCGGATCCGCAGCGACGGGCGGGCGGGCACGACCTCGGTGCTCTGGCGGTAGGGGACGATCTCCGTCCGCTGGCGGAGCTTGGCCAGCTCGGCCTGCATCTCCGCCTGCAGCCGGTCGCGCATCTCGACCGTCTCGCGCTGCAGCTGCTCCAGCCGCGCCGCGGCCTCGGCGTAGCGCCGCTTCTCCCGCTCGAGCTCGATCTCCAGCTCCAGCACCCGCTCGACCCCGGCCAGGTTGAGGCCCAGCTCGTTGGTCATCTGCTGGATCCGGCGCAGCCGGTCGACGTCGCTGTGCGAGTAGAGCCGGGTGCCCTTCGGCGACCGCTTCGGCTCGATCAGGCCGCGGGTCTCGTACATCCGCAGCGTCTGCGGGTGCATCTCCGCCAGCTCCGCCGCGACCGAGATCATGAAGACGCCGCGGTCGGCGTCGACCTGGATCGTGGTGGTGGTGCGCGTCCCCCGCTTCGGGCGTTCCTCGGCCATCAGGACTCCTTGAACAGCCTCTCACGGCTGGCGGCGGGGAAGAGCCCGGCGAGCTGGTCGACCGCCTCCCGCTGCTCGTCGCTGGACGGCTCCGGAACCTCGATCACGAACCGGTAGCGGATGTCGCCGCGGCCGCCGCCGCCGAGCCGCGGCGGCCCCTCGCCGCGCAGCCGCTGGAGGGTGCCGTGCTTGGTGCCGGGCGCGACCCGCAGCTTCTTGCGGCCGTCGAGCGTCGGGACCTCGATGTCGGAGCCCCGGACGGCCTCGGCGATCGACAGCGGGACGGTCACCTCGACGTCGTCGCCCTTGCGCTCGAAGACCTCGGACGGCCGCACGTGGGTGATCACGAAGAGGTCGCCGGGCGGCCCGCCGTTGCGGCCCGCCTGGCCCTTGCCGGCCAGCCGCACCCGCGAGCCCTCCTTGACCCCGGGCGGCACGTTGACGCGGTAGCGCTTGGTGGTATGGACCGCGCCCTCGCCGTTGCAGGTCGGGCAGGGGTCCTCGATCACGGTCCCGGAGCCGTGGCAGCGGCCGCAGGGCTGGCTGATCGAGAACAGCCCCTGGCCCTGCGACTCGACCCCGCGGCCCTGGCAGCGGGGGCAGATCGTCGGGCTGGTGCCCGGCTTCGCGCCGGTGCCGGCGCAGGTGCCGCAGGTGGCGGTGGTCCGCACGCTGAGCGGGATCTGGGCGCCGTCCATCGCCTGCCGGAACGAGAGCGTGACCTCGGCCTCGAGGTCGCGCCCGCGCTGGACGTTCGGACGCCGGGTGCGCTGCTGCGCCCCGCCGCCGCGGTTGCCGAAGACCTGGCCGAGGATGTCCCCGATCCCGCTGTCGCCGAAGTCGAACCCGGCGCCCCCGGTCGAGAACGCCCCGCCGAGCCCGCCGAACGAGCGGGCCCGGTCGTACTCCTTGCGCTTCTCGGCGTCGGACAGGATGTCGTGCGCCGCGGAGACCTGCTTGAACCGCTCCTCGGCCGCGGTGTCGCCCGGATTGCGATCCGGGTGGTACTCGCGGGCGAGCTTGCGGTACGCCTTCTTGATCTCCTCCGGCGTCGCCTTCTTGTCGACGCCCAGGACCGCGTAGAGGTCCGGCGTGTTGTCCTGTCGGGTGGCCATCTACCCCGCCACGATCACCTTCGCCGGCCGCAGCACGTCGTCGCGCAGGCGGTAGCCCGCCTGGTAGACGGTCACGACCGTCCCCGGCAGCGTGCCCTCGGGCGCCGGCTGCTGGCTGAGCGCCTCGTGGAAGCGGGGATCGAACTCCTCGCCGGTCGGGTCGTAGGACTCGATCCCGGCCTGGGCCAGGGCGCCGTGCAGCTCGCGGTGGACGATCCGCAGCCCGTCGACGATCTGCTGGTCGCCGGCCTCGGGCGCCTCGCTCAGGTGGGCCAGCGCCCGGTCGAGGTTGTCGAGCGCCGGCAGCAGCTCGCGGGCCAGCCGCGAGACGCCGCGCAGCTCGCCCGCCGCGGCGTCGCGGCGGGCCCGCTTGCGGACGTTGTCGAGCTCGGCCACGGCCCGCACGTACTTGTCCTTCCAGTCCGGCTCCTCGACCTCGGCCGCGGGCTCGGCCTCGGCCTCGGCGGCCGGCGCGCCGTCGGCGCCGGCCTCCGCCGACCCGCCGGCGCGGGCCTCGTCGGCCGCGGCGGCGGTCTCGCCGGCGGCCGACTGCGGGTCGACCGGGGTGCCGGTCTCCGGGGTCGCCGCCTCGGTCGCCAGGCCCTCGGCGTCCGCGGCCGGGTCGACCGGCGACGGGGCGTCGCCGGCCGTCTGGGGCTGCTCGCTCATGCGTGCTCCTCGCTCGGCGGGTGGCGTCGGCTACTTCTCGTCCACGACCTCGGCGTCGACCACGTCCTCGACGTCGTCGTCGCCGGAGCCGCCCGCCGCAGCGCCGTCGGCCTGCGCGGCCTGCTGCTCCTGGGCGCGCTGGTAGAGCTGCTCGGAGACCTTGTGGAAGGCCTGCTCGAGCGCCTCGCGCTTGGCGTTGATCGCGTCGGCGTCGCCGCCGTCGAGAGCCTCGCGGACGCCCTTGATCGCGTCCTCGATCTCCTTGCGCGACGTCTCGTCGATCTGCTCGCCGAGGTCGGTCAGCTGCTTCTCGGCCTGGTAGGCGCCCTGCTCGGCGACGTTGCGGGCCTCGGCCAGCTCGCGCGCCTTGCGGTCCTCCTCGGCGTGCGACTCGGCGTCGGAGACCATCTGCTGGATCTCCTCGTCCGAGAGGCCGCCGCCGGCCTTGATCTCGATCTTCTGCTCCTTGCCGGTGCCGAGGTCCTTCGCCGACACGTTGAGGATGCCGTTGGCGTCGATGTCGAAGGTGACCTCGATCTGCGGCACGCCGCGGGGGGCGGGCGGGATCCCGGTCAGCTGGAACTTGCCGAGCGACTTGTTGTAGGTCGCCATCTCGCGCTCGCCCTGGAGGACGTGGATCTCGACCGACGGCTGGTTGTCGTCGGCGGTCGAGAAGATCTCGCTCTTGCGGGTCGGGATCGTGGTGTTGCGCTCGATCAGCTTGGTCATCACGCCGCCCTTGGTCTCGATGCCGACCGTCAGCGGGGTGACGTCCAGCAGCAGGACGTCCTTGACGTCGCCGGCGAGCACGCCGGCCTGGACGGCGGCGCCGATCGCGACGACCTCGTCCGGGTTGACGCCGCGGTGCGGGTCCTTGCCGGTCAGCTCCTTGACCTTGTCCTGGACGGCCGGCATCCGGGTCATGCCGCCGACGAGGACGACGTGGTCGATCGTCGCGGCGCCCTTCTCCTTGGCGTCGTCGAGCGCCTGGCGGACCGGGGCGACCAGGCGGTCGAGCAGGCTCGAGGCCAGCTCGGTCAGCTTGGCGCGGGTCAGCCGCACGTCGAGGTGCTTCGGGCCCGAGGCGTCGGCGGTGATGAAGGGCAGGTTGATCTGCGTCTCCTGCGCCGAGGAGAGCTCGATCTTCGCCTTCTCGGCGGCCTCGAACAGCCGCTGGAGGGCCATCGGGTCGGCCTTGAGGTCGATCCCCTGGTCCTTCTTGAACTCGCCGGCGAGCCAGTCGACGATCGCCTTGTCGAAGTTGTCGCCGCCGAGGTGGTTGTCGCCCGCGGTCGACTTGACCTCGAAGACGCCGTCGCCGATCTCCAGCACCGACACGTCGAAGGTGCCGCCGCCGAGGTCGAAGACGAGGATCGTCTGGTCGGCCTCCTTGTCGAGGCCGTAGGCGAGCGACGCGGCGGTCGGCTCGTTGATGATCCGCTTGACGTCGAGGCCGGCGATCTTGCCGGCGTCCTTGGTCGCCTGCCGCTGGTCGTCGTTGAAGTAGGCCGGGACGGTGATGACCGCGCCGTCGACCGACTCGCCCAGGTACGCCTCGGCGTCGGCCTTCAGCTTCGCGAGCGTGATCGCGGAAACCTCCGGCGGGCTGTACTGCTTGCCCTCGGCCTCGATCCGGGCGTCCCCGTTGGGACCGGCGACGACCTTGTACGGGACGATCGCCTCCTCCTCGTGGACCTCGGCCTCCTTGCGGCCCATGAAGCGCTTGACCGACGAGATCGTGTTCGTCGGGTTGGTGACGGCCTGGCGCTTGGCGACCGCGCCGACCAGCCGCTCGCCCTTCGCGAAGGCGACCACGGACGGGGTCGTCCGGCCACCCTCGGCGTTCTCGATGACGGTCGGCTCGCCGCCCTCCAGGACGGCCATGCACGAGTTGGTCGTGCCCAGGTCGATGCCGATGATCTTGCCCATGGCGGTTCCTCTTGCTGATGCGTGTCGTCTCAGGGCCCGTCCCGGCGAGAGGCGGGCTTCGTCGTCCGCCAGCCGGCGGATCAACATCTGAGTGGAGTTGTATCAGATCTTGTAGGTCCCGATCAAGAAGGCGGGACCGGCGTACGCAGGCCGGAAGCCCGCGTCCTACCAGGGCGAGGGCTCGTAGTCCTTGAGGAAGCAGCCGTAGAGGTCCTCGCCCGCCTCGCCGCGCACGATCGGGTCGTAGACCCGCGCCGCGCCGTCGACCAGGTCGAGCGGCGCGTGGAAGCCGATCGACGCCATCCGCTGCTTCTGCGGGTGCGGCCGCTCGTCGGTGATCCAGCCGGTGTCGACGGCGGTCATCAGGATCCCGTCGGCCTCCAGCATCTCCTTGGCGCTGGTCCGCGTCAGCATGTTCAGCGCCGCCTTCGCCATGTTCGTGTGGGGATGGCCCGGGCCCTTGTAGCCGCGGCTGAACTGGCCCTCCATCGCCGAGACGTTGACCACGTACTTGCGGCGGGCCGGCGACGCGGCCATCGCCGGCCGCAGGCGGCTGACGAGGATGAAGGGCGCGGTCGCGTTGCAGAGCTGGACCTCGAGCAGCTCGATCGGGTCGACCTCGCCGACCGTCTGGACCCAGCTGTTGCTGTCGTGGAGGTCCGGCACCAGGCCGCCGGCGTCGATCGCCCGCCCCATCGCCACCCGCTCGAAGGTCGCCGAGCGCGAGGCCAGCGCCATCGCGGTCAGGGCGTGCGGGGTCGGCGCCCAATGGCCGTCGCCGGCGCCGAGGGCCGTGGCCGGGGCGTCGGCCAGCGCGTGGGCGTCGCCGGCGCGGCCGAGGGTGACGATCTCCGGCAGCGGGCCGGCGGGCAGCGGCTCGCGCTCGGCCCGGGCCAGCGGCGCGTAGGCCTCGGCCGAGCGGCGGACGGTCTGGGCCGCGTTGTTGATCAGGATGTCGAGCGGCCCGCGGGCGGCGACCTCGTCGGCCAGCGCCACCACCTGGGCCGGGTCGCGGAGGTCGATGCCGACGATCCGCAGCCGGTGCAGCCACTCGCCGCTGTCGGGCATCGCCGTGAAGCGCCGGACCGCGTCGTGCGGGAAGCGGGTGGTGACGGTCAGGTCGGCGCCGTCGCGCAGCAGCCGCAGCGCGATGTACATCCCGATCTTCGCCCTGCCGCCGGTCAGCAGCGCGCGGCGGCCGGTCAGGTCGGTGCGGGCGTCGCGGCGGGCGTGGCTCTTGGCCGCGCAGGGCGGGCAGAGCTGGTGGTAGAAGGCGTCGACGTCGACGAAGTGCTGCTTGCAGATGTAGCAGGAGCGCGACTGCTCGAGCCGGCCCGCGGTCGCGCCGGGAGCGGTCGAGGCGAGCGGGATCCCCGCCGTCTCGTCGTCGATCCGGCCGGGAGCCGCGGTCGCGGTGCGGGCGTCGATCGCCGCGTCGTGGGCCCGGATCGCGTCGACCCGGGCCTTGCGGCGGCGGGCGCGGACCGTCTTGTAGATCTTCGACGTCGCCCGCTGGACGGCGACCGCGTCGGGGTGGTCGACCGGCAGCGCCTCGACCTGCTCCAGCACCCGCAGCGCCCGCTCCAGCTCCCGCGGGTCGATCCCGGTCGCGGCCTCGTGCGTCGTCCCGCCGTCGTGGCGGGCGGTCATGAGCGGCCTCGACGGCCCGGCCGGGGGCGGTTGTGCAGGGTGGCGACCACGCCTCCACGGTAGTCGCCCACCGGCCGGGGCGCGTCCCGGCGCGGGGCGGGCGCGCACGGCGCCCACCCCGGCCGTGGGGATCACATGTCGGCGAAGCTGACCAGCGCGATCGCCCCGCGCGGGCCCTGCGTGCGCACGACCACGCGGTTGTTGCGCGACTTCAGCGCCCGGCGGATGTCGAGCTTGCGCTCGGCCCCGGCCCGCAGGCCGCCGACCCGGAACCGCTTGCCGTTGACGGTCAGCTCGACCGTCCGCACGCCGGGCCGGCCGTTGCTGATCCGGACCCAGCGGTCATCGCGGGGCAGCCGCTTGATCACCCGCGTCGCCCGCCCGCCGCGACCGTTGCGGAGGACCGTCGCGACCGGGTCGCAGATCGTGACGTTGCCCGCCATGTCGGTGACGCGGATGAAGAACGTCGCCGGCATCAGCGGCACGACGCCGTAGCCGCGGACGGTGATCCAGTCGGTCGTCCCGGGGGTGAAGGCCGGGATCGGCACGTTGGCGTTGTTGGTCGAGTGGACCACGATCGACTGGATGCCGCTCAGCGGGTCACGGGCGCGGACGTCCATGTAGGCCCGCAGGTCGAGGCCGACGCCCTGCTTGACGAACGTGCACTCGGGCGGCGCGGTGTCGGGCGAGGTCACCGTCAGCGTCGCCGGCGGGACCGGGTTGAGGCCCGTGCTGGTGACGTTCGACGGGCCGTTGACGTAGGTGCCGGCGGTCGCGGCCGAGACCGGCACCGAGACCTCGCACGAGCTCTGGCCGGTGGTCAGGTCGCCGCTGACGGCGATCGACGCCCCGCCGACCGGCGCGTTGAGGCTGCCGTTGCTGCAGGTGGTGGTCGCCGCGCCGGCCACCCGCACCGCCCCGGGCAGCGCGTCGCTGAACGACCAGCCCGGCTTCGCCGCCAGCTCCGAGGTGTTGGTGACCGTGAACTTCAGCGTCGAGACCTCGTTGGTCAGGACGTGGTCGGGCGTGAAGGACTTGTCGAGCGACGGGGTCGCGTCGAGGACCTTGATGTCGTCGATCGCCGCGTCGTTGCCGCCGCCGTTGCCGTTGCCGTTGCGCATCCGCAGCCCCAGCGAGGGGCCGTTGAAGAGCACCGCGCTGTCGGACGGGAAGCTGCCCGCGCCGCTGCTGGCGCCGGGCGCGCAGGGCACGATCGGGTCGGTGAAGGTCGCGATCTCGCTGCCCGGGCTGGCCGGATCCAGCAGGTAGAACTTGAACAGCGGCGCGCCCCGGCGGCCGACCGGTCCGCCGCCCGGCGCCTGGCAGTTGATCGCCGCGGCGTTGACGGAGAAGGTGATGAAGCGCCCGCCGGAGCTGACCAGCGGAATCGGCGAACCGGTCTCGAACTGGACCGCGTCGACGCCCGGGTTGTTCGAGGTGTACGCCGAGAGGACCTGGTTGTCCTGGGTCGGCGAGCTGCCGTTGACGCTGCCGAGGACGTTCCCCAGCGACTTGATCTGGGCGTAGAAGCCGCAGACGTTGCCGTTGGCGTCGGTCGTGGCGCCCGAGACCACGATCCCGTTGCAGGTGCTGCCGCCCGGAAGCCAGCCCGGATCGGCGCTGTAGGTCATCCCCGAGGCGCCGGTGTACGCGTCGAGCGCGTAGGCCTTGGTCGCGTCGGGGACGTTCTCGAAGTCCTCGGTGTAGACCGTCGTCGGCGGCACCGGGACTCCCGGAGCCGCGTGGACGGTCGCCGGCATCGCGATCGCGGCCCCCGCGATCACGGCGAAGCGCACGAGCCCGCGCCGGGCTCGGCCGTTCCTCAACATCTGGTGTTGCCCCCCTGTCGGTCCCCGGCGCACCCCAACTGCGCACCGGGGCGCTCGACTATAGGCACGGGCGGAACGGTGTCCACCGGCCTCGTTCGGCGGCGGTCGATCGGCCGCCGCCGCGCGGCCCCGGCGCCGGCGGCGAAAGCCCTGCTGGCAGGGCGGTTTCCCGCGTCGGCACGCTCTCACGCGTGGCGCCCGGGCGCCAGCGAAATCACCTGGGTGAAAGCGGCGCTCAGCGGACGCGGCCGGGGCAGCTCCGGCGCAGCGGGCACTGCGGGCAGGCGGGCCGGCGCGCGTGGCAGGTGCGCCGGCCGTGGCGCAGCAGGTTGACGTGGAACTCGAGCCCGGCGCCGACGGGGGTGATCCACAGCATCTCGTCGTGCAGCTCGTCGAGCGGGGCGCCGGGCCGGAACAGCCCCAGTCGCGTGCCGACCCGCTGGACGTGGGTGTCGACGGGGATGTCGTGGCGGTCGTAGGCGAACAGCAGCACGCAGGCCGCGGTCTTGCGGCCGACGCCGGGCAGGTCGCAGAGGAAGTCGCGCGCGGCGGCGACCGGAGCCCGCTCCATCCAGCTCAGGTCGAGCGGCGAGGCGCCGGCCGGCGGCGCCAGGCCCAGCTCGCGGGCGGCGGCGGCGCTGCGCTGCTCGATCGCCGCCAGGATCGCCGCGATCCGGACCGACTTGACCTTCGAGATCCCGCCGGGACGGATCGCCGCCTCGATCTCCTCGACCGGGGCCGCGGCGACCAGCTCCCACGAGGGCAGGCGCTCGACCAGCCGCAGGTAGGCGACGTCGCGGTTGCGGTCGTTGGTCGACTGCGAGAGGACGGTCAGGACCAGCTCGGCGAGCGGGTCGCGGTGCGGCGGCTGGACCGGCACCCCGTAGACCCAGGCCAGCCGCTCGCGCAGGGCCCGGATCCGCGGCCGGGTCGGGGCGACCCAGCTCGCGCGCGGGACGGTCGGGAGCGCCGCGCCGCTCACGCCGGCTCGAGCCCGCCCCAGCGCGCCGCGGCGGCAGCCGCCTCGGCGACGGCGTCGGGCAGCGCGGCGGCGACCGCCGCCGGGTACCAGGCCGACAGCTCGAGCGCGGCCAGCAGCGTGCCGGCCAGGGCCGCGTCGACCCCGGTCGGGTCGACCGCCGCGGGGGCGCCGACGGGGGCGCCGACGGTCAGGTCGATGCCGGGCCCGCGGACGACGCCGCCGCCGGCGTCGCCGACGACCACGATCCCGGCGCCGCGGTCGAGCAGCACCGCGGCGGCCGCGGCGGGGTCGTCCTCGGCGGTCACCCGGACCGCGTCGCGGGGGCGGACGACGACCAGCGCCGCGCCGGGAACGAGGGCCGCGGCGGCGGCGCGGGCCCCGTCGCGGGCGACGAACCGGTCGCCGCCGACGTCGAGGTCGACGACGACGGGGCGGTCGAGGTCGCGGGCGCGCTGGAGGGCGGCCTCGGCCACCTGGCGCTCGCGCGCGTCGGCCGGCTGGGCCCAGGTGGCGGCGGAGAGGAAGAGCCCGTCGCAGGCGTCGACCGCCTCGGCGATCCGCGGCCGGACGGCGTCCATCACCAGGTCGAGCGACTGCCCGTAGAGGTCGGCGTGGGCCTCGCCGGCGGCGTCGACGGTCCGGAACGCGACCGGCGTCCGCTCGCCGGCCACCTGCCGGAACCAGGTCAGGTCGACGCCCTCGGCCTCGAGCCGCCCGCGCAGCCACGAGCCCCAGTCGTCGTCGCCGACCCCGCCGGCGAGGGCGGTGCGGGCCCCGCGACGGGCCGCGTGGACGGCGGCGCCGGCGACCGCGCCGCCGAAGCGCGGGACGAACGAGGGGGCGTCGGTGAGCCGGTCGACGGGCTGCTCGCAGACCAGGTCGACCAGCGTCTCGCCGAGCATCAGGGTGGTCACGCCCGGGAGGGTAGTCGGTCGCTCGCCGGGCGCCGTCGTGCGGCGGCTACGCCGACCCGTCGGCCCAGGCGCTCAGCAGCGGCTGGCCGTCGGCCGTGCGGCCGATGGCGCGGAGCGCGAACTCCCACGCCGGCGGCCTCGCGCGCCAGCCGCCGTCGGCGGCGGTGGCGGTCGGCGGCACGACCACGCGCGGCCGGGGAGGACGGCGGTAGGGCGGACCGTCGACCTGATCGACCTCGACCATCGCCCCGGACAGCGGCACCCGCTCGACCGTGCGGTGGTCGCGCACCAGCGCCCGCTGGGCCCGGACGACGATCTCGCCAGTCGGGTCGCAGCCGATCACGGGGACGTCGCCGGGCTTCGGCGGAGGCGGTGGCACGCACGGCAGCTCCAGGCGCAGCTCGGGCGCCGACCAGTGCGCGGCCCCGCTCAGCGGATCGACCGCCCGCTCGACCACGAGGCTCGCCGTCGTGCGGTCGATCTCGCCGGAGAGGCACTGCACGCGGCCCTCGCCCGGGGCCTCGATCGCCGCCCAGCGGCGCCCGTCGTGGGCGACGCCGCAGGTCTGACGACCGCTGGACCGGGCCTCCGCGTCGCGTGCCCGTCCGGGCCGTCCCCCGGCGCCGAGCACCCGGCGGCCGACGCTGTTCTTGCCGTCCCAGCGAGCGGTCGTCCAGGTGACGCCGGCCGCCGTCAGCACCGGCGGCCCCAACGCCACGTTGCCGCTGCCGCTCTCGCCCGGTTGCGTGCGACGGACGACGAAGGTCCGCGACCGCCGGACGTCGCCGGTGACGATCTCCTGCGAGGAGCCGGAGTAGGTGCTCGGCGACGACGCCCGGACCGCGAACCGCGTCCCCCGCAGCGCGATCGCGGTCACCCCCGGATCGTTGTTGCCCTCGCGCAACGTGCAGCCGCCGACCCCGATCGACCGGTGCCGGCCACCGGCGGAGCGGACGCCGATCCGGCAGAAGCGGTCCGCCGAGGCGGTGACGATCGTCGTCCGCCACTGGGCGGCGGCCTGGACGCCGCGGCCCCAGGCGGGGCGACTGGTGCGCCCGCTGCGGGCGTCGATCCGCACCACCCGGCAGCTCGACCGGCGGCCGGGGCAGGCGATCGCCAGCACGATCGGCCGCCCGCGCTCGTCGGGACCGGCCGAGAGCCGGACGACGTGCGCCAGCCGCACCGTCCGCACCGCGCCCTGGGGCGGCCGGATCGCGATCCCGTCGGCCGCCGTCCAGGCCAGGAAGCCGCCGTAGCCGGCCGCCTCGGCGGCGAGCGGGGCCACGGCCAGCGCCCGGTCGGCGGGCGCTGCCGCACCGGCCGTCGCCGGCAGCGCCGCGGCCGGCATCAGGGCGAGGACGACGACCACGCGACGGGACATGCCCGCTCGAACCCCAGAGACAGCGATGAGTTGCGCTCGCGGCCGCGAGCGAGCGGGCGACCGCGCGGGCGGGCGGGACCTAGTACCCGTTGAAGCTCCCGCCCAGCTCCTTCAGCGCCTTGTCGATCTCGCGCTTGGCGGTGCCCTTGCGGCGCAGGACGCTGGAGTTGACCCAGCCGGAGACGCCGCGCGGGACGTAGGCGGCCTTGATCACCGTGACGCAGGAGTAGGAGCGGCAGCAGCTGCGGTCCTTGCGGCGGGTCTCCGGCGGGCAGCGCTCGGAGGGGTTGCGCTGCGTGCACTTGTAGCAGTAGCGCGCGACCACGTCGCCGGGCACCAGCCAGAAGATCGTGGTGCCGTCGGCCTCGTACTTGAGGTTGTAGCGCTCGTGGCTGAGCGAGGTGATGAGGTCCTTCTCGTTGGGATCGCGGTAGATCCCGACCTCCATCGTGGTCGGCTTGCCGCAGGTGCCCCACTTCATGGTCGACCCGCCGCACTTGTAGCCCGGGTCCTCCTTGCGGGCGTTGTTGGCGCAGCCGGTCTTGTACTTCGTGTTCTTCTTCGTGCCCGCGCGGCAGTCGAAGTCGAGGTCGGCCGGCCCGCAGATGATCCCCGGGAAGTCCGGCTCGCTGACCGAGTAGCGGGTTCCGTCGACGACGCCGGCGATCCACCCGCCCTTGTTGTGGGTGCCCGACTGGGCCGTCGGGTAGCCCCAGTAGAAGCCGCGGCCGGCGCCCAGGCCGGGCCGCATCGGCGGCGCCGGGCAGTCGCGCTCGACCCCGCCGTCGCGCTCGCTGACGCGGCCGTAGACCCCGTCGACGTTCATGATCACCGGGTTGCCGTGCTTGTAGATGATCGGCGCGTCGGGCGCCGGGCCCTTGCGGACCGCGACCCCGGTCCGGCCCTTCGGCAGGAACTCCGCCGGCTCGCTGCGGAGGGTCCGGTAGGGGGCGTAGCAGACGTTGATCTGGAGCCGGCCGTGCCCGCAGTCCTTCGGCCGGTGGCGGGGATCGGCCTCGCGCTTGGCCGTCGTCGTCGTCCGCGCGTCGCTCTCGTCGCCGCAGGCCGCCAGCAGGGTCCCGCCCGCCGCGGCACCGGCGACGCTGCCGAGGAAGCGGCGGCGCGACGGGGTCGGCGAGGCCAGGCGCTCCTGGGCGTTGCGGACGAGCTGGTCGAGCGACAAGGGTCAGTGCTCCTCGGTCGGGGACGCGTCGCGCTGCCGCACGACGGGGCGTGACGCTAGCGCAGACGCGCCAAGTTCGGCGTCGCTGCCGCCGGCGACGATCCGCACGTCGAGCGCCGCCGGCTCGTCCTGGTCGAGCTCCCAGAAGGGGATCGTCTCGCCCCAGTCGGCGACCCGCACCGAGTCCGGCGCGCCGGCGAAGACGCCGTCCTCGCAGGCCCGGGCGGCCTCGCGCAGGTGCTCGGGATCGGTCGGGCGGCCGAGCGCCACCACCTGGCCGCGGGCGATCCCCACCAGCGACGGGGTCGACTCCGGCTGCAGCCGCTCGGGCAGGTCGTCGAAGGCGACGGTCGGGACGCCGTGGATCGCGTGCTCGCGCAGGTGCTCGCGCGCGTAGGGCTCGCCGAGGGCCAGGACGCTGAGGATCCGCACGCCGTCGGCCGGCACCGGCGCGTCGTCGCTGGCCCGCTCGCCGGCGACCTCCTCCAGCGCCTCCTCGATCCCCTCGCAGCTGACGCAGCCGGGCGCGTGGACGACCAGCAGCACCGGCCGGTCGTCGGGCCCGCCGATCGCGATCGGGTCGCCGCCGCTCGCCGCCCGCCGGTCGCCGGCGTCGAAGACGGTCGCGGCGAAGGCCTCGACCGGCTCGTAGAGGGCGACGTCGAGCGGCGGCTCCTCGGCCGCGGCGGCGACGCCGGACTCGCGCAGCCGGTCGACGTCGGCCCGCAGCTCGCCGACCTGCCGCAGCAGGGTCACGACGACCGCGGCCAGCAGCCCGACGACGATCCAGGCGAGGACGGTGGCGACGACCCAGACCGCGCTCACGACGGCAGCCCCACGGTCCGCAGCCGCCGTAGCGCGACCGCCAGCTGCCAGACGCAGGTCAGCCCGATCGCGACGCAGGCGGCGCCGGCCAGCTCGCCGGCGTCGACCCGCCAGAGCGGGCCGGCGGGCGCGGCCACCAGCGCGGCGGCGCCGACGGCCAGCAGCAGGTTGCGGACGCGGCCGGTGGCCGGGTCGCCGTCGCCGCCGGAGCCGAAGCAGTTGCAGCGCAGCAGCATCCCGTCGCGGCGCGAGGCGGCCCGCCGCTCGAGCCACAGCAGCGCGGCGGTGAAGGCCAGCAGCAGCCCCAGCACCAGCAGCGCGGCGATCCGCCCGGCGGTCCCGGCCGGCGCCGCGACCAGCGCCGCGGCGAGCACCAGCTCGACGATCGGCAGGGTCGCGGCGATCCCCCGCGCGGACCGGTCGGGGAGCGCGATCCGCAAGCTCTCCCGGAACGGCTCCGGGTCGCGGATCTTCGCGATCGCGGCGAGGATCAGGGTCGCCGCGAGCAGCACGGTGACGGCCGCAGGCACCGATCGAGGGTAGCGAGCGACCGCCGCCGGGCGCCGCGCACGGCCGGGATCCGTCGTACAGTGCCCCGCGATGCGCACCGGCGGCGAGGACCAGGACGACCGGCCGGCGGACGACGCTCCCGCGGCCGCCCAGGCGGCGGGCGGGTCGCCGCGGTGGTGGTGGATCGGGCTCGCGGCGATCGTGCTGCTGGGCCTGGTGCTGCGGCTGTGGGGGATCCGCTGGGGGCTGCCGTTCGGCTACAACCTGGACGAGCGCTCGCACTTCGTCCCGCGCGCGGTCGAGTACTTCCGCGGCTCGTCGCTCGACCCCGACTACCAGCTCAACCCGTCGGGCCTGATCGAGTGGATCGCCGGCGCGCTGTGGCTGCTGCACTGGTCCTCGGACGGGATCGTGAAGGCCTGGGCGACCGACCCGAGCGACGTCTGGACGATCGCCCGGGTCGCCTCGGCGCTGCTCTCGACCGCCGGGATCGCGCTGCTCTACGCGGCCGGCGCGCGGCTCTTCGACCGCCGGGTCGGGCTGCTGGCGGCGGCGATCATGGCGACCGCCTTCCTGCCGACCCACTACGGCCACCTGGCGCTGAACGACGCGCCCTCGCTGGCCCCGACCGGGCTGGCGCTGTTCGCGATCGCCGGGATCGTGCGCTTCGGCCGCCGCCGCGACTACCTGCTGGCCGGCGTCGCGATCGGCGCCGCGGTCGGGTTCAAGTACAACGCCGCCTTCGTGCTGCTGCCGATGGGCACGGCGGCGGTGATCCACGCGCTCGGCTGGCGTCCCGGCGACCTCCGCGGCACCCAGCCCGAGGGCGTGGCGGCCGACGCGGAGCGCGGCGACGGCTTCGCCCTCCCCCACTGGCGGCCGGCGCTGCTCGGCCTGGTGGTGGCGGGGGCGGCCGCGGTGGTCGCGTTCTTCGTCTGCGACCCGTACGCGATCCTGCGGCCCGGCTTCTTCGTCGACGAGGTCCGGCACCTGTCGGACTACACGAAGGGCGGCCTGCTGCTGGGCGAGACGCAGACCTCGGGCTACCGCTACTACGGCTGGTCGCTGGTCTGGGGCTTCGGGCTGCTGCCGCTGCTGCTGGCGGTGGTCGGCGGCCTGCGGCTGATCCGGGCCGAGCGCTGGCAGGCGCTGGTGCTGATCCCGGCGCCGCTGCTGTTCTTCGCCTACGTCGGCTCGCAGGGCCGCTACTTCGCGCGCTACGGGATGCCGGTCTACCCGATCCTGGCGCTGCTGGCGGCGGCCGGCGGGGTCTGGCTGGCGAGCTGGGCGCTGCGGCGGCTGAACGTCCGCGCGCCGGGGCTGCGGCTGGGCCTGGGGGTCGCCGCCGCAGTCGTGGTGGTGGCCCAGGGCCTGGTCTGGACGGTCCACAACGGGATCGTCCTGAGCCGCGAGGACACCCGCAGCGTGGCCCGCGACTGGATGGTCCGGAACGTGCCGGCGGGGTCGACGATCGTGGTCGAGCCGATGATGCCGAAGGAGTGGTACGCCGACGGGGCCCGGCTGCCGAACCCGAAGTCGCGCGAGGGCTACCGCTGGAACCGCCTGGTGCGGACCGGCGCCGACAAGGCCGAGCTGATCCGTCGCTACCCGGAGCTGCGGGCGAAGATCAACCGCCGCGCCGACTTCGCCAACAACGGCTACACGCTCTTCCCGGGCCTGCTGGACTTCTACCGCGAGAAGGGCGCCTGCTGGATCGTCTCCGGCTCGATGCAGTCGGGTCGCGTGATGAACAACCCGGCCCGCGTGCCCGAGGCGGTCCGCTACTACCGCGCGCTCGACCGCCAGGCCGACCTCGCCTTCCAGTCCGTCCCCTTCGACGGCCCCGAGGCGAAGCACTACTTCCAGTACGACATGGCGTTCAACTTCGGCCAGCTGCGCTACGAGCGGCCGGGCCCGTCGGTGCGCGTCTACCGCCTGCGCCGCTGCACCCCGCGGATCGCCGATCCGACGTCGCGGAGCCGCTGAGGGGGCTATCGGCGGATCGTTTTGCGGCCGTGAAGGCCGGTGGTACGTTCGCGGCGTGTCGTTCGTCAACCGCATGGCTCGGGGAAAGAACCGGCTGTCGGTCAGGGTCGATCCGGAGCTGATCGCCGCCGGCAGGACGGCGGTTGCGGCGGGTCGTGCGGCCACCCTCGGTGCCTGGGTCAGCGAGGCCTTGCGGCGACAGGCCGCCCACGACGAGCGACTGGCGGCGATGGGCGAGTTCCTCGCCGAGGACGAGGCGGAGCACGGGCCGATCACCGACGAGCAGATCGAGGAGAACCGGCGTTGGCTCGAGGAGCGGTCGATCCGCTTCGACGAGCACGGCGAGATCGCCTACCGCGGGCCAAAGGTGCCGAAGAAGACCTGACCTCGGACCCCGACGACCTGCTGCCGTTGGTTTCCCTGGCGGCCCGCCGGGCGACGGTCTCGGCCCTCTGAGCCGAACGCCGTCGTCCGACCTCAGTGGATGTAGACCGACCCGAGGAACAGCGCCAGCCACGCGAGGCCGATCAGGCGCAGCCCCGGGTCGCGGATCACCAGCTCCTCGGGCGCGCCGCCCTTGCCCTGGTCGACCAGCAGGGCGTAGCGCATGATCCCCATCACGAAGGGGACGATCGACAGGCCCCACCAGGGGACCTCGCTCGTCTTCGGGTGCTCGAAGGCCCACAGGCAGTAGGTGAGGATCGTCACCGCCGCCGCCATCGTCACCACGAACCGCAGGTACTCGACGGTGTACTGCTCGAGCGCCTTGCGGGTCGAGCCGTCGCCGACGTGCAGCAGCTCGCCGTGGCGCTTGCCCGCGACCATGAACAGCGAGCCGAAGCAGGTGACGGCCAGGAACCACTTCGAGAGCGTGATGTCGACCGCGACGCCGCCCGAGATCGCACGCACGACGAAGCCGGTCGCCACGACCATGATGTCGAGGATCGCCGTGTGCTTCAGGCGGAAGGTGTAGGCGATCGTCAGCGCCTTGTACGCGGTCAGCAGCGCGCCCAGCCGCCAGCTGATCAGGTAGGCCAGGCCGAGCCCGACCAGCAGCAGCGCCACCACCGCCACCAGCGCCACCGGCACCGGCACGATCCCGGCCGCGATCGGGCGGTTGCGCTTGGTCGGGTGGCGGCGGTCGGCCTCGACGTCGCCGACGTCGTTGAGGATGTAGGTCGCGCTGGAGACCAGGCAGAAGGCGACGAAGGTCAGGACCGCGTCGCGGATCACGTCGCCGTCGTTGAGCGCCGCGCCGGCGGCCGGCGCCGCGAAGACCAGGACGTTCTTCACCCACTGCTTCGGCCGCGCGGCCCGCACCAGGCCGGCGACCAGCGAGCCCCGCGGCGCGGGGCCGGTCGGGGCGCCGGACGCGCCCGGGGCCGGATCGGCTGGGGACGCCGCGGCAGCGGACGCGGGCGCGGTGGTCTCGCCGGACACGCCCGGGAGTCTGCCGGAAGCGGACCGGACCGCGCCGATCGGGCCCCACGACCGGGGCAACGGCGCCGCACCGCTCCGCGCGCGGTCCGCCGTTCGGCGTACCCTCCCCGGCGTCCCCATGACCGCCGCGACCGACCCACCCGCCGACCGCACGCGCCTCCAGCAGTGGCTGATCGACCTGCCGCTGACCCCGAACGCGATCTCGGTCACCGGCCTGCTCGGCAACCTGCTCGCCGCCGTCCTGATCTGGCAGGAGCACTACGTCCTGGCCGGCGTGGCCTTCATCCTCGGCTCGATCATGGACACCCTCGACGGCCGCTACTCGCGGATGTCGGGCAAGGGCACGACCTTCGGCGCGTTCCTCGACTCGACCCTCGACCGGATCGAGGAGGGCATCGTCCTGACCGCGGTCGTGATGGTCTACGCCAAGCACGGCGACGACGTCAACGCGGGCCTCGCGGCGCTGGCCGCGGTCAGCTCGCTGCTGGTCAGCTACACCCGCGCGCGGGCCGAGGGCCTGGGCCTGGACGGCAAGGCCGGGATCGGCAGCCGCGCGGTGCGGGTCGTGATCCTCTCGATCGGCCTGGTGCTCGGCGGCGAGGAGATCGCCGGCGGGCTCGACCTGCTGCCGGCCTCGATCTGGGTCCTGGCCGCGCTCGGCGTCTTCACCACCGCCCAGCGGATGTGGCACGTGCGGCGGCAGCTGAACGGTCCCGACCGCGCCTGAGCCGCGGCGTCCGGCCCGCGCGCCGGACGTGGCACCACGCTCCGGGCGCGCCGACCTGCCACCATCGTCCTCGCGCCGGGAGCGCCGTCGCACGCCCGCGGCACCCGCTCGGGAGCCTGTGACGGAGTTGTAACCGGCCGCCGCGAGCGGGGTTCCTGGCTCTGGACCTCCCGCTTGCCGGCTGGCCCGACGTGGATTCGTTCCGCGCCGCCGGCTCCCCATTCGAGATCGAGGACTTCGAGAAGAACGTGAGCAACACGACCAACGGCAACGGCGCGGCCGCCTCCAACGGCAGCGGCCGCTACCAGCGCGACAAGGTGCGCGTGGCGATCATCGGCGTCGGCAACTGCGCCAACTCCTTCGTGCAGGGCGTGGAGTTCTACAAGAACGCCGATGCCAGCAAGCCGGTCCCGGGCCTGATGCACGTCGACCTCGGCGGCTACCACGTCAAGGACATCGAGTTCACGGCCGCCTTCGACATCAACGAGACGAAGGTCGGCAAGGACCTGTCCGAGGCGATCTGGGCCGATCCGAACGACACGATCAAGTTCGCCGACGTCCCGAAGCTGGACGTCCCGGTCTACCGGGGCATGACGCACGACGGGATCGGCAAGTACCTGTCGCAGAAGATCACGAAGGCGCCCGGCCCGACGGCCGACATCGTCAAGATCCTCAAGGACACGAAGACCGACGTCGTCGTCTCCTACCTGCCGGTCGGCTCCGAGCAGGCGACCAAGTGGTACGTCGAGCAGGTGCTCGAGGCCGGCTGCGGCTTCGTCAACTGCATCCCCGTCTTCATCGCCCGCGAGGAGTACTGGGACAAGCGCTTCGAGGAGAAGGGCCTGCCGATCATCGGCGACGACATCAAGTCGCAGGTCGGCGCCACGATCGTCCACCGCGCCCTCGCCCGCCTCTTCCACGAGCGCGGCGTCGTGCTGGAGCACACGTCGCAGCTGAACGTCGGCGGCAACATGGACTTCTTCAACATGCTCGAGCGCGAGCGGCTGGAGTCGAAGAAGATCTCGAAGACGAACGCCGTGACCTCGGTCGCCGGCGTCGAGCTGCCGGACCGCGACGTCCACGTCGGCCCGTCGGACTACGTGCCGTGGCTGACCGACCGCAAGTGGGCCCACATCCGCCTCGAGGGCAAGGCCTTCGGCGAGGTGCCGCTGACCGCCGAGCTGAAGCTCGAGGTCTGGGACTCGCCGAACTCGGCCGGCGTGATCATCGACGCCGCCCGCCTGATCAAGCTGGGCCTGAACAACGGCGTCGCCGGCCAGCTCGACGGCCCGTCGTCGTACCTCATGAAGTCGCCGCACAACCAGCGGCCGGACGACGAGGCGCGCAACGCGACCGAGAAGTTCATCAAGGACAACCGCCTCGTCCGCGACGCGTCGGGCAAGGCGAAGGCGAAGACCGTCGAGGCCTGAGCCACCCCCGCGCCGGCCTCCGGCGCGTTCGAGCACGCGAGACGACCCGGGCCACCGCCCGGGTCGTTCGCGTTTCGGGGGCGGTCTCGGGGTGCGCTGGCGCGCCACCGGCCTATGCTGCTGCCCGTGAGTTCTGCCGCGCCGCTGGCGATCGCCCAGATCACGCCCTACCCCCTGGAGGCCGGGCATCCCGTCACGGCGCACGCCTTGCGTCTGGCGCAGGAGCTGGCCGAGCGGGGCCACCGGCTGGTCGTGCTGGCGCCTTCACGCGACCCCGAGCGGGTGCGGCGGACGCGGGCCGCGCTGCGCGAGGACCCGGCCGGGCTGCTGCCGGAACCGGGGGCCGCGCCGGTGGTGCTGGCGGTCGGCGAGGCGCTGCCGCCGATCCCCGGGACGACCACCCCGGCGACGCTGCCGGTCGACGCGGCGCGGGCGGTCGAGGACGCGCTGACGGCGCTGGCGCTCGACATCGTCCACGTGCACGAGCCGTTCGGGCCGTCGGTCAGCTCGATCGCGTTGCGCCACAGCCGGACGCTGAACGTCGGCACCTTCCACCTGCCGGCCGAGCGGTTCATCGCCACCCAGGTCACGCGCAAGCGGGCCGCGCGGCTGCTGGGCCGGCTCGACGACCGCCAGGCGGCCAGCGCGACGACCGCGGCGCTCGTCGCCCGCTCGTTCCCGATCGGGCTCGGCTACGTCGACCGCGTCCCGCCGCCGGCCGCCGCCAGCGATCCGCCGGAGGCCGCCGCCCGCCGCGATCCGGACGCCCCGCTGCACCTGGTGGTGCCGTTCGACGAGGAGCGCCCGGCCCGCCGCGCCGCCCTCCGCGCGCTCCGCCGGCTCGACCTCGACCTGCCGTGGCGGGCGACCGTGGTGGTCGCCGACGGCGACGCGCCGACCGCGCCGCTGAAGCCGGCGTTGCGCGACCGGATCCGCTTCCTGCCGATCGACGAGCTGCGGGCCGAGCCGCACGGCGAGCACGACGGGGTCCGGCTGCTGCCGCCCGACGCCGACGTGGTGCTGCTGGCCTCGACCGGCGCCCGTCCCGCTCCCCACGCGCTGGTCGCCGCGCTGCACGTCGGCGCGGTGCCCGTCGCGAGCCGAATCGGCGTCCACGACGAGCTGACCGACGGCGGCGCGCGAGGGCTGCTGTTCGAGCCCGGCGACGTCGACGTGCTCGTCGCCCAGCTGGAGCGGCTGCTGGGCGACCCCCAGCTGGCCGAGCAGCTGCGTGCGGCCGGCCGCGAATGGGTCGCCGACCGCAGCTGGGCCGCCCACGTCGACTGGGTGCTGGAGCGCTACGCGGTCGTCCGCGCCCGCCGCCACGACCCCGAGCGCTTCGATCCCGAGATCGTCGCCCGGCTGCGCGACCGGCCGCGGATCGACGTCGACCTGCACATGCACACCGACCACAGCGGCGACTGCGCCACACCGGCCGAGGTGCTGCTGGACGCCGCCCGCCGCCAGGGCCTCGGCGCGATCGTGATCACCGACCACAACGAGGTCTCCGGCGCCTTCGAGGCGCTCGAGAAGGCCGACCGCTTCGGGGTCAAGGTGATCGTCGGCGAGGAGGTGAAGACCGCCGACCAGGGCGAGGTGATCGGGATCTTCCTGAAGGAGCGGATCCCGAAGGGCGTCACCCTGCAGGAGGCGATCGCCGAGATCCGGCGCCAGGGCGGGCTGGTCTACGTGCCCCACCCCTTCGACCGGATGCACAGCGTGCCCGACTACGAGCACCTGCTCGACGTGGTCGGCGAGATCGACGCGATCGAGATCTTCAACCCGCGGGTGGCGATCGGCTCCTTCAACGAGGAGGCCGCGATCTTCGCCGAGAAGTACCGGATCGTCGCCGGCGCCGGCTCGGACAGCCACGTCGCCGCCGGCCTCGGCTCGGTCCGGGTCCGGATCCCCGACTTCGACGGGCCGGAGGAGTTCCTGGTCGCGCTCTCGATGGCAGAGATCGAGACCAAGCCCGGCACGCTCGTCTACGTCCAGGCGCTGAAGTTCCTGGAGACGAAGGCGACCCCGCCCGGCGCCCGCCGCCGGGTCCGCGCGCGCCGCGTCCGCCGCGCGACCCGGGACTGATGGCCGGCGTCGGCCGGCGGGTCCCGCCCTGGGCGCTGGCGCTGCTGCTGGGGGCGCTCTACGTCGCGGTCGCCCCGCCGACCACCGACCTGGCCGCCCAGGAGCACCGGGTCGAGCTGGCCCGGCAGGGGGTCTGGCTGTACGACCTCTCGTGGTTCGGCGGCCACCACCTGCCGAGCTACAGCGTGCTGCTGCCGCTGCTGGGGGCACTGGTCGGGGCGACCGTCGTCGGGGCGCTGGCGGCCGTCGTCGCCGCCTGGGCCTTCGCGCGGCTGGCCGCCGGCTGGTGGCCCGCGACCGAGGACCCGCGACCGTGGCGCGACCCGGCGACGGTCGCCTCGTGGTGGTTCGCGGCCGGGATCGGCGGGCTGCTGTTCACCGGCCGGATGACCTTCGTGCTGGGGGCCGCGCTCGGGCTGGTGGCGCTGGTGCTCGCCGCCGACGTGCGGGTCTCGGACCGGGGACGCGAGATCGGCGCGGCCGCCGCCGCGCTGCTGACCGCACTGGCCAGCCCGGTGGCCGCGCTGTTCCTGGCGCTGGCGGGGCTGGCCTGGTGGATCGGCGCCCCGGCGTCGCGGATGGTCGCGGCGACCGTCACCGCGACGGCGTTCGGCGTCGCGCTGCTGCTGTCGGTGAGCTTCCCCGGCGGCGGCAGCGAGCCGTTCGTGGCCTCGGCCCTGTGGCCGGCGCTGATCGCGTTGGCCGCGACCGTGCTGGTGCTGCCGGCGCGCGAGCGGGCGCTGCGGGCCGGCGCGGCGCTCTACCTGGCCGCGATCGTGCTCGCCGGCCTGCTCGACACGCCGATGGGCGGCAACGCCACCCGACTGGCCGCGCTGGCCGGCGGCCCGCTGCTGGCCGCGGCGCTGCTGGCGCGGGAGCGGGACGGGTCGACCGGGCGGCGCGGTCGCGCCGCCGGCGCCGTCGGGGCGCTGCTGCTGGTCGCCTTCCTCTACTGGCAGTGGTATCCGCCGGTCCGCGACGCCGCCCAGGCCTGGGGCGACCGCGCGGCCCGCGCCGGCTACTGGGCGCCGCTGGCCGACCAGCTGCGGGAGCGGCTCCGCGCCGATCCGGCCCGTGTCGAGATCCCGCCGACCGCCCGCCGCGGCGAGGCGCGCTGGATCGGGCCCGAGATTCCGCTGGCGCGCGGTTGGATCCGCCAGCTCGACCGCGACCGCAACCCGCTCTTCTACGAGGGTCGGCCGACCGCCGACCGCTACCGCCGCTGGCTGGACGAGAACGCGGTCGGCTGGGTGGCGGTGCCCGGCGCAGAGCCCGACCACGCCTCGCGCGACGAGCTGGCGCTGCTGCGCGACCCCGCCGCGCGGCGGGCGATCGGGCTCGACGAGGCCTGGCGCAACGCCGACTGGACGCTTTACCGGGTGACCGATCCGGCGCCGCTGGTGGCGGCCGCGGCCGACCGCGAGAGCGACGATCCGCTCGGCTTCCCCGGCGGCGGGCCCGACCTGCGGGTGGCCGAACTGCGCGCCGACCGGGTGGTCCTGCGCGGTTCCGGCGGAGGCACGTTCGTGCTCCGAATCCGCTACTCCCCCTACCTCCAGGTGATGCACGGAACCGCGTGCCTGTCAACCGCCCCTGGGGGGTGGACGCACGTCCGGTCCATGGTTCACGGTACGGTTACATTGGGAACCGGTCTCCCCGGTCCCTGGCGACGCGCGCAACCGGACGACTGCGACCGGTAGCCGCCCCGCAGGGCGCAGGTCTCGCCCCGCGGTCAGCGCCGATCCCGTTCGTCCCATGCCAGCGTTCCTCACCCGCCCCGTCCGCTTCCTGCCCAACGGCATCCTCGATGCGCTGGCGAACCTGGCGATCGTGATGGCGGCGTACTGGATCTACCGCTACTCGCGGGGCATGGTCGACTACGAGATGGCCGCCTCGACGGCGTTCGCCAACGCCGACTGGATCATCTCGGTCGAGCGGGCGCTGCACCTGGACATGGAGGGCGGGCTCCAGCGGTTCGCGGGCAACGTGCCCGGGCTGCTGGACGGCTCGAGCTTCATGTACATCAACTTCCAGAGCACCGTCACGTTCGGGGCGATGGCCTACATCTACGCGGTCCACAACCGCGCGTTCGGCTTCGTCCGCAACATGTTCATCGTCGCCTGGTTCATCGCCCTCGCCTGCTACGTGCTGGTGCCGACGGCGCCGCCGCGGCTGGTGCCGGGCCTGGGGATCCACGACGCGGTCGCGGCGTTCACGAACATCGACCCGAACAGCCACAGCGTCAGCAAGCTGTTCAACCCCTACGCCGCGGTGCCGTCGATGCACGTCGGCTTCGCGATGATGATCGGGATCCCGCTGGCCCGGCTCTCGAAGCACAAGGTCACGCGCTGGTTCTGGGCGGTCTACCCGCTGGTGGTGACGTTCGTCGTGATGGCGACCGGCAACCACTTCTTCCTCGACGCCGTCTTCGGCGCGATGACCGTCGGCGCCGCCGCCCTCGTCGCCCGCCAGCTCGGCCAGCTGCGGCCGAACGCCTGGCAGTTCCGCGGCAAGCTGCGCGAAGCGCCCTCCTCGTAGGCCGCGGCCTGGCGCCGCCGCCGCGCGTGCGACAGGATTCCGTCAACTCCTGCTCGGCGACGCGTGCAGCACGGATTGCTGCATCCGGCAACCGTCCCTGCAACCGCGAGGACGAGCCGCGCCCCGGGTCAATCCACGCCGCGATGCCCGCGACCGACGACGAGATCCACGAGAAGTACCTCGACCGTGCGATCCGTGAGATCAACTCGTTGACCCACGACCTGCACGCCTGCGAGCGCTGCCCGCGCGGCGAGGCGCTGCCGGTCGTCGGGTCCGGCCACCCACAGGCCGACGTCTTCCTGCTCAAGCACCACGCGACCCGCGCGGAGATCGAGGAGGGCGTCGCCTTCTACGGGCGCGGCGGGACGGCGGTCCTGAAGAGCCTCAAGCGGCTCGGGATCGACCCGACGACGATCTACGGCACGCTCTGCGTCAAGTGCCCGGTCGATGACGACGAGTGGACCGGCGACCCCGGCTGCGTCGCCCGCGTCGCCGAGGAGCTGGCGATCGTCCAGCCGCGGATCGTGGTCGTGATGGGCGGCGACGCGCTCGACGCCCTCAACGCGCTGGAGATCCCGCTGGCCGAGCCGCTGCGCGACGAGCCGGGCACGATCCAGCGCTTCACCCCCTCCTGCCAGGCGCTGGTCACGCCGTCGATCGACGACGCGCTCGACGAGCTGCACGCGAAGCAGGCGTTCTGGACCGCGTTCCGGGAGCTGGGCGCGTGGCACGACTCGCTGCCGCCCTACTAGCCCTGCTGGGCGGCCTGGCCGTCCTCCTCGTCGCCGCGCCGGCGCTGCCCGAGCTGCAGCCGCCGGCGCGGGCGACGCTGGTCGCCGCGGTGCCGCCGATCGTGCTGCTCGGCGGCCTGGCCTACGTGATGGCGCCGCTGGTGCGGATGCCGCTGGCGCTGGCCGCGCTGGCCGCCGCCGGCGGACTGCTGACCGGCGCCACCGCCGCGCTCGACGCCCACGGCGGCGGCACGCTGCCCGAGGCGCTGCTGGCGATCGCGCTCGGGCTGCTGTTCGCGCGGGTCTTCGACCTCGGCGCCTTCGTGGTCGCGCTGCCGCTGGTGATCGGGGCGATCGACGCCGTCACCACCCTCAGCGCCGGCGGCGTCCGGACCTGGCCGCAGCCGCTGCCGGCCGGCGAGCCGCTGACCCTCGAGCTGCCCCTGTGGGGCGCGCACGTGGCGGCCGGCTCGCTCTCGATCGCCACCGTCCTCTTCCTCGCCGCGCTCCAGGGCTACGCGGTCCGCCAGCGGCTGCGGCCGGCCGGGACCGCGGTCGGGATGACCGCGGCGCTGGTCGGGGCCTACCTGCTGGAGTGGCGGCTGGATCGGCCGATGCCGCAGACCGCGTTCGTCGCCGTCGGCTTCCTGATCGCCTGCAGCGACCTGCTGCCGCGCTGGTGGCGGGCCGGCGGGCTCGAGCGCTAGATCGTCAGCAGGACCTTGCCGAGCTTGCCGCCGGCCGCGAACCGCTCGTAGGCGGCGGCGACCTCGTCGAGCGGGAAGCTGGCGGCGATCGGGACGGCGATCGCGCCGCGGGCGATCAGCGGCAGCAGTTCGCGCTCGACCAGGCGGGCGGTGGCGGCCTTCTCCTCCAGCGGGCGGGCGCGGAGGGTCGAGGCGCTGATCCGGCCCCGCTTGCCCATCAGCGCCAGCAGATTGACCTCGGCCTTGAAGCCGCCGCCGACCCCGATCACCACGATCCGGCCGCCGGTCGCCAGCGTCCGCAGGTTGATCGCCATGTTCGGCGCGCCGACCAGCTCGAGGACGACGTCGAAGGGCCCGGCGTCGTCGGCCAGCTCGTCGGGCGCGAGAACCACGTCGGCGCCGAGCGCGGCGACGCCGGCCCGCAGGTCGGGGTTGCGGACCGACGCGGTCACGTGGGCCCCGATCGCCCGCCCGAGCTGGACGGCGGCGGTGCCGACCCCGCCGGCCGCCCCGTGGACGAGCAGCCGCTCGCCGGGCCGCAGGCCGGCCTGGGTCACCAGCGCGTCGTGGGCGGTGGTGACGACCTCGCTGAAGCCGCCGGCGGCCGGCCAGTCGAGGCCGGCCGGGACCGGCATCGCCTGCCGCTCGTGGACCACCAGCAGCTCGGCCTGCCCGCCGCCGCCGACGATCCCCATCACCCGCGCGCCGTCGGCGAACCGCTCGGCGTCGCGGCCGCGCGCGACCACCTCGCCGGCGAACTCCAGGCCGGGGATGTCGGGCGGGCTGCCGGGCGGCGCGGGGTAGCCGCCACGCTGCTGCAGCAGGTCGGCGCCGTTGAGGCCGGCGGCCCGGACGCGGACCAGCAGCTCGCCCGGGCCGGGCGTCGGGTCGGGGTGCTCGGCGACGAGCACCTGGCCATCGCGGATCGTGGCGGCGCGCATGGCCCGACACGCTACCCCGGCGGCACCGGCGACCCGGGCCTGGCACGATCGATCGCGTGCCGCCCGCGTCCCCCGTCCCCGCCGATCGTCGCTTCGACGGGCTGGCCGAGGTCTACGACCGCTGGGAGGAGCTGACCGGCGATCCGGTCGGCGACTGGCTGCCGGGTGTCCTGCCGGGCGGGGCGACCGCGCTCGACGCCACCTGCGGCAGCGGCCGCCACGCGCTGCTGCTGGCCGAGCGCTACGACGACGTGCTGGCCGTCGACCTGTCGGCCGACATGATCGAGCGAGCCCGTGCGGTCCGGCCGCACCCGCGGATCCGGTACGTCCAGGGCGATCTCCACGACCAGCGCGGGCGCTACGACCTGGTCTTCACCTCGGCCGCGCTGCACGACGTGCCGGACCTGGACCGGGCGCTGCTCCACCTGCGGTCGCTGGTGGCCCCCGGCGGGACGCTGATCGTGGTCGACATCGCCGCCGACGGCGCGCTCCGCAGCGGCCGCGCCCCCCGCTGGACGGTACGGGCAGCGATGCTGCGCGGCCTGCTCGGCGACCTCCGGCGGCGCGACCGCCACGCCTGGGAGCGCTACCGGCTGGGCACCCACCCGGTCTGGCTGGCGCACCTGGCCAGCGACGACACGCCCGAGCGCGAGCAGCTGCGCGAGCGCTGCCTGCGGCGGCTGCCCGGGGCCCGCGACGAGCGGCTGCAGTACCTGCACGCCTTCGTCTGGACCGCGCCCGCCGGAGGCTGAGGGCCGGCTCAGCGGTCGGCGGCGTCGACGCGGTCGGCGATCAGCTCGGCGAGGGCCAGCGAGGAGGTCGCGGCGGGGCTGGGGGCGTTGCGGACGTGGACCCCGGAGCCGGTCTCGTGGACGACGAAGTCGTCGACCAGCGCCCCGTCGCGCGCGACGGCCTGCGCCCGGATCCCCGCCGGATGCGGACCGTGGTCGACGTCATCGCGGCCCAGCGCCGGCACGTAGCGCGCCGCCTCGCGCACCAGCCGCCCCGGGGCGAGCGCGGTCGCCAGCTCGTGGGCGCCGGTCCGCCACCAACGCGCCAGCACCCGTCCCGTTCCCGGCCACCCGAGCGTCGCCCGCAACTCGCCACCCCCCGGCCGCCACGCCCCGCGCAGCCGGTAGCCGTCGCGGCGACCGACCAACAGCGCCGTCGGGCCCAGCCACAGCTCGCCACCGATGGTGCGGGTCAGGTGGACCCCGAGGAACGGCAGCGCCGGATCGGGCACGGGATAGATCAGGCCCCGCACCAGTCCGCTGGCCGATGGGCGCAGCCGTAGGTAGCCGCCGCGGAAGGGCACGATCCGCGGATCGGCCGGCGCCCCGTCGGCCACCGCCAGCCGGTCGCTCCAGAGCCCCGCACAGGCCACCACCCGCCGCGCCTGCACCGTTCCCGCGGGACCGGAGACCCGCACCACCCCGCCCGACCGGTCCAGCCGCTGGACCGCGAACCCCAGCCGCAGCTCGCCACCGTGCTCGCGCAGCTGCTCGGCCAGCACCCCGGCGACGGCGGCGAAGTCGACGATCCCCGTCATCGGACTGTGCAGCGCCGCGACCCCGGTCGCGTACGGCTCGACCTCCGCGATCGCCCCCGGCCCCTCGAGCCGCCGCAGGCCCGGAACGCCGTTGGCGATCGCCCGCCGCTCCAACTCGTCCAACCGCGTGCGCTCGCCCGCGTCGAGCGCGACCACCAACTTGCCGCACCGCTCATGCGCGATCGCGTGCTCGTCGCAGAACCGCTCCAGCAGCTCCCGGCCCCGCACGCAGGCACGGGCCTTCAGGCTCCCCGGCGGGTAGTAGATCCCCGCGTGCAGCACCCCCGAGGAGTGCGAGCTCTGATGGGCGGCCACCCGCGACTCGCGATCGACCACCAGCACCCGCCGCGCGGGGTCGCGCCGTTGCAGCTCGCGTGCGGTCGCCAGACCGACGATCCCCGCCCCGATCACCACCACGTCCCAGGGCCCGGTCACCGCTCCATCATGGCGCGTCGGCGCCCGTCGGGAGCCCCGCGCCGACTACGGCGTAAGCGGACGGACGGGCCAGGTGCCCAAGCGTCGGCTACCCTCGCGACGTGTCAACCGACCCCTTCGACCAGCTCCAGCACGAGCTGGCGGTGCTCGCCCGCCGCTCCGAGCGCGTCCGGCTGGCCGCTGCCGACGTCGCCCGCTCGCCGCTGGACCGCTCCGGCTACCTGCTGCTCGCCCACCTCGACGAGCGCGGCGAGCAGACGATGAGCGACCTCGCGACCGCCTTCGACCTGGACGCGTCGACCGTCACCCGCCAGATCGCCCCGCTCGAACGCCGCGGCTACGTCTCGCGGACCCGCAGCGACGTCGACCGGCGGGCGACGCTGGTCCGGATCACCGACAGCGGCCGCGCCGAGCGCCAGCTCGTCCGCGAGGCCCGGACCCAGCTGATGGGCCACCGGCTGGCCGAGTGGTCGGTCGAGGACGTGACCGCGCTCGCGACCCTGCTCGGCCGGCTCAACACGACGCTGACCGAGGCCGACGCGGCGACGCCGCCGGCCCCCTAGGCCGGGACCCCGCCTCAGTCGGCCCGGCGGTCCAATACCGCGACGCACTCCACGTGCGGCGTCTGCGGGAAGAGGTCGACCGGGCGGACCTTGCGCAGCACGTAGCCCTCCTCGACCAGCCGCGCGGCGTCCGGCGCCAGCGTCGTCGGGTTGCACGAGACGTAGACCACGCGCTTCGGCGCCGCCTCGGCGATCCGGCGGCAGACCCGCGGCCCGACGCCGGCCCGCGGCGGATCGACGATCAGGACGTCGGGACGGCCGGCGTGCTCGACCGCGTCCGGCAGGCCGGTGCGAGCGTCCGAGGCCAGGAAGCGGGCGTTGCGGACGTCGTTCAGCTCGGCGTTCTTGATCGCGTCGCGGATCGAGTCCTCGACGATCTCGACCCCGACCAGCTCGCCGGCGCGGGCGGCCATCGTCAGCCCGACGGCGCCGCTGCCGCAGTAGAGGTCGAAGAGCCGCTCCCAGCCCTGGAGGTCGGCGTACTCGCCGGCGATCCCGTAGAGCCGCTCGGCCATCGTGGTGTTGGTCTGGAAGAAGCCCTCGGGGCTGATCCGCAGCCGCAGGCCGGACAGCTCCTCGTGGAAGTACTCCTGGCCGGCCACCAGCTCGGTCTCGCCGCCGTAGGTCGTCTCGCCGACGTCGTGCATCTGGGTCCAGAGCAGGCCGGTCGGCGGCTCCTCCAGCGCCTCGTCGAGCCACGCCGCCAGGCTCGTGACGTCGAACTCGCCGACGCTGGTGACGATCCGGACCTGCAGCTCGCCGGTGCGGAAGCCCTCGCGGACGACGAGGTTGCGCAGGAAGCCCTGCTGGTGCTTGCGGTCGTAGGCGCCGAGCCCCTCCTCGACGCACCACTGGTGGACCACCCGCCGGGCCTCGTTGCCGCGCTCGGTGGCCAGCAGGCAGTCCTCGATGTGCTCGATCCGCTGCCACGAGCCGGCGGCGTGGAAGCCGCACAGCAGCCCGCCGTCGGCGCTCGGCCCGAACGAGTACTCGAGCTTGTTGCGGTAGCGCCACTGCTGGTCGGCGGGGACGATCGGCTCGATCTCGACGTCGGCGTGGCCGCCGAGCCGCCGCAGCGCGTCCTCGACCTGCTCGGCCTTGATCTCCAGCTGGCGCTCGTAGGGCAGCACCTGCCAGGGGGCGCCGGGGTGGTCGGCGACCGCCGGGATCCGCTCGGCCGAGGGCTCCAGCAGCTCCTCGACCAGCGCCTCGCCGTAGTCGCGCTTGCGCTTGGTGACGACGGCCCGCACCCGGTCGCCCGGGATCCCGCCGCGGACGAAGACCACCCACCCCTGCTCGGTCCGGGCGACGCCGTTGCCGCCGTGGGCCAGCGACTCGACCTGCAGCTCGAGCACGTCGCCCCGCTTCGGGCGCGCCGGACGCGGCGGACGGGTGGCCGCGGCGGCCTCGGGCGCGGTCTCGGTCTCGGGATCGGGGGCGCCGTCGGACATCGTCCAAGGGTGACAGGCGGCCGCCGCCACGGGCTTCCCGCAATCCCGACTCGACGAGTTGGCATTTCGCGGCGGGGTGCGATACGGTTCGCCGCGGTCGCGGAGTTAGGGCAACCTTCCTTCCGCCGAAGATCGACCGCCAGCCGTCCCGCGGCTCGCCCCGCCATGACCGTCTGCCCGATCGGGCCGGCGGAAGGGCGGGCCGCTGGACGGTGACGGCCGGCCCTCGGTCGACGACCACCGAACGTTTTCCGACCGGAGCACCCATTCGTGTCGGAAGACAGGGGACCACCGGGCTTCCCACGTGTTGAGGGACATGTGGGCCGCGGGGTCCGGGCGCTGTGAGGGGCGCCCGGGCCCCGCGTCACCGGCCCCGTCGCCGGCGGCTCAGCCGAGCTTGCGCTCGATCGCCCGCAGCACCGTCTTGCGGTTCGCGGTCCGGGTCTCGTGGTCGAGCAGCTTGCGCAGCGCGGCCGGCTCCAGCCCGTCGAGCGCCTGGACCACCTGGGCGGCGGTCATCTCGTCGTAGCCCTCGATCGGCAGCGTCGGCGCGGCCGGCGCCGGTGGCTCGCTGCCGTCGCCGCGGGTGCCGACGATCCGGTCGCGGCCACGACCGAGCAGCTGCTCCAGCTCGCCGCGCAGCTCGTCGGTCTGGCGGCGGCCGGCGGCGACGATCGTCGCGGCCAGCTCGTGGGCGTCGTGGCGGGTCATCCGCCCGCGGCGAACCGCGTCCTCGATCGCCTCCTGGACCCGCTCGCCGGTGACGATCACGCCCTGTGCCAGCAGCTTCGCCAGGCCGCTCAGCTGGCCGCCCGAGTCGTCGGAGGGCGCGTCCCCGGAGGAGGGATCGCGCGGCGGGGTCTGGTTGCTCATGGCTCCTTCGGGGGACGGGTGGGACGGCGGTGCCGGGGCCCGCACGCGAGCCTATCCGACGGCTTTCGCGGCGGGACCGGGTGCGGCGATCGACGGCGGTCAGCCGCCGAAGGGACCGCGCCGCAGGGCCCACTCCAGCAGGGCCTTCTGCGCATGGCGGCGATTCTCCGCCTGGTCCCAGATCCGCTGCCGCGACCCGTAGAGGACCTCGGCGGTGATCTCCTCGCCCGGGTGCGCCGGCAGGCAGTGGAGGGCGATCGCGCCCGGCGCGGCGGCGTCGAGCAGCGCGTCGTCGATCCGGTACGGCGTCAGCGCGGCGCGCCGCTCGTCGGCGGTCGCCTCGTCGCCCATCGAGACCCAGACGTCGGCGTAGAGCGCATCGGCGCCGGCGACGCCCGCGCGCGGATCGCTGGCCAGCGCGGCCGGCACGTCGGCCTCCAGCTGGTAGCCGTCGGGGGCCACGACCGTCACCCGCAGGCCGGCGATCGAGCCGACCAGCGCCAGCGAGCGGGCGACGTTGTTGCCGTCGCCGACGTAGGCCAGGCGCAGGTCGTCGAGGCCGCCGTCCGGGCCGAGCCGATCGGGAAACGCCTCCTGCAGGGTCAGCAGGTCGGCGACCGCCTGGCAGGGGTGGTGGCCGTCGGTCAGCAGGTTGATCACCGGCACCGAGCCCTCGGCGGCCAGCTCCTCGAGCAGCGCGTCGGCGTGGGTCCGGATCCCGATCGCGGCCACGTGGCGGCTGAGGACCAGCGCGGTGTCCTTGACCGACTCCCCGCGCGAGAGCTGCATCTCGTCCGGCCGCAGCAGCAGCGGGTGGGCGCCCAGCTCGGCGACGCCGGCCTCCATCGAGACGCGGGTGCGGGTCGACGGCTTCTGGAAGATCAGGGCGACGCTGCGACCGGCCAGGCTGTCGGCGCCGCGGGTCGGATCCGCCTTCAGCTCGCGGGCTCGGCCGAGGACGGCCAGCAGGTCGTCGCGGGTGAGCTCGGTGCCGGTCAGCAGGTGGCGCGTCACCCCGGGGAAGCTACCGCGCCCACGGCGGCGGCGAGCGGTGCCGCGCGGGCCCGCGGGCGGGTTCGAGCCGACCCGCCCGTCACGATCCCGCCCGTGCGGGTGCTCAGCTGGAACCTGTTCCACGGACGGGCGACGCCGGCGGCCGGCCGGCCGCTGCTCCACGAGTTCGCCGTTGCGTTGCGCGACTGGTCGTGGGACGTGGCGCTGCTGCAGGAGGTGCCGCCGTGGTGGCCGCCGCTGCTGGCCCGCGCGACCGGGGCCGAGCAGCGCAGCGCCCGGACCTCGCGCAACCAGTGCCTGCCGCTGCGGCGCGCGGTCGCCCGCCGACGGCCCGACTGGCTGAAGAGCAACGGCGGCGGCGCCAACGCGATCCTCGTCCGCGGCGGGCTGCTGGTGACCGGCGAGCACGCCGCGGTCCTGCGCCGCCGGCCGGAGCGGCGGGTCGTCCACGCGGTCCGGATCGGCGTCCCCGGCGGCGGGCCGTTCGAGGGCGCGTGGCTGGGCAACGTCCACACCCAGCTCGGCGCCTGGGACGACCACGGTGGGATGGACGCCCCGGCCGCCGACCTCGACCGCTCGCTCGACGCGCTCCGCGGGTGGGCCGGTCCCGGCGACGGCGTGCTGCTGCTGGGCGGCGACCTGAACCTGCCGGCGGCGGCGGTCCAGGAGCGGCTGCCGGCCGGCTGGCAGCGGGTCTGCTCGCACGGACCGGACCACCTGCTGGCCCGCGGGGCGCGGCCGGAGCGGCGCGGCGGCACGCTCGAGCGGGGCGCGCTCTCGGACCACGCGCCGATCGCGGTCGATCTGCGTCCGGGCTGAGGGCGGGCGCTGGCCCCACCCCGCGGCTCTACCATCAGGACCATGCCCGGTCCGGTCGACACGCCGCTTCCCCGCCGCTCGTTCCTCGCCGTCGCCGCCGTCGGCGCGCTCGGCCTGACCGTCGCCGGCTGCGGTGGCGACGACGACGGCGGCGACACGACGACCGCGACCGAGCAGCCGACGACGCCGGCCACCACCGAGACCCAGTCGGCGGCCGGGTCCGGGACGCTGGCGATCGCGATGAAGGACATCCAGTTCACCCCCAAGGTCGCGACCGCCAAGGTCGGCCAGAAGGTGGTCTGGACCAACGAGGACAGCGTCCCGCACGACGTCCGGGCGCTGAAGGGCGAGTCGTTCCAGTCGGAGACCTTCGGCAAGGGCGGGACCTACTCGTTCACCCCGAAGAAGGCCGGCACGATCGAGTACGACTGCTCGCTCCACCCCGGGATGGTGGGCACGCTCAAGGTCGTCGCCTAGCGGCTCACTTCCGCCACAGCAGTCCGAACCCTTGGATGGCCCGCACCGCGCGATCGGCGACGGTGCCGGTGGCGGGCAGCACGCCGAGCTGGACCGCGGCGTCGAAGCGGTCGCTGAAGAGCCGGACGCGCCACAGCCGGTGGGCGGTCGCGTCGAGCTCGCAGACCAGCACCGCGTGGAGGGTCAGGAACCGCTGGGTCGGCGGCAGCGTGCCGATCGGCCCGAGGTTGTTGCCGACCAGCCGCAGCGGCAGGGCGACGATCCGGTCGCCGTCGTGGAGGCAGGGGCCGGTCGCCTCGACCTTGGCGTCGGGGAACGCCTCCCACAGCTGGGCCAGGTGGTCGCCGAGCTGATCCGGCCCCATCAGCGGGACGTCGGAGAAGCCGTCCTCGTAGTGGACGTCGTGCGTGACCAGACGGGCGATCAGCTGCCGGTCGCGACCGGCGATCGCCTTCGTCACCCGGTTCAGCAGCGCCTCGCCGTCGATCTCCACCCCGACATCATGACCGGCGGCGGCCGCCGGCCGGCCTACAGGTCGGGCGTGCCGGCGACCGGCGTCGAGGCCAGTGCGTGGGTCCGCCGCGGGATCCGCCCCGCCTGCCGCGCCAGCCGCCCCGCCTCGACCCCGCTGCGGATCGCCCGCGCCATCCGCACCGGGTCTTCGGCGCGGCTGATCGCGCTGGCGCAGAGCACCGCGCTGCAGCCCAGCTCCATCGCCAGCGCCGCCTCGGAGGCGGTGCCGATCCCGGCGTCGAGCACCACCGGGACCCCGGCCCGCTCGACGATCAGCTCGATGTTGTGGGGGTTGCGGATCCCGAGCCCGGAACCGATCGGCGAGCCGAGCGGCATCACCGCGACGCAGCCGACGTCCTCCAGCCGGCGGGCCAGGATCGGGTCGTCGTTGCTGTAGGGCAGGACCGCGAAGCCGTCGGCGACCAGCTCCTCGGCGGCGGCCAGCAGCTCGACCGCGTCGGGCAGCAGCGTGCGGTCGTCGCCGATCACCTCGAGCTTGATCAGGTCGGTGGCGAACGCCTCGCGGGCGAGCTTGGCCGTGAGGACGGCGTCGCGGGCGGTGAAGCAGCCGGCGGTGTTCGGCAGCAGCTCGACCCCGCAGCGGTCGAGCACGTCGACCAGCGAGCCGCGCTGCTGCGGGTCGACGCGCCGCAGGGCCAGCGTCACGAGCCCGGTGCCGGAGGCGCGGATCGCCTCCTCCATCGTCTGCAGGCGGCTGAACCCGCCGGTCCCCAGCAGCAGCCGCGAGGAGAACGACCGCTCGCCGATCCGCAGCGGGTCGGCGGCGGGCGCGGCGGTCGGGGCAGCGGCGCTGGGGTCCATGCCGTTCAGCGTAGCCCCAGCCGTTCGGGCAGGGTCGCCACCGGCGGGTCGAGGAAGGCGAGCCCGGCGGCGGCCGCCCCGTCGCGATCGACCGGCTCGTCGCCGAGGTGGGCGACCGTCGCCGCCGGCAGCTCCAGCCGCGCCAGCGCCCGCGCGAAGATCCGCGGGTCGGGCTTGGCCGCGCCGGCGTCGGCCGAGGTCACCACCCCGTCCAGCAGCGGCGCCAGGCCCAGCCGCTCCAGGTGCCGCGGCAGGTCGTCGTCCCAGTTCGAGACGCAGACCATCCGCAGCCCCGCCGCCCGGCAGGCGACCAGCGCCTCGGCCACGCCCGGCAGCGGCGCGAAGGCCAGCGCCTCGAGGAAGCCGGCCACGAACCCGGCCTCGTCGGCCAGCGGCCGCGGCACGGCCAGGTCGTCGAGCAGCTCGGCCACGCAGCGCTCGCGCAGGTCGCGGAGGCCGTCGGTCCCGCGGCCCTCCAGGTGATGGGCCTTGTAGTAGGCGATCTCGCGCCGCAGCGCGCGGCCGATCGCGTCGTCGGGCCGCGGCGCCCCGTGCGCCGCCAGCAGCCGCGCGAGCGCCGGCGTCGGGTCGCGGAGCGTCACCAGGCAGCCCATCGCGTCGATCGTCAGGCCCGCGATCGGGCGTCCGTCCAGCTGGGCGGGGGCGGTCACCGGCCCGATTGTGACGTTCCGGTCGTTCGGCGTCCGGAAGGTCACGGCCGGCGGGGCGCCGGCGGGTAGCCTGGCGGGCATGAGCGACAGCTCCCCCGTCCTCGGCTACCGCCTGCGCCAGCTCGACGAGCGGGTCCTGCGCCACCCCGCCGACCGCGCCGCGACCGCCGCCCTGAAGACCGTCCCCGGCCTCAACGCGGTCCTCCGCAAGCTGATCGAGCTGGGCTACGAGCGGGCGCTGCGGCAGGAGGCGCTGGCCTCGGCGGTGCGGATCGGCCCGCAGCAGCTGCCCGAGGTCTGGACGCTCCACCAGGCGGCCTTCGCGACCCTCGACGTCGAGCCGATCCCCGAGCTGTACCTGACCGCCTTCCCGGTGGTGAACGCGCTGACGATCGGCTCGCAGGAGCCGCTGGTGCTGCTCCACTCGCAGGCGCTCGACGTGCTCGACTCCGATCAGCAGCGGGTGGTCCTGGCCCACGAGGCCGCGCACGTGATGTGCGACCACGTGCTCTACGGCACCGCGCTCCAGATCGTCGGCCGGATCACCGCCGCCGGGGCGATCGCCGGCCCGCTGCCGACCAAGCTCTCGCTGCTGGCGATCCAGCACGCGCTGCTGGAGTGGTCGCGCGCCGCCGAGCTGACCTGCGACCGGATCGCGGCGCTGGTCGTCCGCGACCCGCTGCTGGTCTGCCGGACGCTGATGTCGATCGCCGCCGGCACCGCCAGCGAGCGGCTGAACCTGAACGCCTTCCTGGCCCAGGCCGACGACTACGGCAAGCGCGGCCGCAGCCTGCCGGGCCGCTGGACGCGGATCAACCTGGAGCTGGGCACCACCCATCCGCTGGCCGTCAACCGCGCCCACCAGCTGATGGAGTGGGTCAAGTCCGGCGACTACGAGCGGATCCGCGACGGCGACTACCCGCGCCGCGGCGACGGCTCCGAGCCGAGCGCCGGCGACGAGGCGCGGGCGGCCGGCGAGTACTACAAGGAGCGGATCGGCGGCGCCTTCAAGGACATCGCCGGCCAGGCCGAGGCCGCCACCAAGACCGTCTCCGACTGGCTGGCGAAGAACCTCGGCGACCAAGACGGCTGAGCGCGCGCCGTTTGGAACCGTGGCGGTCGCAAACGGCGCGCGCTCAGCCGCCCTGGATCGCCCCCAGCACCTCGACCCGCTCGCCGGCCCGCAGCGTCCGCTGCTCCCAGCCGCCGCGGGGGACCACCTCGCCGTCGACGGCGACCGCGATCCCGCGGCCGCCGCGGACGCCGAGCGCCGCCACCAGCTCGGCGACGGTGCGGCCGGCGTCGGGCCGCGGCTCGCCGTTGACGATGACCGCCTCGCGGTCGGCGGGGTCAGGCACGGGGCTGCTCCAGGGTCGGGGTCGGGGTGGCGGCCGGTTCGAGCCGGCGGGGATCGACCGAGCGCCGCAGCGGGTCGAGCGCCGGGTCGGCGCGGCCGAGCCCGACCGCGGCGGCCAGCAGCGGCCCGCTGAGCGAGGCCAGCAGGACGCCGTTGCGGTGGTGGCCGGTGCACCACCAGAGGCCGTCGAGGGCGCCCGAGCGGCCGATCGCCGCCAGCCCGTCGGGGGTCGTCGGGCGGAGGCCGGCCAGCGTCTCCTCGATCCGCAGCTCCAGCAGGCCCGGGACCAGCTCGGCCCCGTCGCGCAGCAGGTCGTGGACGGCGCCGGCGGTGGTCGAGCGGTCGAAGCCCTGCTCCTCGCTGGTCGCCCCCAGCACGTAGCGGCCGTCGTCGCGCGGGACCAGGTAGCCGGAACCGAACCGCAGCACCCGCTCGACCAGGCCGGGACCGTCGGGGTCGCGGAGCAGCAGCAGCTGGCCCTTGACCGGGCGGACCGGCAGCCGCGCCTCCTCCGGCAGCCCGTCGATCGCCCCCGACCAGGGACCGGCGGCGACCAGCACCGCGCCGGCGGCGATCGTCGTCCCGTCGGCCAGGGCGACGCCGGTCGCCCGGTCGCGGTCGTGGTCGACCAGCACCCGCGCGACCGCGCTGCCGGTCCGCAGCCGACCGCCGCCGGCGACGACCGCGTCGACCAGCGCGGCGACGACCGCCCGCGGATCGACGGCGTGGTCGTCGGGCACGTCGAGCGCGGCCCGCAGGGTCGGGGCGAGGGCCGGTTCGAGCCGCCGGGCGGCGCTCGGCAGCAGCGGCCGGACCGGCACGCCGAGCCGGTCGCGGACGGCGGCGAAGCGGGTCAGGGCCTCGGCCTCGTCGCGGTCGCGGGCGACGGCCAGCGTGCCCTGGCGGCGGATCGGCAGCGACCGGCCGGCGGCCGCGGCCAGCCGCTCGGCGAACCCCGGCCAGGCCCGCAGCGCGGCCAGCCCGAGCGCCAGCTGCTCGGGGTGGTCGGGCTCGGCCTCGACCACCGGCGCCAGCATCCCGGCGGCGACGTGGCTGGTGGCGCGGCCGGGCGGGCCGCCGTCAACGACGGTCACCCGCGCGCCGTGGTCGAGCAGGGTCCAGGTCGCGGCCAGCCCGGCCAAGCCGGCGCCGACCACCACCACGTCGGGCGCGGTCGGGGACGGAGGGGGGATCGGGTCGGGCATCGGGCTTCTCGCTTCGCCGGCATGACCCGGATCAGCTGCTGGCGGTCGGGGACGGCGGTCCCCCTCTCAGCCCCGGCGGGGCTCCCGCGGGCCCGGCGACGGGCCCGCTCCGATGGTAGCTCCGGCGCCCGCGGCTGGCAGACTCGACCGCGATGACGCCCGAGCAGCGCCGCGCCCGCTTCGCCGCGGTCCACCTGTACCTGGTCGCCCCGCTGGTCGCCGGAGGACGACCGCTGACCGACGTCGCCGCGGCCGCGATCGCCGGCGGGGTCGACGCGATCCAGCTGCGCGACAAGCACGCCGGCGACGACGAGCTGGTGGCCGGCCTGCGGGCGCTGCGGCCGCTCTGCGACGCCGGCGGCGCGCTGCTGCTGCTCAACGACCGGCCCGACCTGGCGGTCGCCGGCGGCGCCGACGGGGTCCACGTCGGCCAGGACGACCTGCCGGTCGCCGAGGCGCGCGCGATCGTCGGGCCGGAGCGGCTGCTCGGCCTCTCCACCCACAGCCCGGCGCAGGTCGACGCCGCCGCGGCCCACGACCCGCGGCGGGGCCCGGACCACATCGGCGTCGGCCCGGTCCACGCCACCCCGACCAAGCTCGGCACCCCCGGGGTCGGCCTGGAGCTGGTGCGGCACGCGACGGGCGGGTCGCTGCCGTTCGTGGCGATCGGCGGGATCGACGCCGCCAACGTCGCCGCGGTGGTCGCCGCGGGGGCGCCGCGGGTGGCCGTGGTGCGCGCGATCGCCGACGCGCCCGACCCGCGGGCGGCGGCCGCGACGCTGCGGGCGGCGGTCGACCGCGGCCGGGGCTGAGGGCCCGGGCCACCGTGCGCCCGGCATGATGGGGGCCTGATGTCGGACCGCAAGCGGAAGCGCAAGCGCCAGGCGGCGCGCACCAAGGCCGCCGCGTCCCGCCGGCCCTCGCACGAGGCGGGCGGCGTCCGGGCGACCGCCGAGCCGCCGGCGCCGACCGCGCCCGCCCCCGGCGGCCGCGGGGCGATGACCCGCGGCTACGCGAAGGCCGAGGCGAAGAACCAGGCGGTCCGCGACGCGCTCGAGCCGCTGGCCCCCGGCGAGCGGCCGGCGATCATCCCCTGGGTCGTGGTCTGGCTGCTGGTGATCGCCGCCGGGATGGTCTACAGCGCGATCACCGCCGACGGCGACAACGCCGCCGGCACCCGCGCCAGCAACGTCCTGATGGTGATCCTGATCGCCGTCGCCGCGATCGGCACCTGGCGGCTGCGCTACTGGGCGATCCTCGGCACCCAGACGATCCTGGCGCTGGCGGTCGTGGTCGGCTTCATCGCCCTGATGTCGCTGACCAAGGCCTGGCTGCTGCCGATCGCGATCGGCCAGCCGGTGATCAGCGCGCTGCTCTTCTACCGGATGGTCAAGGTCATGGCCCGGGTCCAGAAGACCGACCGGATGCGGCAGGAGTCGAACTCGGCCGCGTAGGCGGGGCGGGCCGCGCAGGGCCGTCCTATAGGCTCGATCACCCGGCGGCCCCGTCCCCCACGCGGACTACCGCGTCGCCGCGGCACGACGACAGACTCCCGGTCCCGGGGCGGGCCGGCAACGAGCAGGAAGATCCACATGGCGCAGTACGACGCGATCGTCATCGGTTCGGGACCGGGCGGCTACGTGACCGCGATCCGGGCGGCCCAGCTCGGGATGAAGACGGCGGTGGTCGAGAAGGACACCGTCGGCGGCCGCTGCCTGAACTACGCGTGCATCCCGGCGAAGGCGGTGCTGCGCAGCGCGGACATCCTGCACGAGGTCCAGAGCGCCGGCGACTTCGGGCTCAAGGTGGCCGGCGTCGAGGTCGACTTCGCCGCGATCCAGGAGCGTCGCCGGAAGGTGATCTCGCAGCTGACCGGAGGCGTCGCCGGGCTGCTGAAGAACAACAAGGTCGACTACCTGGCCGGTGAGGCGTCGCTGACCGCCGACGGCGGCGTGACCGTCGGCGGCGAGACCCACAGCGCCGCCAAGGCGGTCGTGCTGGCCACCGGCTCGGTCCGCAAGGCGATCCCCGGTGTCGAGTACGGCGGCCGCGTGATCGGCACCGAGGAGGCCTGGGCGCTGGAGTCGCTGCCCGGCTCGATCGCCGTCGTCGGCGCGGGCGCCTCGGGCACCGAGATCGCCTCCGCCTACGCCCGCCTCGGCGCCAAGACCCAGCTGTTCGAGTTCCTCGACCGGGTGCTGCCGTCGGAGGACGTCGACATCTCGCGCGTGGCCAACCGCGGCTTCAAGAGCCAGGGGATCGACGTCCACGTGAAGACCAAGGTCGCCGACGTCCAGTCGCACGACGACAAGGTCACCTTCACCTACACCAAGGAGGGTGGCGAGCCGGTCCAGGGCGAGGCCGACTGGCTCGTGATCGCCACCGGCCGCGCGCCCGACGTCGCGGCGCTCGGGCTCGACGTGGCCGGGATCGAGCTGCTCGACAACGGCCTGATCAAGGTCGACGGCGCGCTGCGGACGTCGAGGAAGGGCGTCTACGCGATCGGCGACCTGGTTCCCGGCCCGGCGCTGGCCCACAAGTCCTCCGACGAGGGCGTGATCGCCGTCGAGGACGCCGCCGGCCAGAAGACCCACCCGATCAGCTACGTCGACATCCCCCGCGCGACCTTCTGCCAGCCGAACGTCGGCAGCTTCGGCCTGACCGAGGCCCAGGCCAAGGAGCAGGGCTACGACGTCGTCGTCGGCAAGGTCCCCTACGGCGCCGTCGGCGGGGCGACCGTCTACGGCGAGGCCGGCACGATCAAGATCGTCGGCGAGAAGAAGTACGGCGAGCTGCTCGGCGGCCACATCGTCGGCGCCAAGGCGACCGAGATGATCCAGGAGCTGGTCAACGTCCGCGCGCTCGAGGGCGGCTACGCCGAGGTCGCGCGCACCATCCACGGTCACCCGACCCTGTCGGAGGCCGTGATGGAGGCCGCCCGCGCCGCCGACGGCTGGCTCATCCACGGGTGAGCGACGCGGGCGACAGCGGGCTCGAGGTCCGGCACCACGGACGCGTCGGCGACGACCACGGCGGTGGCGCCTCCGGCGACGGGATGCCGGACCCGGAGGGCCCGCCCGCCTTCTACTTCGACTTCCGCGACCCCTGGAGCTACCTGGCCGCCGAGCGCGTGATCGCGACGCTGCCGGTGGCCACGCCGTGGGTGCCGATCGACGCCGGTCGGCTGGCGGGGCCCCACGCGTGGGAGGGGTTCCGCTGCGAGGAGGACGAGCGGGCGGCCCGCGACCGGATCGCCCGCACCGCCGTCGAGCGCGGGCTGCAGCCGCTGCGGTGGCCGCTGGAGCTGCCCTTCGACAGCAGCCTGGCGCTGCGCGCCGCCTGGTACGCCAAGGGCCTCGGCCGGGTGGTCTCGTTCAGCCTGCCCGCCTTCCGCCAGGCCTACGCCGGCGGGCACGACCTGGCCACCGAGGCGTTCGTGCTGATCTCCGCCTCGGCCGCCGAGATGCACCCGCGGGCCGTCGGCCAGGCGCTCCGCCGGCCGCCGGTGATCGAGGCGCTGGAGCAGGCGACGACCCGCGCGATCGAACGCGGCGTCCGCACCACCCCGGCGGTCTGGACCGGCGACCGGGTCTTCCACGGCGACGACGGCGTCGACGAGGCCGCCCGCCACCTGGCCGGCTGACCGGCGCTTCCGCCCCTCGCCGGGTGGACGAACGACGGATCGTCCCTCACGCCACCCCGGACGTCCGTCGAGTTTCGCGATCGTCCCTGTTTCGGGGGATGGCAGCGCGTCGATGCAGACGGCATGCTCGTCGCTCTGCGCCTCGCGACTCCCTCCGTCTTCCGCCGCGTCCCCACGCTGGCCGCCCTGCTCGTCCTGGCCCTCGCCATGCTCGCCCCCGCCGCCGCCCAGGCCGAGCGGATCGGCGTCAACGGCCAGCAGATCGTCACCGACATGGAGGTCAACCCGACCCGCTCGGCCTTGATGATCGACACCGCCGACCGGCTCGGCACCAGCGAGATGCGGCTGCCGATCGGCTGGGGCTGGGTCGAGCGCGAACCCCCGAGCAACGGCCAGCACAGCTACGCCTGGGACAGCTACGACGGCGTCGTCCTGCAGATGGCCCGCCGCGGGATCCGGGTCCTGGCCGACATCGACGGGGCGCCGAAGTTCGAGGTCCCCTCGCGCTGCTGGCGCGGCGGCATGGGCGTCGGGATGCCGGCCCACCCCGAGTGGTACGGCGCCTTCGTGCAGGCGTTCGTCGCCCGCTACGGCCCCGGCGGCACGCTCTGGCAGGAGAACCCCGACGTCACGCCGCGGCCGGTCCAGCGGATCGAGCTGGGCAACGAGCAGAACCACCCCTACCGCTGGTGCACCGGGGCCCCGAACGGCGCCGAGTACGCCCAGCTGGTCCGCAGCGCGCTCGACGCGCTCGGTCCCGACCGCCAGGTGTCGGTGATCACCGGCGGTCTCTACCCGCTCTACGCGCCCCGCGACGACGCGACCGTGCCGGACGACGAGTTCCTGGTCCAGATGCGCGACGCCGACCCGACGATCCTCGACGACGTCGACGAGATCGGGCTCCACGACTACGGCAGCCAGGCCGGGGCGCTGGCCGGCGCCTGGGCCTTCGCCGACGCCGCGATGGTCGAGCTGACGCTGACCCGCTGGAAGCTGCTGAAGGCCGGGATCCCGCCGTGGAAGCCGGTCGCGATCACCGAGACCGGGATCAGCGGCACCCCGACGCTGCTCTCCAACGGCCGGGTCAAGACCTCCGCCGACGCCAACGACGGCACCCGCGGCGCCGCCCTCCAGCAGGGGGTCCGGCGGATGCTGGCCGCCGACTGCGGGGTCTCGCGGGTCCAGGTCCACACGCTCGCGACCTCGATGGTCGTGCCGTCGCTCTACGGCTACGACGGGACCACCGACCCCCGCTACATGCTGGCCCTGTCGGAGAACTTCTACGGGCTGGCGCGCTTCGACGGATCGCTGCGCGACGCCGGGGTCGCCTGGCGGACGCTCGAGGCGGGCAGCCTGCCGGCGGCCGGGTCGAGCGGCGAGTGCCGCGACATCCTGCGCGCGTTCGGCAACCTCGACGCGCCGCTGAAGGCCGCCCATCCGGAGTGGTTCCTGCCCGACGGGCGGCTGCGGACCGTCGCGCCCTGACCTGATCTGACCGGGCTGGGCTACGGCGCGCCGTCGTCGTCCAGCCCGAGGTCGAGCTGGGACTCGTGCTGGTCCGGGTCGCGCTGGTAGCGGCGGCGGGCCGCCTTCTTCCAGTGGCGAACCAGCTCGCGGGCGGTCGCGGTCCGCCACGAGACGCCGCGGCAGACCGGTTCGATCCGGACGCTGCCGTCGCGCTCGAAGCCGAGCACCAGCGCCAGGAACCGTCGGCCCTTCTT
This sequence comes from Patulibacter defluvii, assembly GCF_034096925.1. NCBI lineage: Bacteria > Bacillati > Actinomycetota > Thermoleophilia > Solirubrobacterales > Patulibacteraceae > Patulibacter > Patulibacter defluvii. The sequence goes on from NZ_JAWZSQ010000021.1 coordinate 71,231, forward strand.
GTCGACCTCGACGATGTCACCGGGCTCGATCGGCGCGACTCGCACGTGTCGAGGCTACCGCCCGTCGCGCCAGCGTCGTTGCGTGCGCACCGTTCGACTCGGGGATCGGTCACGCTGTACGGGCAGTGTCCACCGCGCCCTCGCCGCCCGAGCCGCTACCGCCCGCCGCCCCGCTGCGGTTGGCGATCGTCAGCGACACCCATTTCCCCCGTCGCGGCGCGCTGCTGCCCGACGACGTGCTGCCGCGCCTGCGCGCCGCCGACGCGATCGTCCACGCCGGCGATCTCTGCGACGTCGCGACGCTCGAGCAGCTGCGGGCGATCGGCCCGCCGGTCCACGCGGTGCTCGGCAACAACGACCGCCCGCTGGTCGGCCTGCTGCCCGAGACGCTGACGATCGAGCTCGGCGGGCGGCGGATCGGCGTGATCCACGACGGCGGCGAGCGCCACGGCCGGATGCGGCGGCTGCGGCGGCGGTTCCCCGGCCACGACGCGGTGATCTTCGGCCACAGCCACGTGCCCGAGCACCGCACCGACCCCGACGACGGGTTCCAGATCTTCAACCCCGGCAGCCTCACCGACCGCCGCCACCGCTGGCCGGTCCACACCTTCGGCGAGGCCGAGGTCGGCGCCGACGGCGTCCGCTTCGCGCTGGTCGAGCGCGACGGCTGATCGCCCCGACGGCCGGGCGTCCCCCGGCCGTCTGGTTACGCCCGCGACACCAGCGGCGGCGCGCCCCGGGCGGCCCTAGCGTTGCCCGGACCCATGCCCGCCGTCCTGATGCCCCGCCTGTCGGACTCGATGGAGGAGGGGACGATCGTCGCCTGGCTGGTGCCCGACGGGACCGCCGTCGCGCCGGGGGTCGAGATCGTCGAGATCGAGACCGACAAGGCGACGATGGCCTACGCCGCCGACGCCGCCGGGGTGCTGCGGATCGGCGTCGGCGCCGGCACGACGCTGCCGCTGGGGACGCCGATCGGCCTGATCGAGGTCGACGGCGAGGAGGACTGCGCCGAGCAGCTGGCCGCCGTGGTCAGCGCCGCCGAGCACCTGACCGAGGCGGCCGCGGCCGCCGCCCCGGCCCCCGCCGCACCCGCCCCCGCCGCTGCGGTCCCGACCCCCGAGCCGGCCGCCGACGCCCGCCCCGCCGAGCGCCGCGACCCGACCCGGATCGAGCGGCTGATCGCCCGCCGGATGGTCCAGAGCCGGACCGAGATCCCCGAGTTCACCGTCACCGTCGAGGTCGACATGAGCGCCGCGCTGGCGCTCCGGGCCGACCTCAAGGCGGTCGCCGGCGGCCACCCCGAGCGGCGCGCGCCGTCGGTCAACGACCTGATCGTGAAGGCGTCGGCGCTGGCCCTCGCCGACCACCCGCGGATCAACAGCGCCTGGATCGACGGGCAGATCGTCGAGCCGCGGCGGATCGACGTCGGCGTCGCGGTCGCGACCGACGACGGCGGCCTGGTGGTGCCGGTGGTGCGGGACGCCGACCAGCTGACCCTCGGCCGGCTGGCCGCCCGCACCCGCGAGCTGACCCGCCGCGCCCGCGACGGCCAGATCACGCCGCCCGAGCTGAGCGGCGGCACGTTCACCATCAGCAACCTGGGGATGCTCGGCGTCGCCCACTTCACGGCGATCATCAGCCCCGGCCAGGGCGCGATCCTGGCGGTCGGCTCGTCGCAGCAGCGCTACGTGCCGGTCGACGGTCAACCGACGCTGCGGCCGATCGTCGCGCTGACGCTGACCTGCGACCACCGGGTGATCTACGGCGCCCACGCGGCGGCCTTCCTCGACCGGCTGCGGGCGCTGCTGGAGCATCCGGGCGGGCTGGCGCTCTAGGACCCGGCCCACCTGCGATCCTCGGACGACCGATGACCGAGCCCGCCGAGATCGCCCCCAGGACCCCCGAGGACGGCGTCTCCGTCGAGGAGGGGACCAAGCGCGGCACGGTCACGACCCGGGTCCCGACCAAGCAGCAGACGGCGCTGGCGCGGCGGCTGGCCGAGGTCCGGGCGACCGTCCCGACCTGGACCGCGAGCGTCGACGTCGACGTCGAGGAGCTGCGGCTGCTGCTGCCCGACGTCGCCGGCGCCCCGGAGCTGGTCGACGCGGTCGTGGCCGCCGCCGGCGAGGCGCTGCGCGGCCACGAGCGGATCAACGGCGCCTGGCGCGACGGGATGCTCGAGTCGTGGTCGCGGGCCAACGTCGCGCTGGCCGTCGACGCCGTCGGCGGCGCGATCGCCCTGCCGACGATGCCCGAGGCCGACCGCCTGACCCTGGCCGAGCTGGCCGACCGCCGCCGCGACGTCACCGCCCGCGCGGTCGAGGGCGGCCTGCGGGCTCCCGACAGCGCCGGCGCGACCTTCGCCGTCGTCGACGGCGGGCCCGAGGGCCCCGACCGCTTCGACGCGATCATGCCGCCCGGGACCGGCGCGACGCTGGCCGTCGGCGCGCCCCGGCGACGGCCGTGGGTGGTCGCCGACGCGATCGTCCCCCGCCACGTCCTCAGCCTGACCCTGACCGCCGACCACCGCGCGATCTACCCCGGCCACGGCGGCGCCTTCCTGCGGCGGGTCGCCGGCCTGCTCGAGGATCCGCGGCCGCTGCTCGGCCGCTAGCGGAGCGAGACCGGTCGCGAGCCCGGCACGCCCGCGACCTGGGCGTTGGGCCGCGCGTCGGGATCGGCCCGCGCGACCGGGTCGCCGCCGTCGGTGCGGACGAACGCGCACCAGGCCCGGCCCGGCTGCCCGTTCGGCATGCAGGCGCGGTACAGGTTCTCCGTCCACTGGCGGACGTCGACCTGCTCACGCTCGATCGAGGTCGGCCCCTCGCGCGAGGCGAGGGTCTGCGCCGCCTGCACGATCCGCTGGGTCTGGGCCCGCTCGGCCAGCAGCGCCGGGCGATGGCGGACGCCGGCCGCGGCGATCAGGACGACCCCCAGCAGCATCGCGTAGGTCGCCGCCCGGTCGCGCGCGATCGGGCGCGGGAGCGACGGATCGCGCCGCCGCAGCAGCCGCGAGCCGATCGCCCCGCCGGCGATCACCAGCGCCAGGTTGAGGAAGCCGCCGAGCACGACCGCCCCCAGCAGCGGCCCGCCCTGGCCGCTGAGCGGCAGCACGGTCAGCAGCACCGCGTCGGCGACGACCGCGACCACGAAGCCGATCCGCGCGCTCGACCCGCGCAGCCGCCAGCGCAGCCGCGCCACCCAGAGCGGCGGCTCGCGGCGGCCCTCGCCTCGGGTCGGTGCCTGGCCCATCGTCCCGAGGGTACCCCGCCGACCGCGGTCGCGAGCGGCATCGCGCCCGGCGGCGCCGGGCTGGCCGACGTCCTGCGTGTCGCCGAGCGCCGTCCTCTACCGTGCAGTGGGTGGCGCCCGACGGTCCCTCCTCCGAGCCGCCCCCGCGTGGCGACGAGCCGCGTCGGCGGCGCGCGACGCCCGACGACTGGGGCGACGCCGACTGGGAGGTGCCCGTCCGCCGGCGGCGCGGCGAGGCCGCGCCCGCCCCGGAGCCCGAGCCGGCCCCGCCGCGGCCCGATCCGGGCCCGCGGCCGCGGGTCGCGGTCGACGGCCCCGCCGATCGGCCCGCCCGGGCCGCCGCCGGCCCGCTCCTCCGCACCAACGGCCTCTCGCCCGCGCTGCGGCGGCGGGCACTGGCGATCGCCGGGCTGGTGCTCGCGGTGGCGGTGCTGGTGGTCGCGGTCCAGGCGCTGGCCGGCGGTGGCGACGACACCGGCGGCATCAGCGAGCACCACCTGCTCGCCGCCCCGCTGGGCTCGGCCGCGACCGACGCCGTCGACCGGCTCGATCGCGCCGCCGCCGTCGAGCGCTACGTGCGGCTGGGCCTGCCGGTCTACTGCGGCGCCGGCCGCAAGCCGTGGGTGGCGCTGACCCTCGACGACGGTCCCTGGCCGCTCTCGCCCCAGTTCCTCAGCCTGCTCTCGCGCGAGCGGGTGCCGGTGACCGTCTTCCGGATCGGCCGCAACGTGCCCGGCCGCGAGCAGTTCGTGCAGGCCGAGCGCAACCTCGGCTGGGACTCCGGATCGCACACCCAGAACCACCCGCCGCTGGCCACCCTCAGCGCCCGCGACCAGCGCGAGGAGATCACCAAGGGCCAGAACGCGTCGATCCGCGCGCTCGGCCGCAAGCCACGGCTGTTCCGGCCGCCGTACGAGTCCCACAACGCGACCACCGACCGGATCGTCCGCGACCTCGACATGGTCCAGGTGCTGTGGAACGTCGACACCCAGGACGCGCTCGGGGTGCCGGCGAAGACGATCGCCGAGCGTGCGATCCGGGGCCTCAAGCCGGGCTCGATCATCCTCATGCACGAGGTCAAGCCGAACACGCTGGCCGCGTTGCCGCAGATCATCGCCGAGATCCGCAAGCGCGGCCTGGAGCCGGTGACGATCTCGAAGATGCTGGCCGGCGACGGCCCCAGCGAGGCCCAGCTGCGCAAGGGCTTCGACGGCTGCCCGGTCGACCTGACCCCCGGCAAGGCGGCCTCGTGATGGCGCCGCCGGTGGCCGACGGACCGGTGCTGGCCGACCCCGGCGGGCCGCTGCGGGTGGCCGAGCTGGGCACCGTCCCCTACCGCGAGGCGCTGGCGCTCCAGGAGCGGCTGCGCGAAGCCCGCCGGGCCGGCGCGATCGGCGACCTGCTGCTGCTGCTCCAGCACCCGCCGGTCTACACCCGCGGCCGCCGCGCCGGCGCCGACGAGCTGCCGTTGGGCCACGAGTGGTACCGCGAGCGGGGGATCGAGATCGTCGACGTCGCCCGCGGCGGCAAGGTCACCTACCACGGGCCCGGCCAGCTGGTCGGCTACCTGATCGTGGCCACCCGCGACGTGCTCGGTCTGGTCGGCGCGATCGAGCGGGCGATGGTCGCCGTCGCCCGCGACGCCGGGATCGACGCCCGCGGCCGCTCCGGCGAGGGGATCGCGTGGACCGGCGCCTGGACCGGCGAGCGCAAGCTCGGCTCGATCGGGCTCCACCTGTCGCACGGCGTCACCACCCACGGGCTGGGCCTGAACGTCGTCACCGACCTGACGCCCTTCGACTGGATCGTGCCCTGCGGGCTGACCACGCCGATGACCTCGATCGCGCGCGAGGCCGGCCGTCCCGACCTGGCCGCCGATCCCGGCCTCGACGCCGACGCCGCCGTCCGCGACGCCGGCCTCCAGGTGGCCGCGGCGCTGGCCGCCGAGCTGGCGATCGCCGCCGAGCCGGTCGACGCCGCCCGCGTCCGCGCCTGGGCCGCCGCCGCGCCCGACGGCCGGCGGGAGGCCGTCCCCCGCGCGGACGGGACGGCCGTGGCGGCCCGCTAGGCTGGAAGCGTGTCCGAGGCACCGAAGGCGACGCTCCCGATCCGGCAGACCCGCTCGCGGGCGAACCCGGGCGGGATGGACGTCCAGAAGGTGCTCGGCACGGCGACCGTCCCCTACCGGACGCGCAAGCCGGAGTGGTTCAAGGTCCCCGCGCCGGGCGGCGAGAAGTACCGCGAGCTGCGGCGGACGATGGAGGACGAGAACCTCCACACCGTCTGCCAGGAGGCGGCCTGCCCGAACATCGGCGACTGCTGGGAGCGCGGCACCGCCACCTTCATGATCCTCGGCGACACCTGCACCCGGCGCTGCGGCTTCTGCCACGTGATGACCGGCACGCCGACCTGGAACGACCCGCTGGAGCCGGCCCGCGTGGCCCGCTCGATCGCCCGCATGGGCCTGCGCCACGCGGTCATCACCTCGGTCGACCGCGACGACCTGCCCGACTACGGCGCCCGGATCTGGGCGGCCACGATCAACCAGGTCCGGCGCCAGTCGCCGGCGACCAAGGTCGAGACGCTGACCCCCGACTTCCGGGGCGAGGAGATGCCGCTGGCGACGGTGATCGACGCCGGGCCCGACGTCTTCAACCACAACGTCGAGGTGGTGCCGCGGCTCTACCCGCTGGCCCGCCGCGGGTCGACCTTCCTCCGCTCCTGCCGGGTGCTGAAGAACGCCAAGGCGATGGGCGGCGACGCGCTCTCGACCAAGTCGGGGCTGATGGTCGGGCTCGGCGAGAGCTTCGCCGAGGTGGTCGAGACGATGAAGGCCCTGCGCGCCGTCGACGTCCAGATCCTCACGATCGGCCAGTACCTGCGGCCGACCAAGGACCACCTGCCGGTCGTCCGCTACTGGCACCCGGACGAGTTCGACGAGCTGGCCCGGATCGGGATGGAGGAGCTGGGCTTCGACCACGTCGCGGCCGGCCCGCTGGTCCGCTCCAGCTACCACGCCGACGAGCACGTCCAGCAGGACGCGCCCGGCGTCGGCCCGCTGGCCGAGGTCGCCGCCTAGCCGCGCCCGGCCGCGGGGACGGGCGCTCCGCTACCGTCGCAGGCCGTGTTCCCGCTCAAGGACGACCTTCCCCACGATCGCGCGCCGATCGCCTGGGCGCTGGCCGCCGCCGTGCTGGCGATCGGCGTGGTGCGGCCGCTGGTCGGGCTGCTGTCGGCGATCGTGGTGGTGATCGCCGCCGACGGCGTCGCCCGCCGTGGCCGGCCCTCGCTGGCGCTCCTGACCGCGGTCGCCGGGGCCGCGCTGACCGTCGGCGTGGCGCTCGGGGCGGGCGACAGCCGGCCGCCGGACGCCTGGAACCCGCTCGGGCCGCTGGCCGCGGTCGGCGCCGCGGCCGGGCTGGCCGGGGTCTACGTCGGCCTGGCCCCGACGGCGCGGGTCCTGACCTTCTCGCTGCTGCCGGGCGCCGGCGGGATGATCGCCGTCCCGGCCGCGCTCTGGACGCTGGCCGGGATCGCCCTGATCGCCGTCGGCGAGGCGACCCACGCGGTCCTCCCGACCGGCACCGGGATGGTCGCGCTGGTGCCGCTGGCCGCGCTGGCGCTGGGGCTGCTGGCCGGGCTGCCGCTGCGGCTGCTGGCGTCCGGCCGGACGGCCGACGCGGCCGCGGCCGGCGGTCAGTAGCGGCGGCCGCGCCAGGCCCGCGGCGGCCGCACCACCGACGCGGTGAAGCGCGCGACCACCGGCAGGTCGGCCAGCGGCGCCAGCCAGAACCACGGCCCCCGCGGCTGGTAGGCGCGGGCCAGCCGCGCGGCGATCCCCAGCCGCGCCGCCAGCAGCAGGCCGTCGAGCCGGTCGCCGCGGCCGAGCGCGATCCGCCACAGCGGCAGCGCCTGGGCCACCCACAGCACCAGCAGGTCGAGCGCCAGCCAGCCGCGGGCGGTGACGTCGGAGGCGGTGATCGAGCGTCCCCAGCCGGCCCAGGTCTCGGCCGCGCTCTCGTACATCCGGACGTCGACCAGCGCGGTCGCGTCGACCCGGGCGACCCGCCAGCCGCGGCCGGCGAGCGCCCGCGCGAGGGCGACGTCGTCGGTCATGTGGCCGGCGGCGAGGGCGAAGCCGCCGGCCTCGCGGAGGGCCCGCGCGCGGACGCACACGACCTGGCCGTTGGCGGTCGCGCGGCCCGGCGGCGACTCGTGGCCGCGGACGTCGAGCGGGCCGTAGCGGTAGCTCTCGGTGGCCACGAAGCCGGGGTGGAGCAGCCGCTCGCCGGCGCTGCGGCACTCGAAGCGGGCGCTCGCGCTCAGCAGCAGCGGCCGCGCGTCGCCGGCGCCGCTCCGCCACAGCTCGGTGACCAGGCCGGCCACCAGCCCCGGCCGCGGGCGGGTGTCGGCGTCGAGCGCCACCACCACCTGGCCGCGCGCCACCCGCAGGCCCTGCTCCAGCGCCCACGGCTTGCCGACCCGGCCGGGCGGTGGTTCCTCCCCCGCCACGACCCGCGCCCCGTGGGCGGCGGCGACCTCGGCGGTGCGGTCGCTCGAGCGGTCGTCGACCACCAGCAGCTCGTCGATCCACGGATCACCGGCGAGCCCGTCGAGGCAGCCGCCGATCCGCTGCTCCTCGTCGCGCGCCGGCACGATCACGGTCACGGTCGGGCGGCCGCTCGGCGGCTCCTCGTCGGCGTCCATGGGCGGAGCGGTCAGGCGCACCGCGGGGCGCGCGGCCCGCGCCAGGCGGACGGCGAGCAGCGCGGCGGCGGCGAGCCGAAGCGGGTGAGCCACGGCGGCCAGGCTAGCGACCGCCGCCGGCGTCGAGGCTGCCGGGTGGTGAACGCTTCCGGCCGGGGTGGCGGCGGTGGGGAAGGGCGGGGGCGAACGTCACACGCCCGCCCCCGGCTGCGCCCCGTGCGACGTTCACCCCCGCCCGCGTAGACGAACGTCGCATGGCGCCGCCACTCCGCCCCGCCGTGCGACGTTCGCCCCCTCCGGCGACGGGCCCACCTCCCCGTCCCCCACCCGTGTGCGACCGGCCACAGATTGGACACGGCAACTATTTGGATGCTAAGCTTCGCTAGCGAAAGAAGAGGGAGCCGAAGATGTCATCTGCAACCACCGCCGCGCCGCCGGCGCGGATCGAACCCCACGTCATGCGGATCGCGATCGTCGTGATCCTCGGCGCGATCATGTCCGTGCTCGACACGACGATCGTCAACGTCGCGCTCGACACCCTCGCCAAGGACCTCCACTCGCCGCTCGACCAGATCCAGTGGGTGGCGACCGGCTACCTGCTCTCGCTGGCCGCGGTGATCCCGGTCACCGGCTGGATCTCCAACCGCTTCGGCGCCCGCCGGGTCTACGTCGCGGCGCTGCTCCTCTTCACCCTCGGCTCCGCGCTCTGCGGGCTCGCCTGGTCGACCGGCTCGCTGGTCGCGTTCCGCGTCCTCCAGGGCGTCGGCGGCGGGCTGCTGATGCCGGTCGGCCAGATGATCCTCGTCAAGGCCGCCGGCCCCCGCGCGCTGCCCCGGATCATGAGCGTGATCGGCGTCCCGATCGTCCTCGCCCCCGTGTTCGGCCCGACCCTCGGCGGCCTGCTGGTCGAGCACGTCGGCTGGCAGTCGATCTTCCTGGTCAACGTCCCGATCGGCGCCCTCGCCGTGGTCGCCGCGCTGCGGCTGCTCCCCCGCGACGTCGCGACCGAGGCCGGCAAGCTCGACGCGACCGGCCTGGCGCTGGTCGGCACCGGCGTCGTCGGCATCACCTACGGCCTGGCCGAGACCGGCACCACCGGCAGCCTGACCGCGACCGCCGTGCTGCTGCCGCTGCTCGGCGGCCTGGCGCTGGTGACGCTGTTCGTGCTCCGCGCGCTGCTGATCGAGAACCCGCTGCTGAACGTCCGCCTGTACCAGGACCGGGCCTTCGCGGCCGCCTCGCTGACGACCTTCGCGCTCGGCGCCGCGCTCTTCGGGGCGATGGTGCTGATGCCGCTCTACTTCCAGCAGGTGCGCGGCGAGGACGCGGTCCACACCGGGCTGCTGGTCGCCCCGCAGGGGATCGGCGCGATGATCGCGATGGCCGTCTCCGGGCGCCTGACCGAGCGGATCGGCGCCGGCCGGACCGCGGTGATCGGCGTCGCCCTGACCGCCCTGACGACGATCCCCTTCACGCTCCTGACCGCCGACACCTCGTACGGCGTGACCAGCGCCGCGATGGCCTTCCGCGGCCTCGGCGTCGGGCTCTCGATGATGCCGGCGATGACCGCGGCCTTCGCGGTCTTGCGGCCCGAGCAGATCAACCACGCCTCGCCGCAGCTGAACACGCTGCAGCGGGTCGGCGGCTCGATCGGCGTCGCGGTCCTGACGGTCGTCCTCCAGGGCCACGTCGACGACCTCGGCCGCGCGGCCGCCGCGCCCTCCTCGCTGGCCGGCGCCTTCGGCAGCACCTACTGGTGGGTGCTCGGGGTGACCGCGGTGGCCCTGGTCCCGGCGATCGTCCTGGCCGTCGTCGAGCGGCGGCGGGCCCGCGACGGCCACGCGCCGATCGAGCGCGAGGCGACGCCCGAGATCCGCGAGGCCGCGATCGAGGCGGCGGCATGAGCACCGTCGACGTCACCCCCGAGGCGCCGCTGCTGCCGCTGGTCGGCGAGCGGGCCGATCGGGTCGAGGAGCTGACCCGCGCCTTCTACGCGCTGCTCGGGGCCGAGCGGCGGCTGAAGGGCCGCGACCAGCAGCGCCCCGGCGAGCTCAGCCACGCCCAGGTCCGCAGCCTGCTGGAGCTGGCCAAGGGCGGCGGCACGATGAGCGCCGGCGCCCTCGCCCGCGCGGTCGAGCTGAACCCGGCCTCGATGACCGCCACCCTCGACCACCTGGAGGAGCTGGGCGTCGTCCGCCGCGGCCGCAGCGACGAGGACCGGCGGGTGGTGCTGGTGCGGCTGACCGACGACGGCCGCGCGGTCGTGGCCGAGCGCCGGGCCCGCTGGCAGCGGCTGTGGGGCGCGGCCCTGGCGGGGGTGCCGGACGAGGACCTGGCCGTGGCCAGCCGCACCCTGCGGACGGTCGCCGGGCTGCTCGACGAGCTGTAGCCCGAGCCGCCCGCGGAGAAACCGACCAGCTGGCTTGCATCGCCGCGGGCGTGGCGTATCCTCCAGCCGGCTGGCCGGTCAGCCAGCCAAGCCGACCGGACGAGACTGGACGCGGAGGACCGCACCCGTGGATCTGAACGACGACCCCGAACAGGCCGCCTACCGAGCCCAGGTGCGCGCCTGGCTCGACGAGCACGCGGCCGAGGCCCCGAAGGTCCGTGGCGCCGACGCGATCGCCGACGAGGGCGAGCGCGTCGAGGCCTGGCGCGGCTGGCAGGCCAAGCTCGCCGAGGCCGGCCTCTGCGGCGTCACCTGGCCGCAGGAGTTCGGCGGCGCCGGCAAGGGCCCGATCGAGCAGGTGATCGTCAACCAGGAGCTGGCCCACGCCGGCGTCCCCGGCCCGCTCGACTTCATCGGCCTGGGCATGATGGGCCCGGCGATCATCGTCCACGGCAGCGACGAGCAGAAGCGCCGCCACCTGGGGCCGATGCTCCACGGCGACGAGGTCTTCTGCCAGCTGTTCTCCGAGCCGGCCGCCGGCTCCGACCTGGCCGGGATCACCACCCGCGCGGTCCAGCAGGAGGACGGCAGCTTCCGGATCAGCGGCCAGAAGGTCTGGACCACCAACGCCCAGTTCTCCGCCTTCGGCGTGCTGCTGGCCCGGACCGACGCCGACGTGCCGAAGCACAAGGGCCTGACGATGTTCATCGTCCCGATGGACGCGCCCGGCGTGACGATCCGCGGCCTGCGCCAGATCTCGGGCGAGGCGGAGTTCAACGAGGTCTTCCTCGACGAGGTCGAGGTCGGGGCCGACGCGGTCCTCGGCGAGGTCGGCGGCGGCTGGGCGACCGCGCTGACCGTGCTGATGTTCGAGCGGCTCTCGATCGGCACCTCGCCGATCGGCTACAGCGCCGAGAAGTTCGCCGCCGCGATCGCCGACGCCCCCGGCGCCCGCGAGGACAGCGACGTCCGCCAGCGGCTGGGTGCGATCGGCACCGAGCTGATCGCCAGCCGCTTCGCCGGCCACCGGATGCTGAGCGACCTGGCCGGCGGCGGCCTGCCCGGGCCGGAGTTCGGCCTCGGCAAGGTGACCGTCGTCAGCGCCGCGGTCCGCGCCGGCGACCTGATCGCCGACGTCGTCGGGCCCGAGGCGCTCGACGAGGCCAGCGAGTGGGCCTACATGATCTCGTTCCTGCCGGGCCTGAAGTCGGCCGGCGGGACCGAGGAGATCCTGCGCAACACGATCGGCGAGCGGGTCCTGGGCCTGCCGCCGGAGCCGCGCTTGGACAAGGGCGTGCCGTTCAGCGAGCTGAAGGCGCGCGAGACGGAAGGCGTGGCCTGATGGATCTCTCCCTCACCGACGAGCAGGAGTTCCTGCGCGAGGCCGCCCGCGGGGCGCTGAAGCGGATCGACACCGTCGCCGCCGCCCGTGCCGCGATCGAGGAGCCCGGCTCGCCCGAGCACGCGCCGCTACCCGACCTGTGGCCGACCGCGGTCGAGGCCGGCTGGCCGGGGCTGCTGACCAGCGAGGCCAACGGCGGGGCCGGACTCGGCCTCTACGACGCGATCCTGGTCGCCCAGGAGGCCGGCGCGGTGCTGGCCCCGGTGCCGCTGGTGTCGGTGCTGCCGGCGGCCACGATCCTCGACGCCGCCGGCGACGCCGAGGCCGGCCCGGTGGCGGCGGGCGAGCGGCGGACGGCGTGGGTGCCGGCGGCGCCGCCGACCGACCTCGACGAGCGCTGGACGGTCGAGGCGCGGACCGGCGTGCGGCGGGCCGACCTGCCGAGCGGCCGCGCCGACGGCGAGCAGGTGACGGTCGACGGCGAGGTCGCCTGGGTGCCGGACGCCGTGGCCGCCGAGCAGCTGCTGGTGATCGCCGACGTCGACGGCGCCCCGACCGCGGTGCTGGTCGAGGCGGGCACGGCCGGGGTCGCCGTCGAGGACGTGACCCGCTACGACGCCACGCGGCCGCTGGGCCACGTGCGGCTGACCGGGGCGGTCGGTCGCCGGGTCGACGCCAACGCGACCGCGATCGGGCGGGCCTGGCACGTGGCGCAGGCGCTGCTGGCCGGCGAGGCGGTCGGCGTGGTCGAGCGGCTGCTGCCGATCGCCGTCGCCTACGCCAAGGAGCGGCACACCTTCGGCCGCGCGATCGGCTCGTACCAGGCGGTCAAGCACCACCTGGTCGAGGTCCTGCGGCTGCAGGAGAACGCCAAGTCGCTGCTGATCTACGCGGCGTGGGCGTCGGAGCACGCGCCCGAGCAGCTGGCGCTGGCGGCGGCCGCGGCCCGCTCGGGGGCCGGTCACGCGCTCGACCACGCCACCCGCGAGACGATCTCGGTCCACGGCGGGATCGGGGCCACGTGGGAGCACGACGCGCCGCTCTACTTCCGGCGGGCGCAGCTGTCGCGGCGGCTGCTGGGCGGCGACCACGGCGCGACCGACCGGGTCGCGGGGGAGCTGCTGGCGGGCGTCACGCCGGCGTAAGCTCCCGAGGGCTGCGGGCCGGGCGGTGACGCCCGGCCACGACAGAGCACGGTGGCCGGCGGGTCGAGGAGAGAGCGCCGGCCACCGTTTCGCTCGGGTCCCGGAAGGAGGAGGAGCGGGACCCGAGCCGCTCCGTCGGGATCAGCCGGCGGTCAGCCGGACGATCGGGATCCGCCGGCCGACGGCGTCGGTCCGCTGGCGGTAGTTGGCGTAGGGCGGGTAGATCCGGTCGGCCTGCGACCACAGGCGGGCGATCTCGGCCGGGTCGGTGACCTCGACCGCGGTCCGCGGCGTACCGCCGCCCTGCTTGGCGATCCGGACCTCGGGATTGGCCTTCAGGTTGTGGTACCAGGCGGGGTGCTTGTCGCGGCCGAAGCTCGACGCGATCACGATCACGTCGTCGCCGTCGTGGAAGTAGAGGACGGGGTTGACGCGCTCCTGGCCGCTCTTGGCGCCCTTGGTCGTGAGCAGCGCCGAGGGCAGCATCAGGCCCATCCCGACCTTCCCGCGGGAGACGCGCATCAGCCACGGGTCGACGTTGGCGGCGACGTTGATCGCCAGCCAGCGGCCGGGCGGGGTGCGCAGGACCGCCGCGTAGGCGCGAGCCGGGCGGGAGAGGTCGCGCGACGGGTCGATGCGGGGCAGATCGCTCACGGCCGCCAGCCTACGCCGGGCTCCGCGCGCCGGCGGTGTGCGGCGGGCACAGGCTGGGCGGGCGGCGATGGAGTGGCCACCATGCCGGGGCCGGCTGGAGCCGGGCTGGGGCCCGGCTAGGGCTGGGCGAAGCCGACGGTGGGCCGGGCGGGCAGCGGCCGGCCGAAGTAGTCGCGGACGGCGGGATCGAGCCCGAGCGGCGTTCCGGCGCCGAGGGCGGGCGAGCCGGGTCCGGGCACGAAGCCGCGGCCGACGCGCTCGCGGCCAGGGCCGCGGCGGGTGGGATCGGCGAAGCGCGGGTCGCCGGTCAGGGGCGCGGTGCCGGCGGGCGGGGCGGGACCGGCGGTCAGGTTGTGGGAGCAGGCGAAGCCGCAGGGAAGGGGCACGAGCTGTGGGGCGGTGGCGACGAGCAGGTTGTTGCGGAAGACGAGCCCACCGACGTTGGGGAGGACCGGCAGGGGCAGGGCGGGACCGGAGGAGGGCATCGCCAGTAGCGGACCGACGATCGTGTTTTGGACGATCCGGATCCCGTCGAGGGCGCCGAGCGGGTTGGTCTCGTCGCACGGCGACCAGGCGAGGGCGGCACCGTCGTCGACGCTGAGGTTGAAGCGGACCTCGGCCCGGCGGGGGCGGGCGTCGCCGCAGAGCAGCAGGAAGCCGCCGGCGTTGTCGTGGCTGTAGTTGGCCTCGATCAGGGTGGCGTCCTGGTCGTAGTCGACGTCGAAGCCGGTGCCGTCGCAGCCGCTGAAGGCCATCCCGAAGACCTCGTTGCGGCGGATCACAGTGCCGTTGGCGTGGAAGGCCCAGATGCCGGCGTTGCAGACCATGCCGCGCGGATCGAGCAGGTTGCGGCCGTCGCGGTTGCCGCGGCTGACGACGTTGTCCTCCACGAGGGCGTCGACGGTGCCGCTGGGAACGATCCCGTCGCCGCCGATCCCGTCGACCCGGTTGCCGCGGATCACGACGGCGGTCGACGCGGCGGGCCAGGGCGCGGTGGCGGGCGGGCGGCGGGGGTCGCCGGTGCCGTTGATCCGGATGCCGCTGCGGCGGACGTCGACGACCCGGTTGGCGGTGATGAGGACGTCGTCGAAACGTCCGGAGGTGGTTGCGCCGCCGAGCACGTCGAGCTGGATCCCGCCGCTGCCGCCGGGGCCCTTGGCCAGGTCGCCGCCGACGTCGTGGACGTGGAGGCGGCGGAGGACCAGGCCGCGGACGGTGGTGCGGCGGGCGGCGACGCCGATCCCGCGGCGGGGCCTGGTGCCGTCGCCGCGGTTGGTGAGCTCGAGGTCCTGGACGACGAGGTGGGACTGGTCCTCGAGCCGGACGGCGTCGGGGCCGCGGGCGTCGATCCGCGGGGCGGGGCCGCTGCCCCAGGCGCCGATGATCGCGGGCGCGCCGGGTGCGCCGCCGCCCTGCGGGGCGAGGGTGCCGACGCAGGCGGTGGCGCGCCGGAGGAGCAGCTGCGCTCCGGGGGTCAGGCGGAGGCCGCGGGCCTGTTCGAGCCGGTTGAGGGGCGAGGTCGGCCCGCCGTCACCGGGCTGCGGGGCGGAGCAGTCGAGACGGTAGACGGGCGGGGTGACGACGAGGGTGGCGTGGCCGCGGCGGCCGGCGCGGAGGGCGGAGACGGTCAGGGTGGAGGTGGGTGTGGGAGTGGAGGCGGTCGGGGTCGAGGCGGAGGCCGCGGTTGGGGTGGAGGTGGTCGGTGGGGCAGCGATCGGTGGGGCGGAGGCCGGGCCGGAGGCGGAGGCCGCGGTCGGATTCGAGGCGGCCGTCGGCGGCGGCAGCGAGACCCGCAGCCGGGCGCGGCCGTGGCGGTCGCTGTGGGCGACGGTGGCGCCGAGCGCGACGCGGGCGCCCGGGACGGGGACGGTGCGGACGAGGGCGCGACGGGCGCGGCCGGCGCGATCGGCGTGGCGTCCGGCCCGAGCGCCCCCGAGCCCGCGGCGAACGGCGACGCGCCGCGTGACCCGGACGGTGACCGTGACCGCCGGCCCCGCGGGGACGGCGGGCGGGCTGACGCTCACCCGCAGCGACGAGGCGCCGTCGGCCGCGACCGGCGCCCCCAAGAACCCGAGCAGCGCCGCACCGACGACCACGGCCGCCGCGACCCCCCGCCCCCCACGGTGAGACACCATCGATCCAACCGTACCGCCCCCACGGCCGACCCCGCCAACGCCCGTCCACCCCGCCCTCCCCCGTCCGCCGCCCCGCGCTAGCCTTGACCGGCCAGGGGCCTTAGCTCAGCTGGGAGAGCGCCTGCTTTGCAAGCAGGAGGTCGCGGGTTCGATCCCCGCAGGCTCCACTGCCCGATTTCGCCAGTGACCTCGGCGCTTTCGTCGCCTCTACCCCGCGGCAGTCGCCCGCTCTCGCCGGACCAACCCCTACCCTGCCGCATCGGGCGCGGGCGCGGGACAGGTGCCGCCCGGCGCGATCCGGCGCTCGTAGTGCCAGACCTCGTTGGCGAACGTCTGGCAGAGCCCGAAGCGGGCGCCGTTGGCCTGCATCCAGTAGGCGGCGTCGGTCGGCCCGATGTCGACGGCGGCACCGCGGACGTGCGCCGACCGATCGGGCGCGGCGACCAGCCGTCGCGCGGCCGCTGCACCATCGCGGGCGATCGCCGCGTCGAGCAGCCGCTGCTGATGGTCCCGGCTGCGCCAGCCGCTCGTCACCCGCAGGGCGATCCCGTCGTCGGCCGCGGCGCGGGTGGCGGCGGCCAGCGCCTGGCGCAGATCGGGGATCAGGCGGGCGATCGCGGGATGGTCGACCGCGCTGGCGGCGATCGACTCGCCGTCGGGGATCACCGCCGCGTCGCCGCTGCCGGGCCCCTGGTTCCCCGAGCGGGGGGCGATCGCCTGACCGGCGATCCGCGCGCCGCCGAGGCCGACCAGCGCCGCCGCGACGACGACCGCGAGGGCAACGACGGCGACGGCGATCCGGCCGCGGCGCGTCGGCGTGACGGAGAGGAAGATCGACGAAGACATGGGGCGGGCGACGGGTCGAGGGCGAGTCGAGCACCAGCCAACCGACCGCCGTGTTGCGTCCGCGTGCCCCGCTCGCTTCACGCGGACGCAACAACGGCCTGGCCTAGACTCGGCCGACCGTGAGCGGCCCGACGAAGCAGCGATGCGGGTCCTGATCGCCGAGGACGAGCGGTTCCTCGCCGAGGCGATCCAGACCGGCCTGCGGCGTGCCGCGATCGCCGCCGACCTGGCGCTCGACGGGGCCGCCGCCCTGCGCGCCCTGGCGATCGTCGACTACGACGCGATCGTGCTCGATCGGGACCTGCCGGAGGTCCACGGCGACGAGATCGCGCGGACCATCGCCACCCAGCATCCGGGCGTGCGGATCCTGATGCTGACCGCGGCCGCACGGGTCGATCAGCGCGTCGAGGGCCTGCGACTCGGCGCCGACGACTACCTGGCCAAGCCGTTCGCCTTCGAGGAGCTGGTCGCCCGCCTGCAGGCGCTGGCCCGCCGCCCCGCCGCCGCCGCGCCACCGGTGCTCGAGGTCGGCGACCTGCGGATCGACTGCTTCCGCCGCGAGGCCTTTCGCGACGGCCGCCTGCTGCGGCTGACCCGCAAGCAGTTCGCCGTCCTCGAGCTGCTGGCCCGCGCCGACGGCGGCGTCGTCAGCGCCGAGGAGCTGCTGCAGAAGGTCTGGGACGAGAACGTCGATCCGTTCACGACCGCGCCCCGGGTCACGGTCTCGACGCTGCGCAAGGCGCTCGGCCCGCCCGATCCGATCGAGACGGTGACGGGCGTCGGCTACCGGCTCGTGGTCCCGGTCCGGGACGATGGCTGACCGCCGCCCGGCGCCCTACCGGACGAGTGCCCGCTGGCGGCTGACGCTCAGCTACACCGCGTTCCTGCTGGTGGCCGGGTCGTGCACGCTGATCGGCGTCTACGTCGTCCTGCGCTACGTGCCGAACTACCCGCTGACGCCGAGCGACCCGACGCAGGCCGGCACGGCGACCTCGCGCGGGGAGATCCTCGCCGCCGTCGTCCGATCGTCGCTCTACGTGCTGGCGGCGCTGCTGGCCGTCGGGCTCGCGGGCGGCTGGTGGCTGGCCGGCCGCGTGCTGCGGCCGCTCGACGAGCTGCACCGGGCGGTGCGGATGGTCGCCGCCGGGCGGCTCGACCATCGGGTGCGGCTGCGCGGGCCCCGCGACGAGTTCGCCGAGGTCGCCGACGGCTTCGACCGGATGCTCGACCGGCTCAGCGACGCGTTCGCCAACCAGGAGCGCTTCTCGGCCAACGCCGCCCACGAGCTGCGCACGCCGCTGACCGTGTCGCGCACGATCCTCGACGTCGCCCTCGCCGACCCGGAGGGCGCCGACCGCCAGGCGCTCGAGCGGCTGTCGCAGACCACCGATCGGGCGATCGGGCTGACCGAGGCGCTGCTGCGGCTGGCGGACGCCAACGAGCTCTCGGCCGTGCGAGCGCCGCTCGACCTGGCCGACGTCGCCCACGAGGCGATCACGGTCGTCGGCGACGAGGCGGCCGAGCGCGGGATCGAGATCGACGCCGCGATCGACCCGGCGGCGATCGTCGGCGACCCGACCCTGCTGCGGCAGCTGCTGGTGAACCTGCTGCAGAACGGCGTCCGCCACAACCACGCCGCCGGCCAGCTGCTGCTGCGGGTCGACGGCGACGAGCACGGCGCCCGGATCGTGGTCGAGAACGACGGCGCGCCGCTCGCGCCCGAGCAGGTCGCCCGCTTCGCCGAGCCGTACCTGCGCGGGGCCGGGCGCACCGCCGGCGACGACGACCACGCACGGGGCCACGGCCTGGGGCTGGCGCTCGTCGCGCAGATCGTCGCGATCCAGCACGGCGAGCTGACGCTGGAGCCGCGACCGACCGGCGGACTGCGGGTGCTGGTCCAGCTTCCGGCGAATCCGGACGCGACGCCGGCGGCCCGCCGGCGCTCCCCGGCCGCCGGACCGCCGACCAAGCGAGCCCCGCGCTGGCTGCTCCCGATCGCGGTGTGCGCGGTCGTCCTCGCCGTGGCGCTGGTGCTGTTCGTCGGGTGGTGGGACGGCGTGACGTTCCCGGCGCCGTGAACGCTCGTCTCGCCCTCAGGCGCTGCTGAGCGCCACCGTCGGCGGGGTCCGCGCCGCTCGCACCGCCGGGTAGAGGCCCGCCAGCGCACCGATCACCGTGGTCGCGCCGACCGCGCCGGCCAGCACCCACGGCGGCACGACCGGGATCCAGTCGTTGAGACGGGCCACCGCGACGCTGACGCCCGCGCCGAGCGCGGCGCCACCGAACCCACCCGCGATCGACAACACCAGCGCCTCGGCCAGGAACTGGATCCGGATCTGGCCACGGGTCGCGCCGAGCGCCCGCCGGAGCCCGATCTCGCGGCGCCGCTCGAGGACCGAGATCACCATCGTGTTGACGACCCCGATCCCGCCGACCAGCAGCGCCACGGCGCCGAGCCCGAGCAGCAGCCCGGTGAACGCGGCGTCCGCGGCGTCGCGCGCCGCCAGCGCGTCCGACGGCCGGCCGATCGCGACCGTCGCCGCGTCCTGCGGTTGCAGCGAGGGGCCGAGCAGCCCGCTCACGCGACGGACGGCGGCGTCGTCGGCCCGCACGTAGACCCGCGTCGGCCGCAGCGGCCCCGGCGCCCAGCGACGGGCGACGGCGCGCGGGACCAGCACCGCGGCGTCCAGCTCCGACGCCAACGCGATCGGACGCAGGACGCCGGCCACCCCGACCAGGTGCCCGTCGACCCAGAGCGTCCCGCCCGGCTGACGCACCCCGAGCCGTTCCGCCGCCACGCTGCCGAGCACCACGCCCGGCGCGTCGGACGGGAGGCCGCCGAGCCAGCGTCCGCTCGCGACCCGTCCGCCGACCACCGCCAGCAGCTCCGGATCGGCGGTCATCACCGCCAGGCCGTTGCTCTGCGCGACCGGGACGAAGCGGTTGCGGTAGGCCGCGACGTCCTTGATCTCGGCGACCTGGCCAGCGCGCTGCACCCCCGCGATCCGGCGCGCGCGACCGGCGGCGGTCGCCGGCAGCAGCGGCGGCGGGCTTCCCGGCGTCGCGTCCGCCGGCTCGGCGGTCAGCAGGTTGGTGCCGAGCGCCGCGAGCTGCTGGTCGAGCCGCTCGCGGCTGGACGCCGAGAGGCTGACCACCGCCACCATCGCCGCGATCCCGATCGCGATCCCGAGCGCCGACAGCAGCGCCCGCGCCGGTCGCGCGCGCATCCCCGCGGTGCCCAGCCGCAGCGCGTCGACGGGCCGCAGGCGCGAGCGCGGGCCGGACGTGCGGCGGCTCATGCGGCTTCCCGGCGGTCCTCGAGCAGCCGGCCGTCGCGGATCGCGATCCGCCGCGGCAGCCGTGCGGCCAGCTCGTCGTCGTGGGTGATCACCACGACCGTCGTCCCGCCGGCGTGCAGCTCGTGCAGCAGCGCGACGATCCGCTCGCCGGAGCGGCTGTCGAGGTTGCCCGTCGGCTCGTCGGCGAGCAGCAGCGGCGGGTCGCCGACGACGGCGCGAGCGATCGCGACGCGCTGCCGCTCGCCACCGGACATCTGGTGCGGGCGGTGCCCGGCTCGCTGCTCGAGGCCGACGGTCCGCAGCGCGGCGGCCGCCCGGCGGCGTCGCTCGCCGCGCGGCAGGCCGTGGTAGAGCAGGCCGTCGGCGACGTTGTCGAGCGCGCGGACGCCGTCGGCCAGGTGGAACTGCTGGAACACGAACCCGATCCGGTGCGCCCGCAGCGCCGACAGCTCGGCGTCGCTGCGCTCCTGCACGTCGACCCCGTCGATCAGCAGCCGCCCGCTGGTCGGGCGGTCGAGCGTGCCGACCAGGTTGAGCATCGTCGACTTGCCCGAGCCGGACGGCCCGACGATGGCGACCATCTCGCCCCGCTCGATCGTCAACGAGACGTTGCGCAGCGCGTCGACCGGCGGCGAGCCGTAGCGGCGTCCGACGCCCTCCAGGCGCACGAGCGCGCTCACGACTCGGCCACCGCGACGCGCAGCCCCGGACGCACGCCCGCGCCGCGGATCACCGCCCGACCGCCGACGAACGGCCCGACCGCGACCGGCAGCCGCCGGACGCCGCCCTCCGGAAGCGGCACCTCGACGGCGAACCGCTCGGGATCGAGCGCGACGAGGGCCGAGATCGGCACCGTCAGGGCGCGGCGGCTGACCGCGGTGCGGAAGGCGACCGAGACCGATCCCTCCTGGAACCGGCGCGCGGCGCGCGGGCGCCGCAGCTCGATCGTCACCGGGACCACGAGGGCGGCCCCGTCGCCGCCCGCTCCCGACCCGTCGCTCGACCCCGGATCGCCGCCCGCTCCCGCGTCGCCGCCCGCGGCGGCATCAGCCTTCTGGGCCTTCGGCTTGCGCGGGCTGCCGACGGCCGTCACCCGTCCGCGCGTCGTCGTGTCGTCCGGCAGGGTCACGGTGACGGTGCGCCCGGCCTTCGCGACGCGCTGATCGGCGAGCGGCAGCTCGACGGTGACGCGGGTGCCGCCGGTGGCGACGTCGAGCAGCGGATCGCCAGCGGCCAGCAGCGACCCGACCGTCGCCCGCCGGGACAGGATCCGCAGCGGCCGCGTGCCGAAGGCGAGCGAGCCGAGCGGCAGGACGCCGGTGGCGCGCAGGCCCCGCGCGCGCTGCCAGCGCTCGATCGCCGCGCTGGTCGCCGGGCCGAAGCGGCGATCGGGCGGCTCGCGCAGGTGACCCATCGCCTGCAGCGCCTGCTCCAGCTGGAGGACGTCCGCGCCGGCCGGCATCTTCGGCCCGAACGCCCGCCAGGCCGGGGTCGCGCCGTACAGCAGCACCAGCGGCTGCTCGTCGATCGTCGCGACGGCGTCCCCGAAGCCGACCCGCGTTCCACGCGTGATCGACGTCAGCGTGCCCGCCGCGCCCGCGACCAGCGTCCGTCGCCCGACCGGCTCGAGCAGGCCCATCGCCCGCGTGATGTCGGCCACCGGCCCCTGAACCACCACGTCGGTCGGTCCGGCGAGCGGCCGCGATCGCGACGGCGGGTCGTCGTGGCTCCGCGACAGCAGCACGCCGCCGGCGACGACGACGGCGAACAGGGCCAGCGCCGCCGCCGGCAGCCACCGGCGACGGCCGCCGGGCGACTCAGTCGCCGTCATCGCCCAACTCCGTGACGGAGGTGCGCCCCACCGTCACCCGTCGTTCGACTTCGGAGTGCAGGCCACGATGTCGGCGTCCTTGACGCCGCTCGGCATCTGGATCGCCATCTTCTCCGTCGGATCGTCGACGTCGTAGCCCTTGTCGCGCAGGCAGCGGGCGAACCTCAGGCTCGCTTCGAAGTTCGCCTTCCGCTCCGCGGGGCTCTTCACCGCCGACGGCGGCGGGCCGATCTGCTTCTGGCAGCCCGCGGAGATCTGCGGGAAGTTCGCCGGCCGCTCGAAGCCGGGGAAGCCCTCGCCGGGCTTCGGATCCTCGATCTGGATCCCGCCCTTCCGCAGGCAACGCACCATCTTCAGGTCCCAGGCGTCCTGGGCCGCGGCCCTGTCGGCGCTGGAGGACGCCGCTCCCGCGGAGCCGGTCGTCCCCTTGGCGGTCTGGTCGTCGCCGCCGCACGCGGCCAGGCCGAGGATCATGGTGGCCATCAGCGCGGTCGTACCCAGCCGGCGCGTCGTTCGGTTCGAGGTCTGCATCGGGTCTCCGTTCGGGGGCGTGCGCCCGCCGTCCGACGAGCGCACGGACAGCCCACCACCGGCACCGTTGGACGCCCGTGAGGCCGCGGCTCACACGGACGCAACACGCCGCCGATCCCCGGTCAGCGCAGCCGGATCGTGTGCCGTCCTGCCGGCAGGCGGAGGGTGATCCGGCGACCGCCGACGGTGGCGTTCGGGAGCCGGGCGCGGTGGCCGACGCTCCGGATCCGGAGGTTGCGGCGCGGTGGGCGACCGTCGACCGTCAGCCGCGGCGCCGCCCCGTTGCGGGCAGCACGCCCGGTCGCGGCCCCGGTCCACAGCTCGACGGTGCCGCGGCCGCTGGTCTTCACCGTCAGCCGATCCGCCTCGGCGCGGTGCGCGCGCACGGTCGGCGCCGAGGCCACCAGCCGCGGTCGTGCGAGGTCGAGGGCCAGCCGATTGCCCCGCCGCAGCGCGCCGTCCGGTCCGAGCACGCCCCAGCCGTAGTCCTTCGTCGGGTGCTGCTTCCAGACCCACACGATCCCGCCGGTCAGGTCGCGGTCCTGGAGGTCGAGCTGCCAGCCGCGGTAGCTCTCCCACGCGCCTCCGGTGACGCCGGGGAACTCGCCGGGCACGAGCGCGGCGCCGAACGCGCGCGCCTGCTGGCCGGCGCCGCGGTAGGCGTTCGCCAGCTGCGACGGCGTCTTCGGACCGAGGCTGTTGTCGAAGACCCCGTCGTAGATGTGCGGCGCGAAGACCAGCTGCCCGTCCCGCACGAGACCCGCCGTCGCGGAGCCGAAGCCCTCGAACCAGATCGGGCCGCCGTAGCCGTCGCCCCGCAGGCGGGCGATCAGCCGGTCGTAGAACGGGAACAGCCAGTCGCTGGCCCAGGTCGGGCGCCACGTCGGACTGGGGTCGACCGGCTCGTTGTAGAGCTCGACCCCCGCGAACCCCGGACCGAGGCGGCGCCCGACCGCCGTCACGGCCGCGACGGCGTCGGCGTAGTGCTGCTGGAGCGGCCGCCCCGCGACCGAGCGGTTCTCGAACAGCGCCGCCGCCGCCGTGGCCGCGCACGGGGTGTTGTAGTACTGCCCGTAGCCCTGGAACTGGCCGAGGATCGGCGAGCACGACGCGCCCTGGGCGTCGACCGCCCACGGCGGCGCGCCGTCGGCCTCGACGTACGGCGGCTGCCCGAGCTTCGCCGCGAAGCGGTCCTGGTGCATGTCGAGCAGCACGTAGATGCCGCGGCGCGTGAACGCCCGCGCCGCCTGCTCCACCTGGGCGAGGTAGCCGCCGTCGGTCGTCCCCGGCCGTGGCTGGATCCGCGACCACGAGACGCCGATCCGCACGACGGTCAGGCCGAGCGCCCGCGCCTGGGCGGCGTCGGCGGTCGCGATCGGCACGGCGCCGTGGACGCCCGCGTAGTCGATCAGGCCCGCCAGGTTCGCCCCGCGCAGCACGACCCGGCGGCCGTCGCGCGTGGTCAGGGTCGGCCCGTTCGCGAGCGGACGGACGCCGAGCGCGTCGCGGGAGCCGAAGCCGGCGGCCGTGGCGGGCGAGGTCGACACGGCCGCGAGCGTGACGGCCGTCAGCAGGACGGCGGAGGCGCGGCGACGGGCGTTGGGGCCGGGGAGAGAGCGCACCCGTCGGATCGTGGCAGTCCCCACGGCCCCGGCCGCACCACCGATCGTCCGTCCAGTTCCTGCCCGAATCGCCCGCTCCGACCGTGGTTACAGCGGTGTAATCAGCGATCCGTCGAGTCGAGTGGACGTCCAGGATCCCTCCGTACCTTCGGCCGGAGATGCGCGTGCCCCCTTTCCCCTCCGACGCCCGGAACGGCTCGGCCGACCCCCGGCCCGGGGGTCTGGCGGCGCTCCACCCGCTGACGGTGGCCGACGCGCGCGCCGCCCAGCGGCACGCCGCCGAGATCGGCCGCGCGCGCGTCGCCGTTCCCGCTGGCGGCCCCTGCGAGGCCGTGGGGCACCTGGTCACGCTGACCGCGGCCGCGGAGCAGCTCGACCGGACCCCGGACGCCTTCGGGGCCGCCTCGGTCGCCACCCTCGCGGCGGCCGCCGCGATCCGGCTGCTCGTCGATGCGCTCGAGGATCGCAGCCGGCAGCTCGGCCGCCCCGTCGATCGGTGGCTCCAGCAGGCGGCCGAGCTGGCGGTGGCGGCGGTCGATCCGGCCGGCACGCTCGCGGAGCTGCTGCGCGGCTGCACCACCGCCGACCTCGTGCGTCTGGCCCACCAGCACGTCACGTCCGAGTCGGCCGGCTGCGGTCCGACGGCCACGCTCGACGACCTGTCGGTGGCGATCGGCCTGCTGACCGCGGTCTTCCTGCTGGCCTACCTGCGCCACGGAGCGTCGAACGGGGGCGGCGCTCGTCCCGTTCGACCCCGGCAACGTCCCCGGCCCCCCGTGGCTCGACCGCCGGCTCCGAGGACGAGCGAGCCGCGGTGGCGATCATCGGCCGACGGCGGCCGGCCGGCCGTGATCGCCCGCCCGGCCCCGGACCCGCGCGAGGCCTTCGAGCTGCTGCTGATCCCCGCGCTGCTGCTGGCGCTCGTGACCGCCGTCGCGGCGGTGGTCGTGCTCTGACCGCGCGGACGCCGCCACCTCGCTCCGCCTCAGTCCGCCAGGTCCTCCGGCTGCAGCAGGTACTCGCCGATGTAGGTCCGCGACTGGTCGCCGTTGAGCGGCTGGAACATCGAGGCGGCCGAATCGCGGTAGAGCCGCTCGAAGATCTGGCCCTTCCGGAACGAGGAGCCGCCGACCATGCTCATCGCGTGGCGGGTCATGTGGAGGACGTTCTCGGCGATGAAGGTCTTCGCCAGGCCGATGTAGGGGAAGCGCAGCTCCAGCGGCCACTGGTCGTCCTTGCCCTCGGTGACCTCCTCGCAGGTCTGGTAGAGGACCCGGCGGCAGATCTCGTAGCGGGAGGCGAAGTCGCCGACCCCGTCGACGATGTGGCCGACGTTCGAGACCTTGACGTCGGCCGCGGCGACGGCGCCGAAGACCGCGCCGAGGGTCTTCTTCGAGAGCGTCGCGCGGGACTCCTCGAGCACGCGGGCGATCATGCCCAGGTAGATCGAGGCGAACATCAGCGACGCCCACTCGAGGACGCCGAACGCGCCCGCCCGCCAGTCGCAGATGAAGCCCGACTCGGGGATGAAGAAGCCGTCGTAGACGATCGTGTGGGTACCCGTGGCGTGCATCCCGAGCGAGTCCCAGGTGCGCTCGATCCGGACCCCGTCGCCCTGGAGCGTCTCGCGGTCGACGTCGAAGTCTGCGATGAACAGCTTCTCGGCGTCGACCCGGGCCTCGAAGTCCTCCGGCAGGTTGCCGTCGGCGTCGGTCACCGTCGCGTTGGTGGTGATGATCGTGGCCGCGTCGCAGAGGGTGCCCCAGGTCTTCTTGCCGTAGAGCCGCCAGCCGCCGCCCTCCTGCGGGATCGCCTTCACGTCGGCCAGTCCCGAGAAGCCGGCGCGCTTCTCGGAGAACGGCCCGAACATCAGCTCGCCCTCGGCCACCCGCCCCAGCCAGTAGCGGTTCTGCTCCTCGCTCATCAGGTTGCCGGCGATGCCGACCATGATGTAGTGCATGTTGTACGCGAGGGTGATCGCCGAATCGCCCCGCGACAGCTCCGAGACGATCTTCGAGGTCTGGAGCAGGTTGGCGCCGTAGCCCCCGAAGCGCTTGGGGACCGAGAGGCGACCGAGCGTCGTCTGCTTGTAGCGCTCGATCGTGGGGAAGGCGAAGGTGTTCTTCTCGTCGTACTCCGGGCCGATCTCCCGGAAGTACTGCGAGAGCTCCTGCGCCTTCTCGAACAGCGTCTCGAACTCGGCGTCGGAGAGCGCGTCCTCGAACTGCTTGGACGTGTGCTCGGCCTGGAAGGCGTCACGGGTCTCGGTGGTGGCCATCTGGATGCTCCGTCTGGATTGGGGTCGCGGCTCGCCGATCAGGCGACGAGCAGGTCGTCGCGGCCGGTCTCCCGGAGCCGCTGCTTGTAGGTCGCGAACAGGTCCTCGGTGAGGGGCAGGAGCTTCAGCGCGACGGAGCGCTTGCCGTCGAGCTTGACCTTCCGCTGCGCCATCGCGAGCGTGAAGTTCAGCTTTCCCTGCCAGAAGCGGTTGGCGTTGTCGGACGACATCCGCAGCTGCACGGTGTGGCGGCCCTCCAGGGCCTCCGCGCCGGTCGTCACCGTCTGGCCCGGGAAGTCGACGAGGATCGCCGCGTCGGGGTTGGTCTGCCGCACCAGCACGACGAGGTTCGTCCCCGCCGTCGCCTGGACGAACGACGGCGTCCTGGTCGCCGTCTCGAACATGCCGCCGATGTACTCGTAGACCTCGTCGGCATCCTTGAACGCGTTCACGTTCGCTCCCTCCTCACTCGACTCTCCCGGCCCGGGCCGGACCGCTCAACGTGCTCCGGACGCTAGGGCCGAACCCCACCGTCGGACCTCCCCCTTTGCGGGAGTCTTCGGTAGCCGGAAGCGGTACATCGGGGCCTGCGAGGCCCCTCCCGGCGAGCTACGCGCGCGGCGGCGAGACGAGGTCGTACTCGTCGTAGACCGCGGCGGCGACGCGGCGGTCGAGCAGCACGGCGGCGAAGACCAGCGTGACCACCGTCAGCATCCCGATCATCAGCAGCGGCTGGCCGACGCCGTCGGCGAAGAACGAGCCCTCGAGGCCGGTGGCGGTGCGCAGCTCGCTCGAGATCCCCGCGCCGAGGTCGAGCGAGCCGCCGATGCCCGACAGCGCCCAGCGCGAGAGCGTCATGTCGGAGAGCACCCGCACCGGGTCGATCATCTGCGCGGGCGGGATCAGCGCCCCGGCGAGCAGGAACTGGGGGATCACCACCAGCGGCAGCGCCGTCGTGGCCTGGCCGGGGTTGCGGACCACCGCCGAGACCAGCAGCCCGATCGCCGCGCTGCCCCAGCCCGCGACCACGCAGACCACCAGCACCCCGCCGTACTGGCTGGCCGGCCCGTCGGGCGGTTGCAGCAGCGCCACCGCGACCACCAGCAGCAGCACCTGGAACGCCACCAGCGGGAAGAGCACCGCGCACTTCGACAGCAGGTAGGGACCGATCCGGACGCCGATCGCGACCTCGCGGTAGAGCGCGTCGCGTTCGCGGGCGATCTCGCGACAGGCGGTGATCAGCCCCAGCCAGACCGCGCCGACCACCAGCATGAAGGCGAGCAGCACTCCGTAGAAGGGGCCGAGCACCGCGTCGGAGAGGATCCGGCTGGGCACGGTCAGCCCGATCGCCAGCCCGATCAACGGCGCCTGGCCGACCATCAGCGCCAGCGACCGCGGGTCGCGGCGCAGGCAGAGCGCGTAGCGCGAGGCCAGGGTCCGGACCTGCGCCGCGGCCGGCGGCAGTCCGCGGCGCGGCAGCGTCGTCCCGCCCGGGTCGGTCGACTCGACCGTCCGCAGCGGCGGCGGCGCCTCCGTCAGCGGCTGCTCCAGCGCCGTGTAGACCTCGTCGATCGTGGCGACGCCGAAGTGGCGCAGCAGCTGCTCGTGGCTGCCCGAGAACACGATCCGCCCGCCCGGCCCCATCACCGCGATCCGGTCGCAGAGGGTCAGGCTGCCGGTCGCGTGGGTCGAGGCGAGGATCGCCAGGCCGCGGTCGGCCAGCTCGCGCAGCAGCAGCATCAGCCGCCGTTCGAGCCCCGGATCGAGGCCGGTCGTCGGCTCGTCGAGGACCAGCACCGACGGTCGGCCGACCAGCTCGGTCCCGCAGGCGACGCGGCGCCGCTCGCCGTCCGAGAGCGAGCGCACCTGGTGGTCGCCGCGCTCGGTCATGTGCAGCTCGTCGAGCACCTCCTCGACGCGCGCGGCCCGCTCCTCGGGGGCGACGTCGTGGCTGCGCAGCGCCGCCGCGTAGCCGAGCGCCTCGCGCACGGTCAGCTGCGGGTGCACCAGATCGCCGGTCGGGACGTAGCCGACCGCCTCGGTGCGGCTCCAGACCGGCTGCTCGTCGACCGTCACCGTCCCGGCGCTCGGCGCGTTGACGCCGGCCAGCACCCGCAGCAGCGTCGACTTGCCGGAGCCGCTGGCGCCGATCACCGCGCACAGCTCGCCGGGGCGGACGTCGAGGTCGACCTCGCGCAGCAGGACCGCGCCGCGGGCCTGGACGGTGACCGCGCGGCCGCGCAGGCCCGACGTCGCCGCCGGGCCCGCGCGCTGCTCGTCGTGGGTCAGCGGCGAGGACCCCATCACGGCCGATCCTCGCCGATCCGGGGACCGCCGGCCAGCGTTCGCCGGTGGTCGCCGAACGACACCGACCGCAGCCCGGCGCGATCGATCCGCCGCGCCAGCCGCCGCCGGCGGGCGTCGCGGACGGGCAGCGCCAGCGTGTCGCAGGAGAGCCGGGCGGCGGCCCCGAGCAGCGCCCGGGCGGTGCTCGGTCCGCCCACCACCAGCAGCCGCAGCGTGACGTCCGCGGGGACGACCTCCAGCACCCGCCGCCGCAGCCAGCGGTCGTGCTCCTCCAGCACGCACGGCCACTGCCGCGCGACCGGCGCCCAGCGCCCGCGGACGACGGCGACCGCGAGCACGCCGCGCGTGCGCCGGCACCAGGCCACGGCGCCAGCCAGCCGCCGCTCGGCCGCGCGGCTGCCGTCGAAGGCGACCAGGACCCGGGGCGGCGACGCGGCGGCCGCGGCCATCAGTCGTCCTTCCTCGGCGTGCGGAGGGCGTACTTGGAGGGCTTGGTGAGGACGGTGGGGTTGTCGATCTCGCTGATGCGGTCGATCAGCTTGATCCACTGGTTCGGCTTGAGGATCTGGGCGATCTGCTTGCCGAGCTTGGGGTCGTTCTCGACCGTGGGGCGGAACCCGACGTGGATGTGGTCGTCGTGGTCCGGCAGCGACATGGTGTTGTCGGTGCCGGGGAAGGTCATCAGCGAGATGATCTGGTGGGGCTTCATCGCGCCCTGCAGCTGCAAGAGCAGGCGGATGGTGGAGTCGGTGATCGTCCCCGGCCCCTGCGTCTTGGGCGCGATCGTGATCCCGTTCACCGCCGCGATGTCGACCGCGTTGCCGCTCGAGTGCTCCGACACGTTGCCCGAGGCGGTCAGGTAGCCGTGGCCGGAGCGCAGCGACGTGATCGTCAACCGCAGCCCGTTGGCGGTCAGGTACTCCAACGTCGCCAGCACGCGGCGATCGATCGCGCCGGCGGCGATGTCGGTGCGGCCTTGGGGGTAGATGTCGATGTGGCGGTCGGCGAGCACGCGGTCCTGCAGCTGGGCCTTGCTCATCAGCAGGACCTGGCCGGCGGTCGCGTTGCCGTCGTTGCCGAACAACGGGTTCTGGCCCTTCGCGCGGTAGACCGCCGTGGACTCCAGCAGCTTCCACCCGTCGAGGATCGGCTTCGGATCGACCCGGGGGGCGCCCTTGCCGGCGGGGCGGATCTCGAACTGCAGATGCGGCGTGCGACCCGCATCGGTCTTGCCGATCCGACCGAGCACGGTGCCCGCCATCACGCGCGCGCCCTTCTTCAGCCGCTTCAACCGGATGTCGTCCTTCGACAGCCCGTGCAACGACGAGAGGTACGAGCTGTAGGAGCCGTTCTCCAACTCCGCGTTCGCCAGCTGCTCCGCGCCACCCAACGCCTTCGCCACCGGACGCGCCGGATTCGCGAACACCCGCTCCTTGGTGTCGGTCGCCTCGGCGTCGATCGCGGTCGCCCGCCCCGCCCGCTGGCGGCCGGCGGTGGCGGCCACGGTCGGCTTCGGATCGTGGCCCGGATCGAGCCGCGTCGCGGTGCCGCCGCGCGCGGCCCCGGTCTTCGCCACCGGGTAGAAGGCCGAGACCGACTTCAGGTTGCCGTACGTGTAGGTGTTGCCGTAGACGTCGCGCAGCTGCACGAACCGGCCGAGGCGCGGATTCGATCCGACCTTCACGATCTCGCCGTCCTGGACCGCGATCGCCGCCGCCCCCGCCCGCGCGTACAGATCGCTCGCCGGCCGCCGCTCGCGGCCGCCGGCGTACCGCGCCTTGGCGGCGACCGGGAACACGCCCTGCGTCAGGCCGGTCAGCGACCCGACGAGGTCCGGCGGCAGACCACCGAACAGGCGGGCCCGCATCAGCACCGAGTCGACGTACCAATCGGCGTGGTTGTAGGCGAAGATCGCCTTCTTGATGTCCTTCTCCGCGCCGGCGGCACGGAGGTAGCGCGCAGCGGCGAAGATCGCGTCGACCGGGTTGTACGGATCCTGCTTGCCGTCACCGTTCGCGTCGACCCCGTACATCTTCCACGTGGCCGGCATGAACTGCATCCACCCCAACGCACCCGCCGAGGACACGCTCAGGTTGCGCCCGAAGTCGGTCTCGATCTCGTTGATCGCGGCCAGGATCTCCCAGCGGACCCCGTACTGGGTGCCCGCCGCCTGGTAGATCGGCAGCAGGAACGGCGGGATCCGGAACTTGTCGATGAAGAAGTTCGGCACCCCGATCGGCGCCGCACCCGGGATCGCCTCGGAGAAGGTCGGATCGGCCGGGGTCGGCGCACCACCCTCGTCACGAGTCGCGCCGTCGGCCCCGTCACCGCTGTCGTCGCCCGACGAGCGCGTGACCTTCTTGCCGTCGGTCTTGTCCTTCGCCGCCTGCTCGGCCGCCTTCTGACGGCGCTGGTCGGCGTCGTTGGCGCGACGCGCGGCCTCGCGCCCGTCACCGCCGCTGTCGTCGCCGCCACCGTCGCGGCGGGCCGCGCTCTCGCCCTGCGGGACGGTCGGCGTGGTCTGCGGCGTCGAGGTGGTGGTGCCGGCCGTCGGGGTCGGCGGCGCCGACTGCAGCTGCGGTGACGCGTCCGAGACGCGGATCACCGGAGCCCCGAGATCGGGCAGCGGGATCTGGTCGATCGGGGTGCCCGGCGGCACGTCCACCGTCACCTGGACCACCCGGCCACCCGCGAGGGTGACGCTCAGGGTCCGGGACTCGGCCGAGGCCTGGTGCACGGTGGCACCGAACCCGGTGGCCACCGCCCCCGCGGCGGACAGTCCGACCAGAAGCTTACGCGTCGACAGCGTCATCAGATCTCAGAAATCTCCCTCAGATCGGTGGCCGCGAGCCCACCCCGGTACACCGATCGCGCCACACTACCACGGGTATCGGAGCCGCAGAGACGCGTGGACAGGGGAGTTGCAAAGAATGGTACGGAGGTCCAGTCGGGCCCGCGCCGGCGATGACCGGAGCACATCGTCGGGGCCCCCGCGCGAGCGTCCGAACGGCGGTAGGGTGCGGCTGCGTCGCCGGCCCCTCGGGACGCACCGTCCACGAATGCCGGAGGGCAATCCATGAGCGAGGACTCGGCCGACATGAGCAAGGATCTGCGCGAGCGCGTCAAGGGCGCCAGCGAGGACACGATCGGGAAGCTCGCCCAGGAGCTGCTGAACAGCCCGCTGGTGACCGGCGCGGTCCAGCGCGCGATGGAGGTCCGCGAGCGCGCGACCCAGGCCCAGGAGGCCGCGTTCGGCGCGCTCAACGTCCCCTCCGCCGCCGACATCGAGCGGCTGACGCGGCGGGTTCGCAACGTCTCCCAGCGGCTCGAGTCGATCGAGGACGCGGTCGACCGGCTCGACGACCGGCTGGCCGGGCTCGGCGGCAGCGACCCGCGGATCGCGGCGCTGTCCGAGCAGCTCGACCGGATCGAGGCGTCGCTGAAGGACCTGAAGAAGGCCTAGGTCAGGGCGGCCCCCGCGGCCGTCCCGACCGCGCGCCACCAGGCGGTCCGGCGCTCCTCGTCCCCGTCCAGGTGCGGGAAGGCGACGATCGCCGCCGCCACCACCCCGAACCGCTCGGCGGCCAGCAGCAGCGCGGCCGTCTGGCGGTCGAGCGCGCCGACGTCGTCGGGCGCCTCGGGGGTCTCGCCGCCGTCCTGCGGCAGCACGTCGACGCTCAGGACCCCGACCGCGGTCGGGGCGTGCTCGCGCAGGCGGGCGGTCAGCGCCGCGTCGGGCCGGATCGGCGTCCGCCCCCCGAGCGTCCGGCTGGCGCCGTCGCCGGGGATCGCGAAGGCGACCGTCCGCAGCTCGCCGGCCGCGGCCGGGTCGGGGCCGATCGCGATCGCCGAGCCGGCCCGGACCACGCGCCGGACGCCGGCCTCGGCCAGCTCGCGGACGACGGCGACCGCGCTGGCCCCGCCGGTGCCGGTCGACTGGATCGTCAGCGGCTCGCCGTCGGCGGCGCGGCCGGTGTAGCCCCACAGGCCCCGCTGGTGGTTGCTCATCAGCGGCCGCTCCAGCAGCGCCTGGGCCAGCTCGAGCGCGCGCCCCGGGTCCCCGACCAGGATCGCGCGCGGGGCGACCGGGTTGACGAGGTGGAGCATCTCCGGCAGGCGGGTCACGGCGGCGAGGATAGGGCGGGCGGCCGTCGGCGTGGCTTCCGGCCGCGGGTAGACTGCCGCCCGTGGACGTGGACACCGCCACCCCGCCCGACGACGACGATGGCGACCGCCGCCGCGCACGGGTCGAGGCCGTTCGCCGCGCCGTCGACCAGGCGCTGGCCGTGACGGCCGACTCCACGCGCACCACGCGCGCGCGTGCACAGGAGCGCGCCCAGGACCTGGCCGACGAGCTCAGCCAGGTGGTCACCCGCGTGCGCGGGACCCTGGAGGACCTGAGCAGCGCCGGGACCGCCGGCGCCGGTCAGCTGGCCGGCGAGGTCCAGCAGGCGGTCGGCCGGCTCGGGCGCTCGCTCGACGACGCGCGCCCGGCGAGCGTCGACGACCTGCGGCAGCTGGCCGCCCGGGTCGACGAGCTCGAGGCCCGGTTGGCCCGGGTCGAGGGCCCGGGCCCGGCGGATCCGCGCTGACCGCGGCCCCGATCGTGCCCGGCCCGTTCCGATCGTCCGACGAGCTGCGCGAGGTCCTCGACCGGCTCTTCCGCGAGATGCAGGCCGACGAGGCGCTGGCTCCGCGGCTGGCCCAGCTGCGGGTCGCGCACGAGCTGCGGATCACCGACGCCGACCTGCTGCTCCAGGCCCGCAGCCTGCCGCCCGGGTCGCCCGTGGCCGGCGAGTGGCAGTGGCCGACCAGCCGCGAGCAGCGGTGGCCGGTGGCGGTCCGCTTCGCGATGTCGGCCGACGTCCTCAACCGCTACCTGCACGGGCTCGAGCCGCTGGTGCTGGCCGTCGCCCGCCGCCGGATCCGGGTCTCGGGCGACGCCAAGGCCGCGCTGGCGGTGATCCCGCTGCGCGAGCGGACGACCGAGATCTACGAGCGGCTGGTGGCGGCCGACTACCCGCACCTGGTCGGCTGAGCGCGATGCCGACGACCCCGCGACCCTTGACGCCGTGGCGCTCCAGCCGCTATGACTGAGGGACCGGATACGACCCCAGGCCAGAGCGTGGATGGTTCGCCATCCGCGAGGCGCCGCCCCCAGTCGGGACGAGCGCCGATGGCCGACGGAGCGGGCCGTGACGCCCGCCGGCGGCGGGACCCTTCGAGGTCTCGCCGCCACAGCGGCCAGCCCCGTGTCGACCTGCCGGATCCGCTGCCGTTGACGCGCGCCCGGGTGGCCGAGCTGGTCGGCGTCTCGGAGAGCACGCTGCGCCGCTGGGCCGACCTGGCGCTGATCCCGCTCGACGAGGACGGCGGCTGGACGACCTCGTCGCTCAACCACGCCCGGATCGTCCAGCGGCTGCGGGCGAAGGGCCGCTCGCTGAGCGAGATCGCCGCCGTCACCGAGCGCAGCGAGCTGGCCTTCGACTACCTGACCGCGGTCGTGACCCCGTCGACCTCGCGGGTGACGCCGGACGACGTCGCGCGCGAGACCGGGCTGCAGGTGGCGCTGGTGCGGCGGATCGCCGAGGCGTTCGGCTTCAGCGACGAGTCGATCGAGCACATGAGCGAGCAGGACGTCGACCTCTTCCGCCACGCCGCGGCGGCGCTCGACGCGGGCTTCCCGCTGATCGCGCTGCTGCAGCTGGCGCGGGTCTACGGCCAGGCGCTGGGCCGGGTGGCCGACGCCGAGGTGCGGATGTTCCGGCTCTACGTCCGCGACCCGGCCGTCCGCCAGGCGGGGACGCTGCTGGAGACAGCCGGCAGCCTCGGCGGCCTGGCCCGCGACGTGCTGCCGCTGGCCGATCCGATCATCCGCCACGTCCACCGCCGCTCGCTGCACTGGTTCATCGAGCAGGACGCGGTCAGCCTGGTCGAGCAGGCGCTCGACGAGGACTCGCTGCTGGGCCTCGGCCGGCTGCGGGTGGCGATCGCCTTCGCCGACCTCGCCGGCTACACCCGCCTGACCGAGGACCAGGGCGACGAGGAGGCGGTCGAGGCGGTCGAGCGGTTGGTCGACGCGGTCGAGATGTCGCTGCCGGACGACGCCCGGATCCTGAAGACGATCGGCGACGAGGTGATGGTGATCGGCGACGACCCGGCGGCGCTGGTCGACTGGGCGGTCGGGTTCCAGATCCTCCACCCCGACGAGCCGCGGCCGCGGATCGGGATCCACGCCGGCGAGGTGCTGTTCCGGGACGGCGACTACTTCGGGCGCGAGGTCAACATGGCCGCGCGGGTGGTCGCCCGCGCCGCCGGCGGCGAGGTGCTGGTGACCGAGCCGATCGTCGCGGCCGGCGGGCCGCACCTGGAGTTCGAGCCGATCGGCGAGGTCCGGCTGAAGGGCTTCCGCGATCCGACCGCGCTCTCGCTCGCCCGCCAGCCGCCGGAGCCCTAGGGGCGTGGGGGAGCAGCGGGACCTGCTGGCCCGGCTCGCGGCGTCGGGCGAGGTCGCCGCCGGCGCGCCGGTCGTCGTCGCCTGCTCGGGCGGGCGCGACTCGCTCTGCCTGCTCGACCTGGCCGTCCGCGTCGCCGGCGCGAAGGCGGTGCTGGCCGTCCACGTCCACCACGGGCTGCGGGGGACGGCGGCCGATCGCGACGCCGCCCACGCCGCCGCGGCGGCCGCGCGGCTGGGGACGGCGCTGCGGGCGGTCCGGCTGTCCCCGCCGGACGACCTCGGCGGCTCGCCCGCGGTCTGGGCCCGCGAGGCGCGCTGGCGGGCGCTGCGGGCCGCCGCCGACCGCTGGGATCCGGCGGCCGAGGTGCTGCTCGGCCACACCGCCAGCGACCAGGCGGAGACGGTGCTGCTGCGGGCGATCTCGTCGCCGGGCACGCGGGCGCTGGCCGCGATGCCGGTCCGCGACGGCGAGCGGCGGCTGCGGCGGCCGCTGCTGGCGATCGGCGCCACCCGCGCCGACGCCGGCGCCTGGTGCGCCGCCCACGGGCTGCGGTGGCGGGACGACGGCTCCAACCCGACCGGTCCCCGCGGCCGGGTGCGGGCGGCGCTGGCCGGGCTCGAGGCGGTCGACCGGCGGGCGGTCGCGGCGCTGGCGGCGACCGCGGCCCGCGCGCGCGAGGATGACGAGGCGCTGACGGCGGCGGCCGCGGCGATGGTCGCGGCCGACGCCTCGCCGGGGGTCGCCGCC